>NZ_CP107766.1:316250-632500 GCF_036345115.1 Streptomyces griseorubiginosus
GGCGGATTCGGCGCAGTGGCGGCTGGCGTGGTTGTCGGCGTCGATGCCGCAGAAGAACGTCTCGACATCGCCGGTGGCGGGGTGGGTGAGGACGGTTCGGAGGGCGGAGCGGCCGTGGCCCTGCCGCCGGCGTGAGGGGGCGACGAGGTAGGCCAGGCCCATGGCGCGTCGAGGGTCGGTGTCGGACAGGACGGGGCCCTCGGGACCTTCGCCGTGGTACCGGACCCAGCGGTCATAGACATCGCCGCAGATGAAGGCGACCGGGGTTCCGGTCTCATCCAGGCCGATCCATGCGTGGGAGCGCAGTACGACCGCGCCGCGGAAGACGGCGCCGGGGCGCCGGCCGATCAGTTCCAGCTGACGGTGGATCCAGGAACGGTCCCCCAGCCGATTCTGGACCTCTGGGTGATCGAACCAGTGCTCGATCTGGTGTGCCCCCGTCTCGGTCAAGGGCTGCAGCCGCATCCCCTGGCCGTCCGGCTGGGTCCGCGCGGACCGGTTCATGCAGCCTCCTGTCTTCGGTGTGGGATCGGCCTTTCCAAGCACTACAGAGCGATCAGGCCGGCCGTCGTCTCCTTGAAGCCGCAGGCGTCGAAGTAGAACGACCGCAGGTGCTCCTCGAAGTCGACATGGAGCCATTCGCACTTCGCGGTACGGGCTTCGTGGGCCGCGGTGGCGATCAGTGCGGCGCCGATGCCCCTCGCTCGGCGGTGGGGTGCGACCACCGTGTCCAGAATGAAGGCGTGGACTCCGCCGTCCCAGACGACGTTGACGAAGCCGATCAGGGAACCGTCTTCCCCTGCGCAGACCCAGCCAACCAAGTGCCGTGGTCCGACGGCGACTTGCACGAGCCCGGCGAAATCGACCTGCCGGCCCTGGTCCGGTCGCGGGAAGCGACGCTGGCCGCTCCTGCGCGGAGCATGGCCTAGTACAGGCATTGTCCGCGGGGGCTCTGCCCACTGTCCTCGGCCCGGGCGACCAGTTCCAGGCACCACCCCTGCTGTGCCGCCGCACGCCGCTGCTCCAGCGCCTCGGCGGCGCGACGGTTCACTACCGCAAGCCCGTCAATCCCCACCGTGATGGCGGCGGATCCGCGCGGCCACCTCGTTCTGTTCGGTCTCCCACCAGGGGCGGACGCGTTCGGGCGATGCGGTCTGGCCGGGGGTCGGGGGCGTGGACGGGGGCAACTCCGCGTCGAGGCGTCGGTCCAGGGCTGCCGTCTGGAGCCGCTCCGCGCGGGCCCACTGGAAGAGGAGTGCCAGCAGGAAGGGCAGGGCGGTCAGTTCGGCGATGCCGAGCATCGCGCCGCCGCCGATCTGCTGGTCGTGCTGGACGTCCGGGGACCACGGGGGCGCGTGGTGCAGGTACCAGGCTCCCGCGATGAGCGTGCCGTGGGTCATGACGACGAGGCCCGGGACGGCGTCGACGATGCCGTCGAGGAAGACCAGCGCCGCCCGCACCGGATGCGTGCACCAGGCGGGCAGCGTCTGTTCACGGGTCAGGACCGGTACGACGAAGAGGCAGCCCGCGACCAGGAGGTGCAGGTACATCAGTTGGTGCAGCCAGCCCACGCGCAGGGCGGTGGCGAAGTACGGCGTGAAGTACACGGTCAGTTCGGTGGCGAGCACCAGAACCGTGCTGACGAGGGGGAAGGTCAGGACGCGTACCAGCCTGCCGGTCATCGTGCGCCGGACCCGCGCCGCCGCGCCCTCGGGAAGCGCCTCGACCGCGAGGCGCAGCGGGTCGCCGAGGGCGAGGCCCAGGGGTGCCACCAGGTCGAGGAGGATGTTCTGGACGGCGGCCGGCCAGAACAGCACGTGGTCGTAGACGGCGAGCCCGGACATCGTGGCCACCGTCAGGGCGCCCAGTCCGAGGAGTGCGAACGCGGCGGTGCGAGCGGGCGACCAGCGTTCACCGCGCCGGTGGATCCGCCGTACGCCCCAGCCGTACAGCGTGGCCAGCACTGCGATCAGGAGCAGCGCCGGGATGTCCAGTTGCCAGGAGGACAGCAGCCGCCCCGCCGTCAGCTCGGCGAGCTGTCCGGCCGACAGGGCGGTCGTCGAGGGGTCACTGGTCATACGGGGCCGTCCTCCTCCGAACCGGTCGGGGCGAGGCGTGTCTCGTTCCAGCGGGACGGTAGCCGTCGGAGGATCCCGGGCCGACAGCGGGGCCTTCTTCGTACGACGGGACGAAACTCCTGAACGGGTTTTGGCTCCGGAATTACCTTTCCGGGACTGATTGATTGCATACCCGCAGTCATGATGGTCCGCGTTGAACTTAGGCATGCCTACGCTAATGAGGACCGCATGTGGGATGACGCGTTTCCGAGCTTCCTGATCGGACTGCGGGAAGGACTGGAAGCGGGACTCATCGTCTCCATCCTCGTGGCGACTCTGGTGCGGGCCGGTGCCCGTTCCCGGCTTGCGCAGGTGTGGACCGGCGTCCTCGCGGCGATCGCGCTCGCGCTGAGCTTCGGAGCTGTCCTCACCTTCACCGCGGCCTCCCTGTCCGCGACCGCACAGGAGGCGTTCGGCGGCACCCTCAGCGTGGTCGCGGTCGCCTTCGTCACCGCCATGGTCTTCTGGATGCGCCGCTCGGCCCACCGCCTGTCCGGCGAGATCAAGGAGAAGGTCACGGGCGCGCTCGGCATGGGCGCGGGCGTCCTGGTCGCCACCTCCTTCCTCGCCGTGGGCCGGGAGGGCCTGGAGACCGCACTGTTCCTGTGGACCACGGCCCAGGCCGCCGGGGAGTCCGCGGGCCCGCTGACCGGTGCCGCCATCGGGCTCGTCCTCGCGGCCGCGCTGTGCTGGGGTCTGTACCGGCGGGTCCTGCGGATCAACCTGACGAAGTTCTTCACCGCCACGGGTGCGGTGCTGATCGTCATAGCCGCCGGTGTCCTCGGTTACGGCCTCCGCGACCTCCAGGAGGGTGGCGTACTGCCCGGGCAGACGTCGTACGCCTTCGATCTGAGCGGCAGCATCGACGCCGGGGCCTGGTACAGCACCCTCGTCCAGGGCGTGTTCAATCTGACGCCGACCATGACATGGCTTCAGGTCCTCGGCTACGGCGGGTATCTCGCCGTGGTGATGACGCTGTTCGTGCGAGGGGTACGGGACGCGACGCCCGAGCGGGTTGCCACCGAGGCCGCAGGGGTTGCCGAGGCCGTCGGAGCCACGGGAGTCACCGGAGCCCCCGAAACCTCCCTTTCCCGGCGCCGCCCCACCTGGGTCGTGCCGGTCGCCGTCGTCACCGTCCCCGCGGTGATCGCCGGCGCCGCGGTGGTCTTCGGGAGCCCCAAGCCCGCTGCCGCCGAGACCGTGGCGGTCTCGGAGAAGGACTGCGGCAAGGGCTTCAGCGCGCCCAAGCCGGGGCGGCAGACCTTCCAGATGCACAACACCGGCGACAAGACGTCCGAGGTGTACCTCGTCGATCCGGCCACCAACGCCGTCTACGGCGAGGTCGAGGGCCTGGCGCCCGGCACCACCCGGGCTCTGGTCGCCACCGTCGCGGGCGGCACGTACGCATGGCGTTGCGTGCCGAACAGCGGGGCCGCGGTGACCTCCAAGGCGGTCCGGGTCAGCGGCGGGGGCAGCTCGCGGGCGGTCGTCCCGGTGTCCGAACAGGACCTCTCGGGCCCGCTCGGGCAGTACAAGTCGTACGTCGACGAAGGCCTGGCCAGACTCGTCGGGCAGACCCGCACCCTCGCCGCCGACATCAAGGGCGGGCAGCTCGGCCAGGCGCGCGGCGACTGGCTCACCGCGCACCTCACCTACGCCTCCCTCGGCGCCGCCTACGGCACCTTCGAGGACTTCGACCAGAAGATCAACGGCAGGGCCGACGGTCTGCCGGGTGGCGTGCACGACAAGGACTTCGCCGGTTTCCACCGCGTCGAGTACGGCCTGTGGCACGGCGAGTCGGCGGTCTCGCTCACCGCTCCGGCGCAGCAGCTCGCCACGGACGTGGCGGGACTGCGAAAGGCCTTCCCCCACCAGGACTTCGACCCGTCCGACCTGCCGCTGCGGGCCCACGAGATCCTCGAGAACACCCTCCAGTTCGAACTGACCGGCGACACCGACGAGGGCAGTGGCACGAACCTCGCCACCGCCGACGCCAATCTCGCCGGAACGCGCGAACTGCTCGCCGTACTCAAGCCACTGCTCACCACGCGCGCGCCACGCCTGCTGCCGACCGTCGACGCCGACATCGCCCGTCTTCAGGCGCTCCTCGACGCGGCCCGGCACGGTGACGCCTGGACCCCCGTCACTCGGCTCGATGCCACCGCGCGGGCTCGCGTGAACGGAGCCACCGGGCAGCTCCTGGAGGACCTCTCCCCGGTTCCGGACCTGCTGGAGATCCGGAAGTCGGCCTGATGAGCACCCGACACGACAACTCCGCACAGAGCGAAGGGAACGCCCCCATGCCGTCCACCGAATCCCCCGCCCCGCAGGGTGGTTGTCCCGCCGGTGCCGGCCGCCGTTCCTTCGTGAAGACAGCCCTGGGCGCCGGGGCCGCGGGGGCGGTGCTGGCCGGCGGCGGTCTCGCGTTCGCCGAGAGCAGCGGCACCGCGCAGGCCGCCACGCAGACGGAAAACTCCCCCGCGGTCCCCTTCCACGGCACCCACCAGGCCGGGATCATCACGCCCGCGCCGACGGCGGCCACCTTCGTGTCGTTCGACGTGATCGCCGACGGCCGGGCCGAACTCACGGACCTGCTGCGCACGATCACCGCCCGGGCCCGTTTCCTCACCTCCGGGGGCACCCCGGCCGACCTCGGCGTCGGCGCCCCGCCCTCCGACAACGGCATCCTCGGTCCGACCGTCCCCGCCGACGGCCTCACGGTGACGGTCGGCGTCGGCGCGTCCCTCTTCGACGAACGCTACGGCCTCGCCAAGGCCAGGCCCCGCCGCCTGACCGCGATGCGCACCTTCCCCAACGACAACCTCCAAGCCGCCGAGTGCCATGGCGACCTGTCCCTCCAGATCTGCGCGGACCGCCAGGACACCGTGCTGCACGCGCTGCGCGACATCGCCAAGCACACGCGGGGCGCCATGCAGATCAGGTGGCGCATCGACGGCTTCCAGAACGCGCCCCGTCCGACCGGCGCCCAGCGCAATCTGCTCGGCTTCAAGGACGGGATCGCCAATCCCGACGTCCACTCGGCGCGTGAGACCGATCGGCTCATCTGGGTCGGGGACGGGGACGGCGAGCCCGCCTGGGCGTCTGGCGGGAGCTATCAGGTGATCCGGATCATCCGGATGCTGGTGGAGTTCTGGGACCGGGTCTCGCTCAGCGAGCAGGAGTTGATGTTCGGCCGTCGCAAGGACACCGGTGCTCCGCTGGACGGCGCCAAGGAGACCGACATCCCGAACTACGCCAAGGACCCCAAGGGCGAGGCGATCCCGCTCGACGCGCACATCCGGCTCGCCAACCCACGCACCGCCCGCACCGACGACTCCCGCATCCTGCGGCGCGGTTACAACTACGACCGCGGGATCGACTCCGTCGGCAACCTCGACATGGGGCTGGTGTTCTGCTGCTACCAGCAGGACGTCCAACGGCAGTTCGAGGCGACGCAGACCCGCCTGATCGACGAGCCGCTCGTCGACTACATCTCCCCCACCGGCGGTGGGTACTTCTTCGCTCTGCCGGGCGTGCGGGACGGGAAGGACTGGCTGGGCCGCGGACTGCTCTCGGCCTGAACCGCAGCCTTCAGGAGAGTTGGCCGGAGGCCCGCAGCATGTCGAACACCAATTGGTCCACCGCCGAGACCCGCGCACGATCGTCGTAGCCGAACCAGTCCGACTCGGCGATCTCCCGCGAGGGACGCAGTGGGCCTGCGTACTCGGCCGTGTAGCAGATCATCCGGAACTCGGGGCGGCCGTCATGGTCCCTCCGCGTCTCGAAGGTGCCCACGTGCGTCATCGTGGACGTGTCGACGCGGGACTGGAGTTCCTCGTCGATCTCGCGCGCCAAGGTCTCGGCATCGGACTCGCCCGGCTCGCGCTTCCCACCGGGGAAGTAGAAGAGGTCCACACCCCGGTTCCGCGTCACCAACACCCGCCCGCCACGCACCAGAACCCAGGCCACCTTCTCCGGAACGACCTCGTTGTCTCCCATGCCCGGGCCCTACCCACGCCAAGGGTCCGACCATGCGGTGACCGCAAGGCTGCGGCAAACGCTATGGAATACGGCCGGGAATGTAGGGGAGAACGATCGCCGTGGGTGTTTTCGTCCGGATCAGAGGCTGGCTGGAGTGCGACGACGAGCAGCTCGGCCAGATGAGAGGGATCATCGAAGCGGACGATGCCGACCGGACGTACAGCGGTGGTTGTGCCTTTCCGCCGAGGCAGTACAACTTCACCAACTGGGTCTTAGGTACGGTGACGATCCGGGCCGCGAGACAGGACCATCAGTTCCTCGACGGACAGGGCTTCAGAAGGTCGGTGGTCCGACGCGCCGCCTCTGACGCGGTCGCCCGGGGGCCGCGGCTTTTGGGTGTGGCCGACCCGGGCGACCGCTGCGGTCAGCTCACCGTGACTTCGCAGCTGCTGCCGTTGAGGGTGAACGATGCCGGTGCGGCCGTGGCTCCGGTGTGTGTGGCCTGGAAGCCGATGCCGACCGAGGCGCCCGGTGCGATCGTGGCGTTGTGGGAGAGGTTTCTGGCCGTGACCTGGCCCGAGGCGGGTGAGAAGTCCGCGTTCCAGCCGGAGGTGATGGCCTGGCCGCCGGGCAGGGTGAAGAGCAGGGACCAGCCGTCGATCGGGGTGGATCCGGTGTTGGTGATGGTGATGTTCGAGGTCAGTCCGTTGTTCCACGCGCTGACCGTGTCGGTGACGCGGCAGGTGGCGGTTCCCGGAGACGGGTCGGAGCTCTGGAACTGCGTGAAGAACTTCCACACCTCTCCCGGCACCCAGGTCCGGCCGCTGTCACCGGGAGCCCCGTCCTGCGGGGCCGCGATGTGGCCCTCGTCGAAGGCGGCCCAGGCGACCGGATGTCCGGCCGAGCAGCCCGCGTAGGTGGTGATCCGGTGTGTCAGGCTGCCCTGGGCGGGCTCGGGCGGGTTCTGGGGAGTGCAGCCGTTGTTCCTGACGAACCTGTCGCGCAGGGTCCGGCCGCCGGAGATGCCGAGGACGTTGTCCCTGAGTCCGTGCACTCCGAGGTAGGCGATGGGCTGGGTGCCGCCGCTGCATCCGCTCAGCTGTCCGCCGCTCTGCACCGCGACCGCGCGGAAGACCGTGGCGCGGGCACATGCGAGGGCGTACGACATGGCGGCGCCGTAGCTGAAGCCGAGCGCGAAGCGCTGGGTGGTGTCGACGCACAGGTCGTTCTCGATCCGGCGGAGCATGTCGTCGACGAAGGTGACGTCCTCGCCGCCGGAGTTGGCCCAGCCGTTGTTGAGGCCTTGTGGCGCGACGAAGACGGCGCTGTTGTTCGCCAGTCGCTGGAGGCCGTAGTAGGCCCAGGTGCCCGTGTCCACCGTGCGGCCCGTGGCGACATCGGTGGAGGTGCCGCCCAGCCAGTGGAATCCGAAGACCAGCCGGTAGGCGTGGTCGCGGTCGTAGCCGTCCGGGAGCTTCAGGATGAAGCTGCGGTTCTTGCCGCCGCTCTGAATCGTGTACGTGCCACTCGTCAGAGTGGGGGCCTTGCCGCAGCCGGTGCTCGCGGCGGCGGGCGTGAGCCGGGTGGTGTCGGCCTGGCCACGGCCCAGTGCCGTGCCGGCCAGGCTCAGGACGAGCAGCACCGCGACCATGGCGGGCCATAACAGGGTTCTTGTCCTCGTCATCGTCCAACTGCCCTTCGGGTGGGGGGTGTCGGGTGGCTCACGCCCGGCTCCACTTCTGGCCGGACTGGCCGTTGCAGGTCCGCAGAAGGAGCGGGGTGCCGTTGGCGGTGCCTGACCCGTCGGTGTCGAGGCACAGGCCCGCGTGGAGGTTGCGGATCGTGCCGTCGGAGCCGACGGTCCATTTCTGGTTGTCCTGGCCGTTGCAGGTCCAGGTGATGACCCGGGTGCCGTCGGCGGTCCCCTGGTTGTAGGCGTCCAGGCACTTGTCGCCGTAGACGCGGATCTCGCCGCCGGCCCAGGTGGTCCACAGCTGGTTGGCGGCGGTGTGGCAGTCCCAGAGCAGCACCGTGGCCCCGGCGGCGGTGGAGGCGTTGTCCACGTCCGCGCAGCGGCCGGAGGCGTTGCCGCGCAGCCGGGAGGTGGTGGACGGCGTCTGGCTGCCGCCGGTCACCCGGAAGGTGGCCACGCCGTGCGCGGGCACGCTCGCCGAGATCTGGCCGGCGGTGCTGGACACGCCGCCGGTCCACAGGTCGGTCAGGGTGAACGGGCCGCCGGACAGACCGACTTGGGCGGCCGTGGTGGTGACCGTCGCCGTGGCGGATCCCCGGTTGAACAGGCCCACGGCGACCGAGCCGTCGGACAGCGGCTTGGCGAGGATCTCGACGCTGCCATCGTCCCGTACCCGGCGTCCGCCGGCGCCCAGCGGGTCCTGGTTCACCGCCAGCAGACGCGGGTTGCGCAGGATCGCGCTCACGTCGGCGGACATGGTGCGGATGTCGTTGCCTGCCATGAGCGGTGCGGCCAGCAGCGCCCACAGGGCGAAGTGTGCGCGGGACTCCGTCAGGGACAGGCCGGGACGGCCCACCACCAGCATGTCGGGGTCGTTCCAGTGGCCGGGGCCGGACTGCGCCGCCAGCGGTGCCGTGATGTCCAGGACGTTGCCGACGCCCATGGGGTAGCTGTTGGTGTTGCCGTTCTGCCAGATGTCGAGCAGGTCCTCGGTCGTCCGCCACAGGTCGGCGACCTCGCCCCAGTTGTAGTCGGCGCCGGTGATGGTGTGGAAGCTGTTGGGGTTGATGCTGTAGACGATCGGCCGTCCGGTGGCCCGCAGGGCGTCGCGCATCAGCGTGAACCGTGCGACCTGTTCGTCGCGGGTGCCGCTGGAGGAGCACCAGTCGTACTTGAGGTAGTCGACGCCCCATGACGCGAACGTGGCGGCGTCCTGAACCTCGTGTCCCCGGCTGCCCGTCGAACCCGGATAGGCGCCGGTGGTCTGGGCACAGGTGCGCTCGCCCGGCACCTGGTAGATGCCGAACTTCAGGCCTTTCGCGTGGATGTAGTCGCCGAGCGCCTTCATCCCGCCGGGGAACTTGGTCGCGTTCGCCCGCAGGTTGCCCGCCGCGTCGCGCTGCGGGTCGAACCAGCAGTCGTCGACCACGACGTACCGGTAGCCGGCGTCCCGCATGCCCGACGACACCATCGCGTCGGCGGCCTGACGGACCTGCGCCTCGGTGATCCCGCACCCGAAGCTGTTCCAACTGTTCCACCCCAGTGGCGGGGTGAGGGCGGGACTGCCGGGGGCGGCGGCCGTAGCGGTCGCGGGGGTGGCGGCCGTTGCGGTTGCGGACGCGGAGACCGTCAAGGACGCCGTGACGGCCAGCGTGGTGGCCGCGAGAATACGGAGCAGTCGTCCGCAAGTCGGTCGGGGCACCGAGCTCTCCTTTCGTGGGCAGACAGGGGATGACCACTGCGCAGGTCCGACCGAAGCCACTCAGCGGACTCTTGTCGGCGGTTCGAAATTTCGAGCCGATTCCGGATGCTCGGCTGTACGGATGCTAGGGATCGCGCTGGACATGTCAACACTGTCCGGGAAGAAGAAGCTCGTCCGACCGCATTCGAACCCTTCAG
The DNA here is from genome assembly GCF_036345115.1 of Streptomyces griseorubiginosus. GTDB lineage: Bacteria > Actinomycetota > Actinomycetes > Streptomycetales > Streptomycetaceae > Streptomyces > Streptomyces griseorubiginosus_C. The sequence continues at coordinate 325,941 of NZ_CP107766.1, forward strand.
AATCCGAAATATTTCGATCCCAACAGCGAATCATGCGAGAGGTATTGACGGGATGTGTGGGCCTCCTACCATCCTGGTTGCTCACCGCACCACCGGCGTTCGCACTCTCGAACGAGCAGGATCAGCCCTCCCCCACCGCGCTCCCTCGCAGAGAGAACGACACATGGATATGTCATGCCCTCGCCAATACATGGACCGCCGCCGTGCGCTGACCGCCGCTGTCGGCCTGGCCGGCGGAGCTCTCCTGGCTCCCGCCCGGGGACCGGCCCCCGCGGCCGCGGTGTCGTACACGAACCCGGTCGTCTGGCAGGACTTCGCGGACATCGACGTCATCCGCGTCGGCGGCACCTACTACGCCTCGGCCTCGACCATGCACTACTCACCGGGCGCGCCCGTCCTGCGCTCGTACGACCTCGTGAACTGGGAGATCGCCGGCCACTCGGTACCCGTCCTCGACTTCGGCGCCAAGTACGACCTCAACGGAGCGCGGGGATACGTCAGAGGGATCTGGGCGTCGTCACTGGCCTACCGTCCGAGCAACAGGACGTTCTACTGGCTCGGCCAGATCGACTTCGCCCGGACGTACGTCTACACGGCCACCGCCGCCGAGGGGCCGTGGAGCAGACTGACGACCATCAGCGCGCCGTACTACGACGCCGGGCTGCTCGTGGACACCGACGACACCCTGTACGTGGCCTACGGCAACAGCACGATCAGCGTGGCCCAGCTCTCTCCCGACGGCCGTACCCAGGTCCGCGCCCAGCAGGTGTTCACCACACCGTCGAGTGTCGGCACCCTGGAGGGCTCCCGCTTCTACCGGATCAACGGGCAGTACTACATCTTCCTGACCCGCCCGGCCAACGGGCAGTACGTCCTGAAGTCGTCGGGCGGACCCTTCGGCCCGTACGCCATGCGACAGGTCCTCCTGGACCTGCGCGGGCCGATCCCCGGCGGCGGTGTCCCGCACCAGGGCGGGCTGGTGCAGACGCAGGGCGGCGCCTGGTACTACATGGCCTTCGTGGACGCCTACCCCGGCGGCCGGGTGCCGGTGCTCGCGCCGGTCACCTGGACCTCGGACGGCTGGCCCGTCGTGCAACTGGTCGACGGCGCCTGGGGCGTGTCGTATCCGGCCCCGGCCGTACCCGCTCCACCCCGGCCGGTCACGCCCATGACAGGCGTGGACACCTTCGACCGCGCGGCCCTCGGGCCGAGGTGGGAGTGGAACCACAACCCCGACAACACCAAGTGGTTCGCCGGCAACGGCCTGACCCTGCGGACCGCGACCGTCACCAACGACCTGTACTGGGCCCGCAACACCCTCACGCACCGCATCCAGGGACCCACCTCCACCGCCACCGTCCAGCTGGACCCCTCGGCGATGCGCGACGGCGACCGCGCGGGGCTCGCACTGCTGCGTGACTCCTCCGCGTGGATCGGCCTCAAGCGCGACGGCGGCACGACACGCGTGGTCATGGTCAACGGGCTGACCATGGACGGCAGTTGGAATACGACGGGCACCGGCACCGAAGTCGCGGGCACGCCCGTACCGGCGGGCAGCGTCTGGCTGCGCGCGACCGCGGACATCCGCCCCGGCGCGGCCCGCTCCGGCACCTTCTCCTACAGCACCGACGGCACCCGCTTCACCCGGCTCGGGCCCGCTTTCTCCCTGGGCAACGACTGGCGCTTCTTCATGGGCTACCGGTTCGCCCTCTTCAACCACGCCACCCAGGCGCTCGGCGGCGCGGTCCGCGTCCCGCGGTTCGAGCTGTCGACGCCCTGACCCCGTCCCGTCGATCGCACGGCGCAACCCCCCACTCACCCGCACGAGGAGAACCATGAACCCTCTGAAAAGGCTCGGCCGTCGCCGGGCCTCGGTGTTGTCCCTGCTGGCCGTGGCAGCGCTGGTCACTCCCGGCGCCGCGAGCGCCGCACCCGACGACGTCCGCGCCTCCACGCTGGGCGCCCAGGCAGCCCAGTCCGGACGGTACTTCGGCACCGCCGTGGCCGCCGGACGGCTCGGCGACGGCACGTACACCGGGATCCTGGACCGCGAGTTCAACTCGGTCACGCCCGAGAACGAGATGAAGTGGGACACCGTCGAGCGCTCCCGCGGCTCGTTCACCTTCGGCCCCGGCGACCAGATCGCCAACCGGGCCGCGTCCCGAGGGCAGCGTCTTCGCGGACACACCCTGGTCTGGCACCAGCAACTGCCGTCCTGGGTCAGCTCCATCAGGGACGCCAACACCCTGCGCAGCGTCATGAACAACCACATCACCCAGGTGATGAACCACTACAAGGGCAAGGTCTACGCCTGGGACGTGGTCAACGAGGCCTTCGCCGACGGCGGCAGCGGCCAGATGCGCAGCTCGGTCTTCCGGGACGTGCTGGGCACCGGCTTCATCGAGGAGGCCTTCCGGACCGCACGCTCGGCCGACCCGTCGGCCAAGCTCTGCTACAACGACTACAACATCGAGAACTGGAGCGACGCCAAGACCCAGGGCGTCTACCGCATGGTGCGCGACTTCAAGGCGCGCGGCGTGCCCATCGACTGCGTCGGCCTCCAGTCCCACTTCGGTACGGGCGGACCGCCGGCCGGCTTCCAGACGACGCTGGCGAACTTCGCCGCCCTCGGCGTGGACGTCCAGATCACCGAACTGGACATCGCGCAGGCGCCCGCGACCGCGTACGCGAACACGGTGCGGGCCTGTATGAACGTGGCCCGCTGCACCGGCATCACCGTCTGGGGCATCCGCGACAGCGACTCCTGGCGCAGCGGCGAGAACCCGCTGCTGTTCGACCGGAACGGCAACAAGAAGCCCGCCTACCAGGCGACGCTCACCGCCCTGGGCGGCACCGCCTCGACAGCACGGCAAGCCGACGTCCGGTCGGCCGCGGCACTCCCCTCGTCCTTCCGCTGGAGCTCCAGCGGCCCCCTGGTCTCCCCCAAGTCGGACGCCACCCACACCATCGCCGGGATCAAGGACCCGTCGGTCGTGTACTACAACGGCAAGTACCACGTGTTCGCCAGCACCGCGAACGCCGCCGGGTACAACCTGGTGTACCTGAGCTTCTCCGACTGGTCCCAGGCGGGTTCGGCCACGCACCACTACCTGGACCGCACCGCCATCGGCGCCGGGTACCGGGCCGCACCGCAGGTCTTCTACAACGCCCCGCAACGCCTGTGGTACCTCGTCTACCAGACCGGCAACGCGTCATACTCGACGAACCCCGACATCAGCAACCCCAACGGGTGGAGCGCCCCGAAGAACTTCTACTCGTCGATGCCCGACATCATCCGGCAGAACATCGGCAACGGCTACTGGGTCGACATGTGGGTGATCTGCGACAGCGCCAACTGCTACCTGTTCTCCTCGGACGACAACGGTCATCTCTACCGGTCCCAGACGACCGTCGGGCAATTCCCGAACGGCTTCACCAACACCGTCATCGCGGCCCAGGACTCCAAGTACGCGCTGTTCGAGGCGAGCAACGTGTACAAGGTGCAGGGCAGCAACCAGTACCTGCTCCTCGTCGAGGCGATCGGCTCGGACGGCCGGCGCTACTTCCGTTCCTGGACGTCGAGCAGCCTCGCGGGCGCGTGGTCGCCCCTGGCCGCGTCCGAGAGCAACCCGTTCGCCAAGTCGGGCAACGTCAGCTTTCCCGCCGGTACTTGGAGCCGGGACATCAGTCACGGCGAGATGATCCGCGCGGGTTACGACCAGACGCTCACGATCCCGGCCTGCAAGCTCCAGTACCTGTACCAGGGGAAGGATCCCAACGCCGGCGGTGACTACAACAGCCTGCCCTGGCGCCTGGGACTGCTCACCCAGACCAACTCCACCTGCTGACCGGAGAGGCCTGCACCTGGTGCCGGGCTGCTACGACGGCGAGCGCCGAACGCCCTTGACCTACACGGGCGTTCGGCGCCTCAGGAAGTGAGCGTCCACCACCGGTGGCACCGACGCCTCCCACCCGCCGGACGCCCGCTCAGGTCGACTCCCGCACCACGAGCCGGCACGGCACCGTGTGCACCCCGGGCTCCGGTTCCGCGCCGATGGCGTCCAGGAGTCGCAGGGCGGCCTGTCTGCCGATCTCGCCGAGGTCGGTGTCGATCGTCGTCAGGGGCGGGCGGCTGGCCAGGGCCATGATGTCCCAGTTGTCGTAGCCCACGATGGCCACCTGGCCGGGGACGTCCAGGCCCTTCTCCCGCAGGGTGTCGGCGACTCCCCGGGCGATCTGGTCGTTGCCGCAGAAGAAGGCGTCGGTGTCGGGTGCCGTACGCAGGACGGCCTCGGCGGCGCGGCGCCCCCAGGCCTCGCTCCACTCCCCGAAGTGGACGCGTCCGGTGGCGAGTTGGAGTGAGGCCTCGTCGAGGAGGTCGACCGTGTGGCGGGCGCGGTCGTGGGCGGCCGCGTGGTGTGCCGGGCCGGTGATGTGGGCGATCCGGGTGCGGCCGGTCGCCATGAGGTGCTCGACGGCGAGCCGGGCTCCGCTGCGGTCGTCGGAGACGACGGAGATGTCGTCCGGGTCGGTGGACGGCGAGAGGGCGTACACCGTCGGGATCGGCTCGATCCCCTTCAGGGGCGGGCGGGGGTCGGTGCGGCGGCCGGTCACGATGATGCCGTCGACCCGGCGGTCCATGAGGTTGCTCAGGTGGTGCTGCTCGCGGATCGCGTCGCCGCGGGTGTCGCACAGCAGCACCGAGATCTTCCCGGCGCCGAGCGCGTCCTCGGCCCCGAGCAGGACCGGCGTGCTGAAGCGGCCGATGCCGTCGGTGGTCATCAGCCCGACGGTCCAGCTGCGCCCGGTGTGCAGGCTCTGGGCGTGCTGGTTGGGCCGGAAGTCGAGCGCCGCCACCGCGTCCAGCACCCGCTGCCTGGTCTCGGGCCGCATCCTGCCGCTGCCGCTCAGTGCCTTGGAAGCCGTCCCGACGCTCACACCGGCCAGCTTGGCGACGTCGGCGAGCTTCGCCCGCCCTGTTGGGGGAGAACCTGGAACGGCGGTCACGCGCAACCCTTTTCCTGGACACCATGGACGGCGTTCATCCTGACACCGATCGCCCGCGCTGACCAGCCTGGCTGATGCACCAGTAAATACATGCGCCACACCTCTTGACTCCGGCCTGCCTGGTTCCTACGTTTCCGCCTAGAAAAACGATTGCGCAATCGGGTCGGAGCCGTCGAGCAGTGTCCGGTTCCGGGACGGCATCACACCCCCGGTGCGTCCGCCCACCCGCCTCCCACCTAGCTGTCCGGAGAGCCATGCCCCGCCCACGTTCCACCGTGCCCACGCCCCCGTCCCCGGCCTCGTCCGGACCGGGACGCGGCTCCACGGGTCCGGTCCGCCTCGGTCCGGTCCGCCTCGGTCCGGGCGCCGGGGCCCACGCCGCGCTCGCTCCCGTCGCCGTGGAGCTGCGTGACGGCTTCTGGGACACCCGCCGCCAGGTCAACGCCCGCACCTCCGTCCCGCAGGGCCCCGGCCTGCTGGAGTCGGCGGGCAACCTGCACAACCTGCGCGTGGTGGCGGGCATCGCCGAGGGCGAGTTCAAGGGCGCCTATCCGTTCGTGGACTCGGACGTCTACAAGTGGCTGGAGGCCGCCGCCTGGCAGCTCGGCCAGGGGGAGGACGAGGCGCTCGGCGCGGACGTCGACCGCATCGTCACCCTCGTGACCGCCGCGCAGCAGAGCGACGGCTACCTCAACACGTGGTTCCAGCTCCTCAAGGGCGGTGAACGGTACAAGGACCTGCGCTGGGGTCACGAGCTGTACTGCGCCGGGCATCTGATCCAGGCCGCGGTGGCCCACCACCGGGCCACCGGCAGCGACGAACTCCTGGACGTGGCACGCCGGTTCGCCGACCACGTCGACTCGGTCTTCGGCCTGCCGGACACCGGCAAGCCGATCGACGGCATCGACGGCCACCCCGAGATCGAGACCGCCCTGGTCGAGCTGTACCGGGAGACCGGTGAGCGCCGCTACCTGGACCTGGCCGGCTACTTCGTCGACCGCTTCGGCCACGGCCTGCTCGGCGGCGAGGCGTACTGCCAGGACCGGGTGCCGCTGCGCGAGGCGACCGACGTCGAGGGGCACGCCGTACGCCAGTTGTACCTGCTGGCCGCCGCCACCGACCTGGCCGCCGAGACGGGGGACGAGGAGCTGCGGGCCGCCGCGGAGCGGCTGTGGACGGCGATGACGGCCGCGAAGACCCACCTCACCGGCGGGCTCGGCGCCCACCACGACGAGGAGGACTTCGGCGACCCGTACGAGCTGCCCAACGAGCGGGCCTACTGCGAGACCTGCGCCGCCATCGCCTCCGTCCAGTGGAGCTGGCGCATGGCCCTGCTGACCGGCGAGGCCCGCTACTCCGACCTGATCGAGCGCACCCTGTTCAACGGGTTCCTCGCGGGGGTGTCGCTGGACGGCGAGCGCTGGCTGTACGTCAATCCGCTCCAGGTGCGCGACGGGCACACCGACCCCGGCGGCGACCAGTCGGCGCGCCGCACCCGCTGGTTCAAGTGCGCGTGCTGCCCGCCGAACGTCATGCGGCTGATGGCGTCCCTGGAGCACTACCTCGCCTCCGCCGACGCCGGCGGTCTGCAGATCCACCAGTACGTCTCCGGGCGCTACCCCGGTGACCTCGGCGGGACACCCGTCGCCGTCACCGCCGAGACCGGCTATCCCTGGCAGGGCACGATCGCCCTGACGGTCGAGGAGAGCCCGGCCGACCGGCCCTGGACGCTCTCGCTGCGGGTCCCGCAGTGGTGCCGCGACTTCCAGGTGCGGGTCGGCGGGACGGTGTACGACCGGACGGACGCGCCCGTGACCGACGGCTGGCTGCGGCTGGAGCGGACCTGGACGGCCGGCGACCAGGTCGTGCTCGACCTCGGCATGGAGCCGCGTCTCACCGCCGCCGACCCTCGGGTGGACGCCGTGCGCGGCTGTGTGGCGATCGAGCGCGGGCCGCTCGTCTACTGCCTGGAGCAGGTCGACCACCCGGGCGGCGGTCTCGACGACCTGGTCATCGACACCACCCGCCCGCTCGCCGTGAAGCACCGCCCGGACCTGCTGGGCGGAGTCACCACCGTGGTGGCCGCCGGACATCGCCGCCGGCTCCCCGAGACCGGCTGGTGGCCGTACCGGAGCGCGGAGGACACCGAAGCGCCGACGACGCCCGGCGAGCCGCTCGAACTGACCGCGATCCCCTACTACGCGTGGGCCAACCGCCGGGACGGCAGCATGCGCGTCTGGCTGCCCACCTCCTGAACCCCCCTGCTCCACCCCTCTCCACCACCTGAGCCCCCCTGCTCCACCTCCCCAGCTCCACCCCTCCTCTCCCCCCGCGCTTCCTCTCCGCCGAGCCGAGACAACGAGGTCACCGTGAGAAAGTCCCGCCGTACCCTGATCACCGCCATAGCCGCCATCGGCGCGCTCACCTCCGTCGCGGCCTGCGGCGGCGGGTCCGACTCCGCCTCCTCCGGGTCGGGCAGCACCGGCGGGACGTACACCTTCTGGGACCCGTACCCGCAGTTCGACGCCTCCTCGGCGTGGGGCAAGCTCGTGAGCAAGTGCGGCACGGATGCCGGGGTCACCGTCAAGCGCACGCCCTACGACACCACCGACCTGGGCAACAAGGCGCTGCTCGCCGCCCAGCAGGGCAACGCCCCCGACGTGATGCTCGTGGACAACCCGGTGGTCTCCACGCTGGTGGAGGCGGGCATCCTCAACAAGACGAGCGACCTCGGCCTGGACACGGCGTCGATCCAGAAGAACATCATCGGCGCGGGCACCATCGACGGTGCCTCGTACGGCGTCCCGATCGGCGCGAACACGCTCGCCCTCTACTACAACAAGAACGTGCTGTCCGCGGCGAAGGTCGACCCGGCCTCCATCAAGGACTGGGCGTCGCTGACGGCGGCCCTGAAGAAGGTCAAGGCGGCCGGGAAGAAGGGCATCACCTTCTCCGCCATCAACACCGAGGAGGGCAGCTTCCAGTTCCTGCCGTGGTTCTGGGGCGCCGGCGGTGACCTCACCAAGCTCAACTCGTCGCAGGGCGTCGCCGCGCTGACCCTGTGGAAGGACTGGGTCGACGAGGGCTACGCACCCAAGGACGTCCTCCAGAACACCCAGACGACCAGCTGGCAGGAGTTCGCCACCGGCGAGTACGCGTTCGGCGAGAACGGCACCTGGCAGCTCGGCAACGCCGAGAAGGCCGGCTTCGGCTACGGCGTCCTCAGCATCCCGGCGCGGAACGGCGGTTCGGCGCCCGTGCCGACGGGCGGCGAGTTCGTCACCGTCCCGGTGCAGAAGGACACCACCCGCTACGACGTCAGCAAGAAGATCGTCACCTGTCTCACCAACTCCGCCAACCTGCTGGCCACGGACACCACCCTGGCGTACGTAGCGCCCACCGCGGCCGTGCAGTCCGAGCAGGTCAAGGCGAACCCGGCGCTCAAGCCGTGGGTCGACGCGGTGGCCTCGGCGCGCGGTCGCACCAGCGGCGGCCTCGGCACCAAGTACCCGGTGATCTCCCAGCCGATGTGGACCGCCGTCCAGTCCGCGGTGTCCGGCGGCAAGAGCCCCCAGGACGCGCTCGACACCGCGCAGACGGCCGCCGGCAAGGGCACGAGCTGACGCTCGGCTCCCTCCACAGTGGCCCGCCCCGGCGCGATCGTGCCGTGACAGCCCTCGCCCGGGGCAGGCCACCCGCATCCAGGAGTTCACATGACCACCGCCCGCGTCGGCCCCCAACGGGCCCCGGCCGCCAGGTCCGGGGCGACCGGCACCGCCGAGGAGGCGGAGATCCGCGCGCTGCGCCGTCGCCGCCGCCGCAGGAGCCGGCTGACCGCCCTCGCGTTCCTCGCCCCGCTGGCCGTCTATCTGGCCGCGTTCTACGTCTATCCCCTCTACCGCAACCTCGACCTGAGCCTGCGCGACTACACGGTCCGCTCCTTCGTCGCCGGTGACGCGCCGTTCTCCGGCTGGGACAACTTCCGTACGGTCCTCGACGATCCGACGTTCGGGCCGGCGCTGCGCCACACGATGCTGTTCACCTTCGTGTCGATCGCCTTCCAGTACGTCCTCGGGCTCGCGCTGGCCGTCTTCTTCAACCGGCACTTCCGCCTCGCGGGCACCCTCAGGGCCCTGTTCCTGATCCCTTGGCTGCTCCCGCTGATCGTGTCGGCGTCCACCTGGTCGTGGATGTTCAACAGCGAGTCCGGCGTCATCAACTACACGCTCGGCCTGGCCGGTGCCTCCCCCGTCGACTGGCTCACCTCGCCGGACTGGGCGCTGACCTCGGTCGTGATCGCCAACATCTGGATCGGCATCCCGTTCAACCTGGTCATCCTCTACAGCGGACTGCAGAACATCCCCGCCGAGCTGTACGAGGCCGCCTCCCTGGACGGGGCGAGCGTCTGGCAGCAGTTCCGCCGGATCACCTTCCCGCTCCTGCGCCCGGTCTCGGCGATCACCCTGCTGCTCGGACTCGTCTACACCCTCAAGGTGTTCGACCTGATCTGGATCATGACCAAGGGCGGCCCCGACGACTCCTCCTCCACGCTCGCGACCTGGTCCTACCAGCTCGGCTTCGGCAGCCTGCTGCCCAAGTTCGGCCCCGGCGCGGCGGTCGGCAACATCCTCATCCTGATCGCCCTCGTCTTCGGCCTGCTGTACATCCGTGTCCAGAGGAGGCAGGAAGCGTGAACTCCCGTACCGGCAAGCGCCGTTACACCGTCATCGGGCTCCTGCTCACCGCCGTGATGCTGTTCCCGGTGTACTGGATGATCAACGTGTCGCTCACCCCGCAGCAGGACATGCGCAAGGATCCGCCGGACCTGCTGCCGCTGCACCCCACCTTCGAGGGCTACCGCGCCGTCCTCGACGACCAGATGCCCTACCTGGGCACCAGCCTCCTCATCGGTCTGGGCACGGTCGCGCTCACCCTCCTGCTCGCCGCCCCGGCCGGCTACGCGCTGGCCAAGCTGCGGCCGTGGGGCGGGGGCGCGCTCGGACTCGCCCTGCTGGTCGCCCAGATGATCCCCGGCATCGTCATGGCGATGGGCTTCTACGGCATCTTCCTGGACCTCGGTCTGCTCAACTCCTGGTGGGGGCTGATCATCGCGGACTCCACCATCGCCGTGCCGTTCGGAGTCATGATCTTCACGGCGTTCATGTCCGGCATCCCCGGTGAGCTCATCGCGGCCTCCCGCATCGACGGCGCGGGCACCTTCCGCACCTTCTGGTCGGTCGTGCTCCCGGTCAGCCGCAACGCCCTGGTCACCGTCTCCCTCTTCAGCTTCCTGTGGGCCTGGTCCGACTTCGTCTTCGCCAACACCCTCGACAGCGGCGGCGACCTCAGGCCGATCACCCTCGGCATCTACAAGTACATCGGCAACAACAACCAGGAATGGAACGCGATCATGGCCACCGCCGTCGTCGCGTCCGTCCCCGCGGCGGTGCTGCTGGTACTCGCCCAGCGCTATGTGGCCGCGGGGGTCACCGCGGGCGCGGTCAAGGACTGAGCCCGCCCCCGGGCAGGCCCGCCCCGGCACGTTCCGCCCCCAGGAAGGTCCTTCTCCCCCTCCTCCTCTCCTCAGGAGACCCTTCAATGAGCCGCAGTATCAGACACGCGCGCCTCACGGCCGCCCTCGCCACCACCGCGCTCGCCGCGGCGGGACTCGCCGCCGCCGCTCCGGCGCAGGCGGTCCCGACCTCCTCCACCACCCTGGTGGTCAACGCCAACCAGACCCTGCGCTCCGTCACCCATGTCGCCACCGGCAGCCTCTACGGTCTCGCCAACGACAGCACTCCCACCGACAGCCTGACCAACGCGCTGAAGCCGAACACCTTCGTACAGATGGCCCCGGGCGGCTCACAGCTGCCCAACGGCGAGCCCTCGCCGGCCGGTGACGCGCTCGTCGTGGCCCCCAAGGCGGCCCGCGCCGGCGCCAAGGTGGTCGTCCGGATGCCGGACTGGTACCCCAACTTCCCCTACAAGTGGGTGAGCTGGACCGACTGGCTGTCCGCAGTGGACAAGCAGATCGCCTCGGTGAAGTCCTCCGGCGCCACGAACATCGCCGCCTACGAGCTGTGGAACGAACCGGACTGGACGTGGGACACCACCAACGCGGGCGCCTTCGACGCCGGTTGGGCGCGGACGTACAAGGAGGTCCGGGCGAAGGACGCCACGACGCCGATCCAGGGCCCGAGTTACTCGGCGTGGAACCAGTCGTGGATGACGACCTTCCTCACCGATGCCAAGGCCAGCGGGACCGTCCCCGACGTCATCGCCTGGCACGAGCTCCAGGGCAGCAAGGACATCGCCGCGCATGTCTCGGCGTACCGCGCGCTGGAGTCGAGCCTCGGCATCAGCCCGCGGCCGATCTCCATCGAGGAGTACGCCGAGCCGTCCGAGATGGGCATACCGGGCTCGCTCATCGGCTATGTCGCCAAGTTCGAGCGGGCGGGCGTGCATGACGCCGAGCTCGCCTTCTGGAACCACTACGGCACCCTCGGCGACACCCTCACCGACACCGGCGGATCGCCCAACGGCTCGTACTGGATGTACAAGTGGTACGGCGACATGTCGGGGAACATGGTGGTCACCACTCCCCCGGCGCAGACCGGCATCGACGGCATCGCCTCCCTCAACGGCTCGGGCAACCAGCTCAGCGTGATCGCGGGCGGCTGCGCGGGTTCCTGCGCGGTGACGGTCAACGGCCTGTCCTCGCTGTCCGCGTTCGGCGGTACGGTCCACGTGAAGCTGGAGTACACGCCCAACACCGGCCGTACGACCGCTTCTCCGGGCCCGATCACGATCTCGGACGCCGACTACACGGTCTCGGGCGGCTCGATCACGGTCCCGGTGACGATGAACGCCTCGGACGGCTACCACCTGGTGATCACGCCGAGCGGCACGTCCACGTCACTGGCCGGGCGGTACCAGATCACCAACAAGAACAGCGGTCTCGCGCTGGACACCCTCAACGCGGGGACCGCCCAGGGGACTTCGGTCGTCCAGGCGACCTCCACGACCGGCACGGACCAGAACTGGACGCTGGTGGCCGCCGGTTCGGGGCTCTACAAGATCGTCAACCAGAAGAGCGGGCTGCTGCTCGGCATCACCAACGCGAGCACCGCCTCCGGCGGCACCGCGCTGATCTGGGGTGACAACGGCACGGCCGACCACTTGTGGCAGCTCCTCCCCGCCCGTGACGGTTACTACAAGATCGCCAACTACAACAGCGGACGGCTCCTCGGGGTCGATCAGATGAGTACGGCGTCCGGTGCGCAGGTACTCCAGTGGGACGACAACGGAACCGCCGACCATCTGTGGAGGCTGACCGCGCGCTGAGCCGGTGGGTGTCGGACGTGTGGGTGGGGCACGGTCGCGTGTCCCACCCCGCGTGCTAGCCCTGCAAGGTGACCCGGGCCTGGTCGAAGCGCCGGGCGGCGAGGTCCTCCGGGCGGATGAGCCAGTACAGGACGCCGTCGTCGCCCCAGGTCGTCCTCGCGTCGCTGTCACTGGCGAACTGGGCCAGCAGCACCCAGCGTTCGGCCTCCTGGTCCAGCGGTTCGTCGCCCCACGCGAGCGTGCCGCCGTACGTCGCGTTCGCGATCTCGTACTCCACCGGGCCCTGGACGGGCACGGCGTGACCGCCGATCTGGTGGTCGATCCGGGTGCGCAGCCTTCCGAAGGCGCGGACGAAGGGCCGGAGTTCGGCCGGGGTGTCGCGGGGGTGGGGCCAGGGGCGGGTGTCGCCGAGGAGGGCTCGCCGGGTCTGGGGCAGCCACAGGTCCGGGGCGCTCTGCCGGGTGGCCGCGGCGAGTTCCACGCGCGGGAACCCCGCCAGGGCAGGAGGCGGGTCTGCGGGGAGGACGGGGGTGTTCTCCGGGATGTACAACACCCGTGTTCCGGCCCGGGTTTCGGGATCGTCGACGGAGACGAAGGTGTCCTCGTCCGCCTGACCGTCGAAGTAGAAGAAGAGCAGCGTCCCGTCCCGGGGGAACTCCTCGGCGAGTCCTTCTCGTTGCAGTGCGGCACACCGCACCGAGGCGACGAAGGACAGAGGTCCGTGTCCGGGCCACTCGGGCCAGGCCGTCCCTGCCGGAAGGTCCGGGGCGCCGCCGAGGACGGCCACGATCGGCTCGCCGGCCTCGGCCCGGCGCAGGTGGGCACACGGGCGCAGGAGCGCCGTCCAGCGCTGCGCGAGATCGCGGGGGAGGTGCTCGGCGGCCAGCCGGGAGTACTGCTCATCGGTCATGGCATTCATCTTTCAACGGCCGCAGAGCCACTCCCCCGAACCCGGGCCCCCGGTCACTGGATTACGTAGCCGGTTGCGTGGTTTCACCGACCCTCGACGAGGAGCCGGCTTCGGGTGCGCATGAGTGTCTTGCCGAGCATGTTCTTGCCGTTCCCGGTCCTGCCCCGGCCCCAGTAGTGGTCGGTGGTGGTGTCCTCGACGATCTCTTCGTCACCGGTGGACAGCAGAATCTCGCGGATGTCGGCATGCGTACGGAACTTGGCCGCCACCGCGCGGCGCATCACGTCGTCCTTGACCCGCTCCCAGTCCCTGCGCAGCGGCCTGGACGCATCACGACCCAGTTCCGCCGCACGCAGGGGTGTGCGAGCACGCCGGACGAGATCGGCGTGGCGGGTGCCCGCGAACTTCTGTGCCTGGAAGTAGTGCTCCGACGTGGGCCACCAGGACCCGTCGAGGTCGAAGCCATGAGCGGAGAAGTTGGAGAAGCATCCGTACGGGACCTCGTCGGCGCCGTAGAAGTAGATCGTCATGAGGACCTCACGGGAGTCACTGAAGCTCGCACAGTTTCGGACACACTCCCGTCGCCCGCAATCAGTTTCCGTCGGCCACGCGGATGATCGTGCGGCCGGGAACCCGCTGTCCTGGGGTGAAGGCGGCGGGCGCCTCGGCCAGGGGCCGCACCGCGCCGACCCGTACCCGGAGCCGACCGTCCCGCACACGCTGGGCGAGGTCGGCGAGGCGGGCGCGGTCGGGTTCCACGACGAAGAAGACGGCCCTGCCGTCGTCGGGGCGCACGGTGGGTGGCTGGACGATCGTGACGAGGGTGCCGCCAGGGCGTACGAGGGCGGCCGAACGGTCGAGCACGTCCCCGCCGATGACGTCGAACACGACGTCGACCTGCCCGGTGTCCTCCAACCGGTCGGCCTCCAGGTCGAGGAACGCGTGCGCGCCCAGGTCGAGCACGGTGTCCCGGTCCGCGGCACGGCCCGTGCCGACCACGCGGGCTCCCGCCTCGCGCGCCAACTGGACGGCGAGCGAGCCGACACCGCCGGCCGCGCCGTGGACCAGGACGGTCTGACCGGTGGTGAGACGGGCGTGGTCGAACAGGCCCTGCCAGGCGGTCAGTCCGGAGATCGGCAGGGCAGCGGCCGTCGTGTGATCGATGTCGGCGGGGAGCGGGGCGAGGTTGCGGGCCTCCACGGCGACGTACTCGGCGAGCGAGCCGTCGCGAGTCCAGTCGGCCGGCCCGAAGACCCGCTGGCCGAGGGTGAGGCCGGTCGTGCCGTATCCGAGTTCGGTCACCACCCCGGAGACCTCGTGGCCGGGCACGCTGGGCGTACGGTCGCGGCCCGCGCGGTCGGTCCAGGTCGCGGGCCAGTCGAGTTCTCCTCGGGTGAAGCCCGCGGCGTGCACCCGGAGGATGACGTCGTTCTCGGAGGCGTGGGGGTGGGGAAGGTTTTCGAGGCTCAGGCCGGTGATGCCGGCCTTGCGGTCCCGGACGGTGATGGCTTGCACGAGTGGTCCTTTCCTGGTGTGCCGTGCCGCGAATGTGCCGGTGCTACTGCGGCCACGGGGCGTCGAGAATGCGTTCCACCATGGACGTACGGCGGAATCCGGGGACGAAGTGTTCCAGGACGTCCGCGTTGACGGTTCCGTAGGTGGTTTCAGGGCGGTCTTTCAGGCCGTCGACGAATGCCTGAAGGAATTCCTTCTTGAAATCGCCTCGCGGATGAGCGGTGACGATCTCCTCGGTACGGTCCTTTTCCAGGCCGTCCAGCTCCCAGCCGACCGCGTCGGTGAGCACGCCGTAGTTCGTGGCGGCGACCTCGGGGGCCATCCGGGCCGGGATTCCCGGTGTGGTGTGCAGGGCGATCGCTCTCCAGACCACCTGGGCGGCGCTCGCGGAGAACCCGCGGTCGAGCAGGAATTCCTGCGCGTGGTCGGCACCGTCCAGCTCGAAACGCTGTCGCGTGTCGGAGAACGGGATCATCAGTCCCGTGTCGTGAAACATCGCCGATATGCAGAGCAGCTCGGGATCGGGCCGGAGACCCCTGGCACGCGCGTGGAGGGAACCGAAGAGGAATACCCGCCAGGAGTGGTGGAAGATCAGAGGGTTCGTCCTCTCCCGGAGAAACTCCGTGGCCTCCGCGACGGCCGGGGTATCGGGTATTTCCACGCCTGCGATGATGTCGGTCATGATGCCCGTGCTTTCCGATGCGATGTGTGGTGGACGCACCCTGTGGCCGTCCTCCACGGTGCCGAACGTGCGGTGGGCGGCGCCGCCTCGGTCCGGCCATGAACCACTCGAATCCGGTCATCCCAGGGTGGGCCAGTGAGCTCCGATCCGCACCGGGTGGCGGTCCTCGTCTACGACGGCGTCAAGCTGCTGGACGTCGCCGGTCCCGCCGACGTGTTCGGGGAGGCGAACCTGCTCGGCGCCGACTACCGGATCGCCCTGGTGTCGACGACGGGCGCCGACGTGACGTCCTCGGTCGGCATGCGGATCGCGGTCGATGGCAGCGCCGCCACGCAGCCGGACCCCGACACGTTCCTGGTGCCCGGCGGTGATGTCTATCCCAGGACCGCGATCACGCGCGACCTGGCGCAGGCGGCCGGGGATCTGGCGGCCCGTGCCGGTCGGGTCGCCTCCGTGTGCTCCGGCGCGTTCGTCCTCGCGGCGACCGGTCTGCTGGACGGCAGACGGGCGACCACGCACTGGAAGATCGCCGGCGAACTCGCCGCCCGACACCCGAAGGCACACGTCGACCCCGACGCCATCTACGTGCGCGACGGCACGATCTACACCTCGGCGGGCGTCACCGCGGGCATCGACCTCGCCCTCGCTCTCGTCGAGGAGGACCACGGGCCCGACGTCAGCCGGGAGGTGGCCCGCTCCCTGGTGGTCTACCTGCAACGACCGGGCGGCCAATCACAGTTCTCCGCACCCCTGCAGGGTCCACCGGCCCGCTCGCCCGCCCTGCGCAGGGTCGTCGACCTGGTGACGGCGGACCCCGTCGGCGACTACTCCCTGGCCGAACTCGCCGGACGCCTCAACGTCAGTACGCGCCACCTGACCAGGCTGTTCCGCGAGGAACTCGGCACGACACCGGCCCGGTACGTCGAGTCGATCCGTTTCGACATCGCGAAGTCACTGCTCGACCAGGGGTACACCGCGACACAGGCGGCGTCCATGGCGGGCTTCCCGAGCTACGAGAGCCTGCGCCGCGTGTTCGCACGGGAGTTGTCCCTCACGCCGGCCGGTTACCAGCGCCGGTTCGCGACGACGCGGCGCGTGGAGGGGCCCTAGCGGCCCTCACCTGCTCGTCCTCGGAGTCTTTGCCAGGTGACAACCTCAGCGCGAGGGGCTGGATGCCCTTGATCCGCTTGGATGTCACCAGCGGCTTCGCGCCGTGAAGTCACCACGCAGAGGGGCGCAAGCGCAGTGGACTCGCTCAAAGACGTACTGGCCGCCAACCACTACCCCGGTCGCGGTGTGCTGTGGTGCACCACGGGTGACGGCACTGCGCGCGGCGCGTACTTCCTCACCGGGCGCAGCCCCGCCTCGCAGGCCCGTACCCTGCGCTCCACTCCCGTAGGCGAACTGATCGTCGCGGCGACCGACGTACGCGAGCACGACCGCCTCCGGCACTACGTCGCCGCCCGTCGGACTCCGGGGTGGCTGGTCTTCGGCAACGGAGAGCAGGTCTCGACGGTCGCCGACCGGCTCGACGCCGGGCAGGCTCCGCTCCTGGCCCTTGACGGCCTCGGCTACGAACCCGACCCGCCGATCTTCACCCCGCGTCTGACGGTGGTCGCGGACGGAAACGGCCAAGCCTGGTTCGGCGCCGCCCGACGCAGTGCCGGGGACCGCGCCACCACCAACCGACTCACCCTGCACGTCAGTGAGTTGCCTCCCGGCGAGGGGGTGCTCATGACGACCTACCAGTCCGACGGACAGCACATCACCACCGGCGCCCCCTTCACGGAGATCCGCACCACCGCGGAGAACAGCGACACCCTCCTCGACGAGCTGTGGTCGACACTGCCGCCCCGCCTCCGCATCGCCGCGGCCGTCTTCACACCCGGTGACCTGACAGGCGCCACCATCCGAGAGGCCTCGCGTCCGAGTGGCTGAGCGGCGGCACATCACTGAAGGTCACACAGCGCCTCAGGCGACCGCCGTTCCCTCCAGTTCGATCATTTGGCCCGGGATCGCCAGCCGGGTCACGCCGAGCAGCGTGGTGGTCGGTTTCACGTCGGCCGCGGCCAGGCGGGACGCCAGTACGCCGTAGTGCGGGAGGAGTTGGTCGACGTCGGTGGTGTAGATGGCGAGGCGGACGAGGTGCGCGAGGGTCATGGCGGCCCTGTTCAGCACGGACTCCAAGTTGTCGAGGCTGAGGGCCAGTTGGGCGGCCATGTCGCCGTCGTGCTGCGGTTTGCCTTCGCTGTCCATCGCGGTCTGGCCGGAGCAGTACAGGGTCCGCGTGTGGCCGGAGACGAGCTCTGCCTGGTTGAAGCCCAGCCCCAGGGACCACGTCACCGGATTGATGGCCGTTCGTTCGAGTGTCACTGCTGCATCAACTCCCTGCGGATTGCCGTGAGTTCCGTTGTCGTGGGGAGCCTGCCAAGGAAACGTGACACCCTTGGTCAGGTATTCGCATAAGGTCCGCGTATGCGTGCCGATCGGCTGGTCTCGCTCGTGCTGTTGCTGCGTCAGCGCGGTCGGATGACCGCGGGCGCGCTGGCCCGCGAGCTCGAGGTGTCCACCCGTACCGTGCTGCGGGACATCGAGGCGCTGTCCGCGGCCGGGGTCCCGGTCTACGCCGAACGCGGTCGGCATGGCGGGTTCGCGCTGCTGCCCGGTTTCCGTACCGAGCTCACCGGCCTGAACCAGGACGAGGCCCTTGCCCTGTTGACCGCCGGATCCGGGCGGGGCGATCAGGTGTTCGGACTCGGTTCGGCGCTGGCCTCCGCCATGCGCAAGGTCGTCGACGCGCTGCCCGAGACCCATCAGGCCGCCGCGAGCGCCGCCGCGCGGCGCTTCCTCGTCGAGCCGGACACCGACCTGCTCTCGCGCCGGCCGGTCGCCGAGGAGGTGTCCGGTACGGCGATGATCGAGATCCGGCGCGCCGTGCTGGCCGGTCACCGACTGCGCATCCACTACGCGGCCACGGGCCAGGCGCCTCAGTGGCGCACGGTGGATCCGATCGGACTGGTCACCGTGCGCGACCGGGGGTACCTGCTGGCCACGCGGGCCGGCGCGGACCGCACCTACCGGCTGTCGCGGGTCCTGGCCGCCGAGGAACTTCCCGAGCCGGCGCAGCGACCGGACGCGGTTGACCTGGACCGGGTCTGGCGGGAACGCTGCGCCCGGTTTCTGTCCGACGGCCACATCGTCGTACTGGTACGGGTGAATCCCGCGCGGCGGGAGGAGCTGCTGAGCACCGTGGTAGCCCTCCGCGCCGCGGAACCCGACTCGGACGGCTGGCTGCGGCTGACGGTGACGTTCCAGGATCTGCGCCACGCCGAGTGGGCGCTGTGGCAGCTGGGCACGGACGCGGAGGCGCTGGCCCCGGCAGCGTTGCGGACCGCCCTGCGTGACCGCGCCGCCGCGATCGCCAGGCGCTACGCGGCGTCGTGAGCTGCACATCCTGTCGTGGTGCAGCGCTGTCTGTCAGGCGTTGGCCCCAGGACTCGGCTTCACGGTCTTCATCGTGAAATGGGAGGTGACGTTCTTGATCCGGGGAATGGTCATCACCCGGCCGCTCAGGAACGCCTCGTACGCCGGCAGGTCGGCGACGGCCACGCGCACGAAGTAGTCGGGGCTCCCGAACAGGCGCCGTAGCTCCAGGACCTCGTCCGCCCGTGCCAGCGTCTCCTCGAAGCGCTGGACCGTCTCCGCGTCCTGCGCCTCGAGGCTGAGGTCGATCAGGACCTCGAAGGAGCGGCCCACCGAGGCGGGGTCGATCACGGCCCGGTAGCCCTGGATGACCCCGTCGGCCTCCAGGCGCTGCACCCGCCGCAGGCACGGCCCCGCGGTCAGGCCGACGCGCTGGGCCAGCTCCACGTTGGTCAGCCGCCCGTCCCGCTCCAGCTCGGCAATGATTGCTCTGTCGATCGCGTCCACGAAAGAATATTGCGCCATAGAGAACCCACTGAGCAATATTCGCAACCACATGTCTCGGCTTCTGCGCGACGATGGATCCGTGCGACACGACGTGTTCCCCCGCCCGGCCGCTACGGCCCCGGCCGCTCCCGCCCTCAGGTCCCGCATCGCCCTCGGCGTGCGCGACTCCTTCTCCGCGGGCCTCGGCATCTTCCCGCTCGGCATCGCGCTGGGCCTGCTGATCGTCCAGGCCGGGCTGCCCTGGTGGCTGGCCCCGGCCCTCTCCCTGGCCGCGTTCGCCGGTTCCCTGGAACTGCTGCTCGTGGGCATGACGGCCACCGCCACACCGCTCGCCGCGGTCGCTCTGACCGTGCTCGTGGTCAACTTCCGGCATGTCTTCTACGCCTTCTCGTTCCCGCTCCACCTGGTCAGGCACCCGGTGGCCAAGGCCTACGCCGTCTACGCGATGATCGACGAGGCGTACGCCGTCAACGCCTCGCTGCCGGAGCACGAGCGGTCGGCGCCCCGGCTGCTGGCGCTGCAGATCGCCTGTGAGACGTACTGGGTCGGCGGCGGGCTGGTGGGCGTCGCCCTGGGTGCGGCCATGCCCGCCCCGGTCAAAGGCCTGGAGTTCGCCCTGTGCGCCCTGTTCACGGTGCTCACCCTGGACGCCTTCCGCTCGCGCGCGGAGCTGCCGTCACTGCTGCTCGCGGCCGCGAGTGCGACCGTCGCCCTCGTCCTGACGCCGGGCATGGCGATGTTCACGGCGCTCCTGGTGTTCGTCGCCCTGCTCCTGGTCCGCCACCTCGCGACGGCACGGAGGAGCGCCGATGCCTAGCACCTCGTACCTGATCGCCGTCCTGGCGATCGTCTTCGGCATCACGCTCGCCCTGCGCGCCCTCCCCTTCGCGGTGCTCGGCCGGCTGCGCGGCTCGGAGATCGTGCGCCGCCTCGCCCGGTGGATGCCCGTCGGGATCCTCGGCATCCTCGCCGTGACCGCACTGCACGGCACGGTCACGACCGACCCGGGCGGCACCTGGTACGCGCTGCTCGCCGTCGCCGTCACGATCGGCGTCCACCTGACGTTCGGCCGTCGCACCATCCTGAGTGTGGGCGTCGGCACGGCCCTGTACGTCGTCCTGCTCAATGCCCTCTGAACACCCTGGGGAGAACGTCCCGTTGACCACCGACAGCTACTTCGAAGCGATCGACGACCACCGTTACAAGCCCACCCGGCACGCGGGAGGTGCCTGGGATCCCGACGAGCAGCACTTCAGTCCGCTGGGCGGTCTGGTCGTCCACGCCCTCGAACGCCACCGGGCCGCGCGGCCGGACGACACTCTGGTGCTCTCCCGGATCAGCTACGACATCCTCGGCCGCCTCGCCCTCGACGAGTGCCACGTCGAGGTGGAGACGATCCGGCCGGGCCGGACCATCGAGCTGCTCGAGGCGGTCGTACGGATCGAGGACCGCCCGGTGGTCCGGGCGCGCGCCTGGTATCTGGCGGCGCACGACACCACCGCCGTGGCGGCGGCCCCGACGACCGGCTCCCGCCGCCGGAGTCCCTCGGGTCCTGGCGGTTGTCCGACACCTGGCCCGGCGGCTACATCGCCTCCCTCGACGTACGCCCCGTCGCACCGCCCCGACCTGGTCGTACGGCCGCCTGGATCTCGACGCCTCTCGACCTGGTCGCCGGCCGGCCCAGTGGCCCTGTCGCCTCCTACCTCGCCCTCGTCGACACGGCCAACGGCATCGCCGTACGGCAGCCGCCCGGGAAGTGGATGTTCCCCAATGTCGACCTCACCGTCCACCTGCACCGCCAACCACGCGGGCCCTGGACGGGGCTGGACACCACGGTCACCTTCGGCCCCTCCGGACAGGGCCTCACCAGCACGGTCCTGCACGACCTGGACGGTCCGGTCGGACACGCCCAGCAGATCCTCACGGTCCGGCGGCTGCCGGGAGCGTGAGGTCGACGGCGGCGTCCCGGACACGCTCGGCTGCGATCCCGCCTGACGAAGGCAGGAGGGGCCGCTCTGGAGTCCCCCCCCCAGCCTCACCGGCCCGCCCCTCGTCGGTACGGTCGTCGCCGCGCTCACCCTGCTCCCGCTCACCGCTCTCGCCGTCGGCGGCACCTCCGCCGGCAGCCGGGTCGTGTCCCGGCGCACCGCCCGGGCCGGGCTGGGGCTCGGGTTGGCGCCGGTCACCCTCGCCTGGACGGCCGCGATCGCCGCGTTCGTCGCCTACCTCGGCGTGTCGCGGCGCGACGTGCGCGGCGACGGTTGAGCGGGAAGCCGTCTGCGAGGGCTGGCAGGTGGGGCTTGCACGGGGCGTGCTGGGCTCCCTCCCTCTCGAATGTCGCTCATCCAATCGGCAGGGTGACCGTGAACCTCGCTCCCGGTGTGTGCCCGGCGTCATGGACGACCTCTCCCCCCGCCTGGCGGGCCAGGCGGCGTGCGAGGGACAGGCCGAGGCCCGCGCCGTCGTGGCCGTCGTCCGGGTCGGCACGGCGGCCGGGCTGGAAGAGGTCGGCGGTGAAGGTGTCCGGTACGCCGGGGCCGTCGTCCTCGACATCAAAACGGATGGCGCCGGGGGCCGGGCGTGCGCGTACGGTCACCGTCGCGTCGGCGTGGCGGAGGGCATTGGCCAGCAGGGGGCTGACGATCCGTTCGAGGACGGTGTCGGTGACGCCCGCCGTCAGCTCCGCGTCCGGGGTCTCGACCCGGATCTTTACTCCGCGGGCCGCGTCCTGGAGCTCGGCCAGTCGGCGGAGCAGCGGGCCGACATCGGCGGTGCCGGGAGCGGTCGCGGGGGCCCTGGTGCTGTCGCGGGCTTCGTCGAGCAGGGTGTCGCAGATGGTGCGCATCGATCGGGCCGCCTCGGCGATCACCGCGTGGGTGGCGTGCGTCTCGGCCGCCGAGCGGGGGCGGGCGCGCCACCAGTCGAGTTCCGCGACGATGCGGGTGAGCGGGGTGCGCAGTTCGTGCGACAGCTCCGCGGTCAGCTGCTGCTCGTGTCGCAGCACCGCACGGATGCGATCCAGGAGGGCGTCGAGGGAGGTGCCGAGGCGGGCGAGTTCGGCCGGATGCCCTGCGGTGCCGAAGCGTTGGGCGGAACCCACGGCGCTCCACCGGGTGGCCTGGTCGGTCATCGTGCGGACGGGGCGCAATGCCCGGCCGATCACGAGGTGGGTCAGCGCGCAGGTGCAGGCGAGCGTCACGGCGTCCAGGACCAGGGAGCCGACCAGCATGCTGTCGGCCGAACTTTGGTAGGGCGAGAGGTCCAGGGCGGTGACGACGGTGGCGGTCGTACGGCCCCCGGTCACAAGGTCGGAGCACAGCCGGACGGACCGATGCCGTTCCCCTCGTAGGGTCGAACAGGTCCGTCCCTCGTGCGCGGCGAGCCGGCCGGCGGCCGCGGTGAGGGGGTTGTGAGGCGTGGCGGACGCTGGTTTCTCCAGCAGGTGGTTCCCGGTGTAGATCCAGGTGTTGGTGTCGAGGAGGCCGTCGTGGCCGGTCGCCAGGACGCGCACGTGCGGGCCGGTGGTGTCGACGGTCGTGGCGATCGCGGCCGCCCGGCCGAGCAGTTCGTCGTCGGCCTGCTGTCGCAGGTGCCGTTCCATCACGATGTTGAAGACCACGGTCAGGACCGTCATCAGCAGTGCGGCGGCGGTCAGTGCCACCAGGGAGAGACGCCCGCGCAGGGTGCCCGGGGTGTGCGGGGTGCGTGGAGTGAGGCGCCGCAGGACGCGGTTCATGAGAGGCGGTGTCCTATTCCCCGGGCGGTGCCGATCATCAGTTGGCTGTCCGCCGCGCGCAGCTTGCGCCGCAGGCGGCTGAGGTACTGGTCCAGGGTGTTGTCGCTGACGTGCGCGCCTTCCGGCCAGCCGGCCCGGACCAGGTCCCGTCGGCGCACGAGGTTCCCGCCCGCCGCGGCGAGCACGGCCAGCAACCGGAACTCCGTCGGTGAGAGGGCGACGGGCACTCCCCGCACGGTCGCGTGGTGGCCCACCGGATCCAGGACCAGGTCACCGGCGGTGGCCGGCGACGGAGGTCCGGCGCGTCTGAGCGCGGCGCGCAGCCGGGCGGTGAGTTCGGCGAGGTGGAAGGGTTTGGGCAGGTAGTCGTCGCCTCCGGCGGAGAAGCCGGACAGCCGGTCGGTGATGTGGTGACGAGCCGTCAGGAAGAGGACCGGCGCGCGGAATCCCCCCGCGCGCAGGGCCTGGCACACGTCCCGTCCGTCCGCGTCGGGCAGCCCGACGTCCAGGATCACGCCGGCGACGTCGACGGTGGCCAGGCGCAGGGCCGTGGCTCCGTCGGCGGCGAGGACGGGGGTGAAGTCCTCGTCGTACAGGGCGCGGCGCAGGACGTCACGCAGGGCGTGATCGTCCTCGACGACCAGGATCTTGGGGCGCATGGTCCTCCGGGGACTGCGGATCTGCGGGCGGGGCGAAGAAGGTGGCGGGCAGCCAGTGGGCGGCGGCGCACAGGCACAGCCCGAGCCAGCCGGCGGCGAACAACCAGCCGCCGACGACATCGCTGAACCAGTGCACGGCGAGGTAGCCGCGGGTCAGCCCGACCAGTGCTCCCCAGCAGCCCACGGCGACGCACAGGGCGGTGCCGCCGCGTGGGGCACGCAGGGAAAGCGCGACGACGAGCAGTCCCGCCGTCAGTGCCCCGGTGGTGGCATGTCCCGAGGGGAAGGACCAGCCACTCGCTGCCGTCGCCCAGTCGACGCGCGGTGGGCGGGCCCGGTGCAGGGCCTCCATCACGCCGTAGCGCAGGGCCTGTCCGCCGGTGAGGCAGGCGAGGCCGAGTGCCGCGGCCGACAGGCGCTGCCGCGCGCTCCGTCCGGCCACGACACCGGCGAGCGCGGCGAGGAGGTAAGGAAGGGCTCCGGTGCCGGTGGCGGTCACGCCTCGCGCCAGGGCCAACAGCAGGCCCGGGCGGTGGTGGAGCGACCAGGTGAGCAGGGACTGGTCGAACCAGAGCGGGCCGCCGTGGGCCGTGACGGCCAGGACCGCGAACGCCGTCCAGGCGCCGACGCCGACACTGCCGGCCAGTTCGGTGATGTCACCGCGCTTCATGACAGCGTGACCAACGGGTTCAGCGGTGTTCCGGTGAGGAGACGGGCGACGGTCTGTGCCCGCCGTCCTATGAGGGTCATCAGGCCGCAGGCGACAGCGGCCCCCACGGCCAACCCGGCCAGCACGTCGTGCGGATAGTGCACGCCGACCCACACCCGGGAAGCCGCCATGGCGAGCGCGGCGGCCACGGCCCACGCGCCCAGCCGGCGGGAGACGAAGAGCAGCGCGACGGCCGAGGCGGCGGCGACGGCCGCGTGGTTGCTGGGGAACGACCAGTCGCCGGGCGCCGGACACGCCTCCAGCGTCTTGACCGCGAGGCTCCGGCAGGGCCGCTGCTCGTGCACGAGGAGCTTCAGCACGGCGTCGACCCCGTACGCCGCCGCGACGGTCGCGGGCACGGCCAGCGCGATGATCGCCGCCGGGGCGTCCACGCGTCTGGCGCGCCACCACCCCGCGACCATCAGGAGGGCGAACACCAGGAGCCCGTACGCCGACCACACCGACACCAGGGCGTCCAGCCAGCCGGGGGACCGGTGGGCCAGCGCCACCACGTCCCGGTAGGCCGCGCCGTCGATCGACGCTCCGTCGAGGGCGAGGAGCTTTCCCGGGGGGCCCACCGCGAGCTGCGGCGGCCCGGCTACGGTGGCGGTCATCTGGTGGTTCCCTTCGCTGCGGCCGGACGGACGGGGGGACCACCTGGCAGGCGGCACCGTACGACTACAATTCTGTAGACGGTCTACGTCACTGTAGACGATCGCGGAGTGAGGAAGGTTCCCATGACCGAGGCGAGGGACGACCGGCGGCCGGCGGGTGAGCTGGAGGCGGCCGTGCTGGCCGCCCTGTGGGCCGCGGACACACCGCTCACCCCGGCCCAGGTCCAGGCGGAGCTCGCCTCCGACCTCGCCCGCACCACGGTGACCACGATCCTGTCCCGGCTGCACGAGAAGGGGACCCTCGAACGGGAACGACGGGGCCGCGGCTTCGCCTACCGCCCCGTCGCGGACCCGCACGGCCTGACCGCCCTGCGCATGCACGGCGAACTCGACCGCGACAGTGACCGGGCGACCGTCCTGGCCCGTTTCGTCGACCGGCTCAGCCCCGACGACGAGCAGATCCTGCGCCAGCTGCTCGAGGACGGACCGCGATGATCACGCTGCTGGTGGTCCCGCTGCTCCTGCCCTGGGCCGCCCCCGCGCTGGCCCGCCGGGTGCCCGCCCGCTGTTCCCCGGTCGCCGCCCTGTGGGCCCTGACCGTCTCGGCCGTCCTCCTCGCGGGTGGCACCGTGGCGGCCCTGGGCACCCTCACCCTGACCGGTCTGCTCAAGCTCCCGGCCTTCGCCGCGCTGGGTGAGCTGGTCCACCCCCTGCGCACCCCCTCGGAGCGGGTGGTGCTGCCGCTGGCCGCGCTCGCGGCCGGCCTGCTGACCCTGGCCGCCCTCACCCTGGGTCTGTCCCTCGTACGTCAGACCGCGGGCCTGCGCACAGCCCGGGCCGCGGCCGACCGGCAGCCCGCCGTGGGCGACCTGTGCGTCATCGACTCCCCGCGTCCGGACGCCTACGCCCTCCCCGGGCGCCCGCACCGCATCGTCGTCACCACCGCCATGCTGCGCAGCCTCGACGCCTCCGAGCGCGAGGCGCTCTTCGCCCACGAGCGCGCCCACAACACCGGCGGTCACCACTACTTCCTGGCCGTGGCCGAGCTGACCGCCCATTGCCACCCGGCTCTGCGCCCGGTCCGCGAAGCCATCCGGCTCGCCGTCGAACGGGTCGCCGACGAGGCCGCGGCCGGCTCCGTGGGCGACCGCCGCCTCACCGCTCGCGCGATCGCCCGCGCGGCGCTGGCCACGAACGCGTCGACGTCTGCGAGCGCTGCGACAAGCCAGGACACTGCCCGGTCGGCGGTCACACCCGCCGCGACCACGGGCCCGGTGCCTCAGCGCGTGGCCGCTCTCATGGCTCCCGCCCGGCCCACGCGGCGCGCCGTGCCGTGGATCGCCGCGCTGCTGGCGGCATGCGCCGTGCTTTCCTGCGCCACTGCGGCGACCGGGGCGGTCCGCGTTCACGAGGACATCGAGATCGCGCAGGGGGAGACTCGGGGCTGAGCCGAGCCGGCTGGACGGGCGCTGTGGGGCGGGCGGCTCGGTTCAGGAGGCGGTGGCTCTCGTCGTGGGCCGGGTCGCCCTCGTCGTGTGGGCTGTCCTGCTTCGCGAGGGGCTTGGCCGCAGAGGTGATCGGGACGACGCCGTCCGTGCCTCACCGGCCAAGCGACGCCGATGCGACCTGCTCGCCGACGTCTTCGGCGTTCGCGCGAGCACCGAACGGCATGCTCTTCGAGGACCGCTCCGCCACCTGTGCCTTCGTCGGTATGCCGGGCATCAGCACTGGATGAAACCCACTCCGCGTTTCACCCTGGCCGCGACCACCCTCGACGCCCCGGACGCCCGTGAGCTCGCCCGGTTCTACCGGGAACTGCTCGGATGGTCGGCCCGGAAGGAGGAGCCGGGCTGGGTCGAGATCGCACCGCCCGACGGTGGTACGGGGTTGTCGTTCCAGACGGAGCCGCTGTTCACCCGTCCGAGGTGGCCCGCGACGGGGGCCGAGCAGCAGATGATGATGCATCTCGACATCGAGGTGGACGAGCTGCCCTCCGCCGTCGACCACGCCCTCGCTCTGGGCGCGACCTTGGCGGACTTCCAGCCACAGGACGATGTGCGTGTGCTGCTCGATCCGGTGGGCCACCCGTTCTGCCTCTTCGTGCACGCCGGCCCAGGCGCCTGACGGACGGGCGAGGTCCGCGACCGGGTCGGGCAAGAGGGCGCGTCAGACGTTCCTCGCGTCTTCGGTGTCGGTGCAGTCGGTCAGCCCTGCCGCGGTCTGGCTCAGGTGCTCGGCGAGTACGTCGGCGGCGGTGTCCGCGTCGCGGGCGAGGGCAGCTTCCTCCAGGCGACGGTGCTCGCCGATGAAGTCCCGGTCCGGGGTGCGGTGCGCGGACCAGCGTCTCGCCAGTTCGCTCGCCGTCCACAGCCGGTCGAAGCCCTCCAGCAGGACGGGGTTCCCGCAGCCCTCCAACAGGATGCGGTGAAAGACCCGGTGAGCCTCGGACCAGGCAGCGGTGTAGTACGAGCCCTCCTCCTCGGCAAAGGCGGGGGTGCGGGCGAGGCGGTGGTGTGCTGCGCGTACCCGTGCCTCCCAGTCCACGTCCCCGCGCTCGATGGACAGCCGCAGCACGACCGGTTCGATGGTGCGGCGGGCGTCCGCGATCTCCTGCCAGCGACGGTCGGAGAAGGCCGGGACGGCGAAACCGCGATTGTGCAGCCGGTCCGCCAGGCCGTCGCCGACCACCCGCACCAGCGCCTCGCGCACCACCGCCAGGCTCACGCCCTGTTCCCGGGCTAGGTCCTGCGGCTTGAGAGCGGCGCCGGGGGCGTACTCACCCCGCAGGATCGCCTCGCGGAGACGGTCGTAGACCTGCTCGGAGAGCATCTGCTTCATGGTCACAGCATAGACGATCCCTCATATAATCGATTATCCGTGTTAGTGTCGATGACAGATCAGTGGTGCCGTCCCTCGCGTCAGCGCGGGCGTCACCGTCCGGCAGCAACCACAAGGAAGACGCCATGAGCGCCAACGACCCCTTCGCCCGTCTCCCCGAGGCGGCCGCCTTCACCGTCACCAGCACCACCGTCACCGACGGTGCCGCCTGGTCCGCCGAGCAGTTCTCCGGGATCTTCGGGGTGCCCGGCGGCAAGGACGCCTCCCCGCAGTTGTCCTGGAGCGGGGCTCCGGAGGGCACCAAGAGCTACGCCGTGACGGTCTACGACCCGGACGCGCCGACCGGTTCCGGCTTCTGGCACTGGGCGGTCGCCGACATCCCGGCCTCCGTCACCGAACTGCCCGAGGGCGCGGGCGACGAGACCGGCTCCGGCCTGCCCGAAGGCGCCTTCCAGCTGCGGGGTGACGCCGGGGCCGCCCGCTTCATCGGCGCCGCCCCGCCGGCCGGCCACGGCCCGCACCGCTACTTCGTCGTGGTGCACGCCCTGGACGTCGAGTCCATAGGTGTCCCGGCCGACGCGACCCCGGCCGCCCTCGGCTTCACCATGGCCGGCCACACCCTGGGCCGCGCGGTCCTGATCGCCACCGCCGAGACTCCGGCGGCCTGAGGCAGAACCGCAGGCGGGGGTGCCGGTCGGCAGCGACCGGCACCCCCGCCCCATGGCCGCCCTGAGCGGCCCCGCGGGGGTCAGGTCTCGTCCAGTCGCCGTACGTCTTCCTCGGTCCACGTCCGCGTGTCGCGCGGTTCGGTGTACGGCTCCTTGTCCGGCGGCAGCCCGCCGACGATCGCCCGCTGCCGGACGCTCTCGGCGTCGAACTCCAGCCCGAGCAGGATGGCCAGGTTGCTGATCCACAGCCACACCAGGAAGACGATGACGCCCGCCATGGTGCCGTAGGTCTTGTTGTACGAGGCGAAGTTCGCCACGTAGAACGCGAAGCCGGCGGAGGCGATCATCCAGATGAGCAGGGCCAGGAAGCTGCCCGGGGTGATCCAACGGAAGCCCTTGACCTTGGCGTTGGGGCTGGCCCAGTACAGGATGGCGATCATGAGGGTGACCAGGACGACGAGGACCGGCCACTTGGCGATCGACCACACCGTCAGTGCCGTGTCCCCGATGCCGAGGGCGGTGCCGGCCTGTTGGGCGATGCCACCCGTGAAGACCACGATCAGGGCGCTGACCACGGCGAGGACCATCAGCACGACGGTGAGCGCGACCCTCAGGGGCAGGATCTTCCAGACCGGGCGTCCCTCGGGCATGTCGTAGACCCTGTTCGCGGTCCGGATGAACGCCGCGATGTATCCGGAGGCCGACCAGACCGCCAGCACCAGGCCCACGATCGCCATGACGGAGCCGGTGCCGGCGTTGCCCTGGAGCTGCTCGACGGCCCGGGTGATGATGTCGCGGGCCGAACCCGGGGTGAGCTGCTTCAGGTTGTCGAGCACCTTGTCGGTGGCCGACTTGCCCGTCAGGCCCATCAGGGACACCAGGACCAGCAGGGCCGGGAACAGTGACAGCACGCCGTAGTACGTCAGGGCGGCCGCGCGATCGGTCAGCTCGTCGTCCTTGAACTCGCGCACGGCTCCTTTGAGAACCCCGCGCCACGCGTGCTTCGGCAGCCGCGTCGGCGTGTCCGGTGCCTCACGCTCCACGTCGGGCCCCGGCCCGGCCTCCTCGGGCGCCGGAGCCTCGCGGGCCTCGACCTCGTCATCGCCGTGATGCGCCTTGTGTCCTGGAAGATGCAACCTCGCCATGCACATCGAGTAACCCCGGCGCCCCTGCCTACGCCCCGGAAAAACGGCTTCAGGTCGGTTCAGGGAGCCGGGGTGAGGGTGAGGGCGGACTGGGTTGATCGGTCACCCAGCGCGGAGCGCCCACACCGACGCGGCGCCTCAGCTGTCGTAGTCGACTGTCAGTGTCTCGGAGGCCGGGAAGGACTGGCAGGTCAGGACGTAACCGGCGTCGACCTCCGCGGGTTCCAGGGCGTAGTTGCGGCGCATGTCCGCCTCGCCCTCGGTGACCAGGGCGCGGCAGGTGCCGCAGACTCCGCCCTTGCAGGCGAACGGCAGGTCGGGGCGGGTCTTCTGGGCGCCGTCCAGGATCGTCCGGGCGCGGGAGAGGGCGCCGGTGGTGGAGCGTCCGTCGAGGGTGATGGTGACCTGGCTGACGGGCCCTTCGGCGGCGGCCTCCTCGTGGCGCACCTCGCGCACCGGCTCGTCGTCGGCGTAGAAGAGCTCCTGGTGGATCCGGTCGGCGGGGACCTTCAGGTCGGTGAGCACGCGCAGCGCGTCGCGGACCATGCCGTGCGGGCCGCACAGCCACCAGTGGTCGGCCGAGCCGACGTCCACCAGCGCGTCGACGAGCGCGGCGAGCCGTTCGGCGTCCAGGCGGCCGGAGAGCACCTCGGCCTCGCGGGGCTCTCGCGAGAGGACGTGGGCGAGCTGGAAGCGGGTGGGGTGGAGGTCCTTCAGGTCGGCGAGTTCGTCGGCGAACATCACCGAGTCGGTGCGACGGTTGCCGTAGAAGAGGGTGACCCGGGAGCGGTCGTCGGCGGCGAGGACCGATTCGGCGATCGACAGCATCGGGGTGATGCCGGAGCCGGCCGCGATCAGGACATGGTGGCCGGGCGTGGCGAGGTCGGGGGTGAAGGCGCCGGTCGGTGCCATCACCTCGACGACGTCCCCGGGCGCGACCTCGCGCACCAGCCAGGAGGAGAACAGGCCGCCGGGCACCTCTCGCACGCCGATGCGGGGCGGGGTGCCGGCCGGGGCGCAGATGGAGTACGACCGTCGCTCGTCCCGCCCGTCGACCTGGCGGCGCAGGGTGAGCGACTGCCCGGGCGCGAAGTCGAACTCCTCGGACAGTTCCTCGGGGATCTCGAAGGCGACGGTGGCCGCGTCCTCGCAGAGCCGCCGCACCTCGGCCACCCGCAGCGCGTGGAACGCGGGCCGACGGCGCCGAACCCGGACCGGGGCGGGGCTCAACAGGTCCTCCATCAGATCTCCTTGAGGTACTCGAACGGCTCGCGGCAGGCGCGGCAGCGCCACAGCGCCTTGCAGGAGGTGGCGCCGAACCGGGAGGTCTCCTCGGTGTCCGCCGAGCCGCAGCGCGGGCAGGCCACCTGGTGCCGGGTCGGGGACAGCACCAGCGGTACCGGGCCGGGCGCGGACCGGGGCGCGGGGCCGGGCGGGGCGATGCCGTGCTCGGCGAGCTTGCGACGCCCGTCGGGGGTGATCCAGTCGGTGGTCCAGGGCGGGTCGAGCACGGTGCTGATCTCCACGCGCGCGTACCCGGCCTCCGTCAGCCGGGCGGCCACCGCGGCCCGCATCTCCGCCATCGCCGGGCAGCCGGAGTACGTCGGGGTGAGGGTCGCGACGACGGTGCCGTCCGCGCCGACCTCGACCTCGCGCAGCACCCCGAGGTCGGCCAGGGTGAGCATGGGCAGCTCGGGGTCCGGCACCTGCGAGGCGATGTGCCTGGCGTGCCCGGCGTCGGTCAAAGAGGTCGGGGCCGTCGAGGCCGTCACGACGGTCGAGGCGGTCGAGGCGGTCGAGGCGGTCGGGGCGGTCACCATGTCGCCCCCGGATGGGCCCGGGCCACGGACTGCAACTCGCCCACCAGCGACGCGAGATGCTCGGTGTGGCGGCCGTCGCGGCCCCGGCCGGGCAGGGGCTGCCAGGCGGGCATGCTGAGTCCGGCCGCGTCCGTCACCTGCTGGAGGACGGCGACCACCTCGTCGCGCACGTCGTACGCCGCGAACAACTCCCCCAGATAGGGGGCGACTTGACCGAGAGCGGTCTGGGTACGGCGATGCGACTCCTCGGTGCCGTCACCGAGCCGTACCGCCCACTCGGCGGCCCACTGCCGGTGGTAGGCCAGCTCCTTGACGCCCTTGGCGGCGACGGCGGCGAGCACCGGGTCGGGATCGCGGGTCAGCCGCTCGAAGTGCGCGAGCCGCCAGCTGGACAGCACCAGTAGCCGTACGACGCTGAACGCGAAGTCCCCGTTGGGCAGTTCGGCCAGGCGTACGTTGCGGAAGTCGTCCGGATCGCGGAAGTAGGCGTAGGCGTCCTCGTCGCGGCCGGTGCCGTCGGCCTGGCCGCAGCGGGCGTACAGGAGCCGGGCCTGGCCGAGGAGGTCGAGGCCGATGTTGGCCAGGGCCACCTCCTCCTCCAGTTCGGGCGCGCGGGTGGTCCACTCGGCGAGCCGCTGCGCCGAGACGAGGGCGTCGTCACCGAGCGCCAGGCAGCGCGCGGCGAGGTCGTCCCGGTCGACTCCCGCGGGGACACCGGTGTCCACGCCGTGCAGGGGGTCCTCGAAGCCGGTGCCGAACGCCCACCGGGCGTCGCTGTCGTCGTGTCCCTCGGCGAGGGTCATGTAGACGTGGTCGTCACTCATGCCTGTTCCTCGGTACGGGACTAGATGTGCGGGACGTCGTCGGGAATGTCGTAGAAGGTGGGGTGGCGGTACACCTTGTCGGCGCTGGGCTCGAAGAAGGGGTCCTTCTCGTCGCGGGTGGAGGCCGCGATGTGCTCCGAGCGCACGGCCCAGATGCTCACTCCCTCGTTGCGCCGCGTGTACAGGTCGCGGGCGTGGGTGAGGGCCATGCGGTCGTCCGCCGCGTGCAGCGAGCCGACGTGGACGTGGTTCAGTCCCCGCTTGCCGCGCACGAAGATCTCGTACAGCGGCCAGTTCGCCCTGGTCTCCTGCTCGTCGCTCATACCGCCGCTCCTTCGTGCGCGCCCGTCCGAAGCCCGGCCGCGAGCGTCTGCCGCCCGGCCGCGCGTGCCTTGTTCTTCGCCGCGTGTGCCGCGGCCGCCTGCCGTACCCAGGCGCCGTCCTCGTGGGCGCTGCGGCGCCGTTCGACGCGCTGCGCGTTGCAGGGGCCGCCGCCCTTGATGACCCGCATCAGCTCGTCCCAGTCGGGGGTGCCGAAGTCGTGCCGGCCGCGCTCCTCGTTCCACCGCAGCTCCGGGTCGGGCAGCGTCACGCCGAGCTTCTCGGCCTGGGGCACGGTCATGTCGACGAAGCGCTGGCGCAGTTCGTCGTTGCTGTGCCGCTTGATCTTCCACGCCATGGAGGCCGCCGAGTTGGGCGAGTTGTCGTCGGGCGGGCCGAACATCATGAGGGAGGGCCACCACCAGCGGTTCACCGCGTCCTGGACCATCTCCCGCTGGGCCTCGGTGCCGCGCATCATGGTCATCAGCAGTTCGTAGCCCTGCCGTTGGTGGAAGGACTCCTCCTTGCAGATCCGCACCATCGCGCGCGCGTAGGGGCCGTAGGAACTGCGGCACAGCGGCACCTGGTTGCAGATGGCCGCGCCGTCCACGAACCAGCCGATCACGCCGACGTCGGCGAAGGTCGGCGTCGGGTAGTTGAAGATCGACGAGTACTTCTGGCGGCCCGCGATGAGCCGCTCGGTGAGGTCCGCGCGGTCCGCGCCGAGGGTCTCGGCGGCCGAGTACAGGTACAGGCCGTGGCCGGCCTCGTCCTGAACCTTCGCGAACAGGATCGCCTTGCGCCGCAGCGAGGGCGCGCGGGTGATCCACTCGCCCTCCGGCTGCATGCCGATGATCTCCGAGTGGGCGTGCTGCGCGATCTGCCGGATCAGCGTGTTGCGGTAGCCGTCGGGCATCCAGTCGCGCGGTTCGATGCGCTGGTCGCGGGCGATCGTGGCGTCGAAGTGCCTCTGGAGCTCCGGTTCGGCGGGCGCCGCCGGACCGGACTGTGTGTCTGTCATGGACTCTCCCCAACCGACCGTTCGTTCGGCTAATTGTACGACTGTTTCCACCGGGCCACCAGTACCCCTGGCGACCTTCGCGAAGAGGCCGCCCACCTGCGAGGACGGTGCCCCACGAGATCCGCTCAGACCCGCTCCACCAGCATCGCGACGCCCTGGCCGACGCCGACGCACAGGGTGGCGAGCCCCCTGCGGGCGTCCTCCCGTTCCAGTCGGCCCAGCAGGGTGAGCAGGATGCGGGCGCCCGAGCAGCCGAGGGGGTGGCCGAGCGCGATGGCCCCGCCGTCGGCGTTGACCTTCTCCTCGTCGAGCTCGAGGCGGCGCACCACGGCGAGCGCCTGTGCGGCGAACGCTTCGTTGAGCTCGACCGCGCCCAGGTCCGTGGTCTGCCAGCCGGCTCGGGCGAGCGCCTTGTCGGTGGCGGGCACCGGCCCGAGGCCCATGAGGTTCGGCTGGACACCGGCCGAGGCTGAGGTGACGATCCGGGCGCGCGGGGTGAGCCCGTACCGTTCGACCGCCGCCGCGCTCGCCACCACCAGCGCGGCCGCCCCGTCGGACAGCGGCGAGGAGGAGCCCGCGGTCACGATGCCGTCCGCGCGGAAGACGGTGCGCAGTGCGCCCAGCTTCTCCAGCGTGGTGCCGGGACGCGGCCCCTCGTCCCGGGTGACCTCGCCGTCCTTCACCGGGACCGGCACGATCTCCCGGTCGAAGTGCCCGGCCGCCTGGGCCGCGAGGGCCCGCTGGTGGCTGCGCAGGGCGAAGGCGTCGGACTCGGCGCGGGTGATGCCGTCGAGCGCGGCGACCTCCTCGGCGGTCTCCCCCATGGACAGGGTCACCTTCACCGCCTCGGGTCCGGCGTCCGTGGGTACGGCGCGGTCGGCGGCGGTGAAGCGGGGGTTGGTGAAGCGCCAGCCCAGCGAGGTGTCGAACACCTCCCCCGGCTTGGCCCAGGGGGTGCCGGGCTTCGCCGTCACCCAGGGGGCCCGGGTCATCGACTCCACTCCCCCGGCGACGACCAGGTCCGCTTCCCCGGCCCGGATCGCCTGGGCGGCGGAGGCGACCGCCGTGAGGCCCGAGGCGCAGAGCCGGTTGACGGTGTGGCCGGGCACGGTGTGCGGGAGCCCGGCCAGCAGTACGGCCATGCGGGCCACGTCCCGGTTGTCCTCGCCCGCCTGGTTGGCGGCGCCCAGGATCACCTCGTCCACGGCCTCGCCGGGCGCGCCGGAGCGCCGCAGTGCCTCTCCCACGACGAGGGCGGCCAGGTCGTCGGGACGGACGCCGGCCAGGGCGCCGCCGTAGCGGCCCTGCGGGGTGCGGGCGCCGTCGATCAGATAGACCTCGTCAGGCATGGGCGGCTCCTCTACGGCTGCGGTGGGGCACCTTCCCCCGGCCTTGCGGCGCCATGTGGTCCACCTCTTGACAGGCAGGGGTCCGGCTGGATTACTTGGCCGTGCCGCACGCTAACCGAATGTTCGGTCGGGCCACAAGGTGGTGCACACGGTGACACGAGCCACTGACGCGATGGCGGACCCCGTCGCGTCGATGTTCGCCGGGGACCAGGCATCCCGGGCGCTGGGCATCGAGCTGCTGGAACACGGTCCGGGAACGGCCGTGCTCCGCATGACCGTGACGGCGGACATGGTCAACGGCCATGGCGTCGCCCACGGCGGCTGCCTCTTCCTCCTCGCCGACTCCGCCTTCGCGTGCGCCTGCAACAGCCACGGGCCGGTGACCGTCGCGGCCGGGGCCGGCATCGACTTCGTCGCCTCCGCCCACGAGGGTGACGTCCTGACGGCCGTCGCCGTGGAGCGCACCCGCTACGGCCGGAGCGGCATATACGACGTGAGTGTCCTGCGGGGTGACGAGGTGATCGCGGAGTTCCGCGGGCGCAGCCGCAGCATCGGTACGAGCACCAAGGAGTCACAGCCATGACCAGCGAGCGCGAGACCCCGGCGACGGCCCCCGCCCGCCGGGGAGAGCCGCTTCCCGACGGCCTGCTCGACGACGGAGAGCGCCTGTCCCGCGAGGAGCTGCGCGCCCTCCAGCTGAGCCGGCTGCGCACGACCCTGCGGCACGCCTACGACCACGTCGAGCTGTACCGCAAGAAGCTCGACGATGCCGGTGTCGCCCCCGAGGACTGCCGGACGCTCGAGGACCTGGCCCGCTTCCCGTTCACCACGAAGGCCGATCTGCGCGACACCTACCCGTTCGGCATGTTCGCCGTCCCCATGGACCAGGTCCGCCGCGTCCACGCCTCCAGCGGCACCACCGGCCGCCCCACCGTGGTGGGTTACACCGAGAACGACCTGTCGATGTGGGCCGACATGGTCGCCCGTTCGATCCGCGCCGCCGGCGGCCGTCCCGGCCACAAGGTGCACATCTCCTACGGCTACGGCCTGTTCACCGGCGGCCTCGGCGCCCACTACGGCGCCGAGCGGGCGGGGTGCACGGTGATTCCCGCCTCGGGCGGCATGACCGCGCGCCAGGTGCAGATCATCCAGGACTTCAGGCCCGAGATCATCATGGTCACGCCGTCCTACATGCTCACCCTGCTCGACGAGTTCGAGCGGCAGGGCGTCGACCCGCGCTCCACCTCCCTGCGGGTGGGGCTCTTCGGCGCCGAGCCGTGGACGGAGGAGATGCGCCGGGAGATCGAGGAGCGCATGGACATCCACGCCGTCGACATATACGGGCTGTCCGAGGTGATCGGTCCCGGTGTCGCCCAGGAGTGCGTGGAGACCAAGGACGGGCTGCACGTGTGGGAGGACCACTTCTACCCCGAGGTCGTCGACCCGATCACGGGCGAGAGCCTGCCCGAGGGCGAGGAGGGCGAGCTGGTCTTCACCTCGCTCACCAAGGAGGCGCTGCCGATCATCCGTTACCGCACCCGTGACCTGACCAGGCTGCTGCCCGGCACCGCACGGCCCGCGTTCCGCCGTATCGAGAAGATCACCGGCCGCTGTGACGACATGATCATCCTGCGCGGGGTGAACGTCTTCCCGAGCCAGATCGAGGAGATCGTGCTGCGCACCCCGGGGGTCGCACCGCACTTCCAGATCGAGCTGTCCCGGCGTGAGCGCATGGACCACATGACGGTCCGCGTCGAGGCCCGCCCCGGCACCCCCGACGACCAGCGGGAAGCCGCCGCGCGCTCGATCGCCCAGGGCGTCAAGGACGGGGTGGGTGTCACCGTGGGCGTCACGGTCGTCGACCCCGACACCCTGGAGCGCTCCCTCGGCAAGCTGCGCCGGGTCAAGGACCTCCGCAAGGCGTGACGGGCCAGGCCGGAGGGCCTGCGCCGCACTGAACCCCGGTCAGAAAACGACAAAGGCAAGGAGAGTGCTCTCCTTGCCTGTCTCAAGTTATAGCGCACAGGGGGGCTTGCGGCAAGACCCGGGGTACGGCGCAGAATCTTCGGCCGAGGCCACAACCTGCGGAAATGAGGGCGCGAACGTGCGTGTGTCAACGCAACGGACCACCGCTGTCTCGGGGGGAACACGATGAGCGAGCAGTATGTGTCCGCTCTCCAGGAGATCGACCGGAGTCAGGTCGCCCTGGTGGGAGGCAAGGGCGCGCACCTGGGCGACCTGTCGCGGATCGAGGGCGTGCGCGTGCCGGCCGGCTTCTGTGTGACGACGGACGCCTTCCGTCGGATCATGGCGGAGGAACCGTCGGTCGACGATCAGCTCGAGCGACTGGCGCTTGTGAGCCCGGACGACCGGGAGGCGATCCGTACGCTCAGTGCGCGGCTTCGCCTCACCGTCGAGGAGATCGCCGTCCCTGACGACATCGCCGCCGCGATCACCGGCGCGCTCGCCCGGCTCGGCGAGCAGGACGCCTGCGCCGTCCGCTCCAGCGCGACGGCCGAGGACCTGCCGACGGCCTCCTTCGCCGGCCAGCAGGACACCTACCTGAATGTCACCGGGCCGGACGAGATCCTCCGGCACGTCCGCCGGTGCTGGGCGTCCCTGTTCACCGAGCGGGCGGTGACCTACCGTCAGCGCAACGGCATCGACCACCGTGCGGTCCACATGGCGGTGGTCGTGCAGCGGATGGTCTTCCCACAGGCGTCCGGCATCCTCTTCACGGCCGACCCCGTCACGGGCAACCGGAGGGTGGCCACCGTGGACGCCGGCTTCGGCCTCGGCGAAGCGCTGGTCTCCGGTCTGGTGAACCCGGACGTCTTCAAGGTGCGCGACGGCGAGGTCGTCTCCAGGACGATCGCCGCCAAACAGCGTGCCGTGCTCCCGCTGCCGACCGGTGGCACCCAGGAGACGGCCGTCGAGGCGGGACGCCAGGAGCAGCCCGCGCTGACGGACGCTCAGGCGATCGAGCTGGTGCGGCTGGGGCGGGTGATCGAGGCGCACCTCGGCCGCCCGCAGGACATCGAGTGGTGCTTGGTGGACGACGGCTTCCACATCGTGCAGAGCCGGCCGATCACCACGCTGTTCCCCGTCCCGGCCAGTGACGACGGGGAGAACCACATCTACGTCTCCGTCGGCCATCAGCAGATGATGACCGACGCCATGAAGCCGCTGGGGCTGTCCATGTGGCAGCACACGGCCATGGTGCCGATGGCCGAGGCGGGCGGAAGGCTGTTCGTCGACGTCACCCGGCGACTGGCCTCGTCCGCGGGCCGCGCCGCCCTCCTGGACCTCATGGGGAAGGGCGACCCGCTGGTCAGGGACGCGCTGGAAACCGTCCTCGACCGGGACGACTTCGTCCTGCCGCTCCCGGAGCCGGGCCCCGCCGGACCACCGTCCCGCGCGGCGTCCGCCCCGGCGTCGGCTGCCGGCCGCGAGTCCGCGCCGATCGAGACCGATCCGGCCATCGTGACCGGGCTGATCGAACGCAGCGAGGCGTCCGTCGCCGCCCTGGAGCGTGACATCCGCACGAAGACCGGGCCGGAGCTGTTCGACTTCCTCGAGGACGCGTTCGTGGAGCACAAGCGGGTCCTCACCGATCCGCTGAACCTGCCGGTGATCATGGCGGGGATGGAGGCCACCTGGTGGCTCAACGACAAGCTGCACGAGTGGCTGGGCGAGAAGAACGTGGCGGACACGCTCACGCTGTCCGCCCCCGACAACATCACCTCGGAGATGGGTCTGGCGCTGCTCGACGTCGCGGACGTGGTCCGCGCGCGTCCGGAGGTGGTCGAGTTCCTCCAGGGCGTCGACGACGAGGGCTTCCTGGACGAGCTGCCGAAGATCGCGGGCGGTACCGAGACGCGCGAGGCCATCGAGGCCTATCTCGACCGGTACGGCATGCGCTGCGTCGGCGAGATCGACATCACCAGGCCGCGGTGGCGGGAACGCCCCACCACGCTCGTGCCCGTGATCCTCGACAACGTCAGGAACTTCGAACCGGGCGCCGCCCGGCGGCGATTCGAGGAGGGCCGGCTGAAGGCCGAGCGCAAGGAACAGGAGGTGCTGACCCGGTTGCGGGCCCTGCCGGACGGGGAGGGCAAGGCCGAGGAGACCAAGCGGATGATCGACCGGGTCCGCACCTTCATCGGGTACCGGGAGTATCCGAAGTACAACATCATCAGCCGCTACTTCGTCTACAAGCAGGCGCTGCTGGCGGAGGCCGAGCGACTGGTGCGGGCCGGGGTTCTCGCCGAGCGGGACGACTGCTTCTACCTCACCTTCGAGGAGTTCCGGGACGCCGTACGGTCCAACGAGGTGGACCAGCCGCTCGTCCAGGAGCGCAAGGAGGCGTTCCAGGCGTACCAAGCGCTCACCCCGCCCCGGGTCCTGACCTCCGCCGGTGAGGCCGTCAGCGGGGCGTACCGGCGCGACGACGTGCCGGACGGCTCCCTCGTGGGCCTGGCGGTGTCCGCCGGGACGGTCGAGGGGCGGGCGCGTGTCGTCCTCGACATGGCGGACGCCGATCTCGAAGCGGGCGACATCCTGGTCACGTCCTTCACGGACCCCAGCTGGTCACCGCTGTTCGTCGGCATCGCGGGCCTGGTGACGGAGGTGGGCGGCCTGATGACCCACGGCGCGGTCATCGCCCGCGAGTACGGCCTGCCCGCGGTGGTGGGTGTCGAGGGGGCCACCCGGCTGATCCGGGACGGGCAGCGGATCCGGGTGCACGGCACCGACGGGTACGTCGAGATCCTGTCCTGACCGACTCGGCGACGGGCCGGCGGCTCACGGGACCCCTCGTCCCCGAGCGGCCGGCCCGACGCTCTGTCAGACCCTCGTGAGAGCGTGGTCCGTGGAGGGGCGGCACGTGGTCGGGGCCTGCGCGGCGACGGCCGGGTCGGCCGCCGTGGGCGCCTGCTGCGAGGGGGCCGTGCCGTGAAGGACATCGACACCCAGTTCCTGCGCGGCCTGTTCGACGAGGAAGGCAGCCTGCACGCCGCCGGCCGCACCGCCCTGTACCGGCTCTACGGCCTCGAAGGGCTGCTGTACGTCGGCATCACCACCAGCCCGCTCACCCGCATCCGCACCCATCTGCGCGAGCAGCCCTGGGGGCCCCGTGTCATCGCCGTCCGCATCGACTACCCCGACCACGCGGAGGCCGCCGAACGCGAGACCGTCCAGGCCGAACGCCCCCTGTACAACGTGGTCTTCAACGGGGCGACTCCTCCCCCGCCCCCCGACCCGGTCGCCCGGCTCAGGGCCCGGCTCGCCGCGCACCAGCGGCGGCTGGCGGAGTTCGAGGCGGCCGTACCGGAGTCCACGACCCATCTGCGGCTCCTCGTCCGGGGCATCGCCTCGGCGCAGTCGGCGATCGCGAGGCTGACCGAGGAGATCGCGGTGACCGAGGCCGCACGACGGTCCGCCGCCAAGGGCTGATGCGGGACCTCTGATGCCCGACGAGGGCCGACCGCCTGTGCGGTCGGCCCTCGGGCGCCGGTTTTCCGGTTACGGCCGTCAGCCGCACGTCAAGGTAGGTGCCCCCCAGTCGCCGTGGTCGTTGCCGTTGCCGTCGCCGGCGTCACCGACCTTCAGGTCGACCACCTGCGCGCCGCTCACGTCGACGTCGATCGGCACGGCGGCCTGTTTGCCGCGGATCGTCGGCGTGGTGACCAGGGTCTTGCCGTCGGCGATGACGGAGAAGGTCACCGTTCCCGCCCCGCCGGTCTCGTCGTCGACGCCCACGGAGGCCGTCAGCCGCGTGCACTGTCCGGCGAGGTAGAGCTGGACGTCGCTGAGCGAGTTGGTGCCCAGGCCCTTGGGGTAGGTCACGCCGGCGATGCTGATCGGGCGGCCGTCCCCGGCCGCCTGCTCGCCGACGCTGCCGTCCCGCTCCACCGGGCCCCATCCGTTGGTGGAGGACAGGAAGGGCAGATCGCTCACCGCGCTCCTCCCGGCCGGTGGAACCGGTGGGATGCCGCCGATGACGCGTTCGTCGCTGCCGGTGGCCCGCCGTCCGTTCTGTGCGTAGCGCACGGTGGTGGTGAGCGCCGAGGCGGAGGGCAGGTCCCCGGCCGGGGGCTGGACCTTCCAGGTGAAGGTGGCCGACTTCCCGGGTCGCAGGTACGTGAGGGAGGTGGGGCTCGTGGCGCTGACGCTCCACCCGTCGGGGGCGGAGAGCGCGGCCGTCAGGTCGGACGCCGGGCTGCCGCCCTTCGGCACCGCCACGGTCGTGCTCGCCGTGAAGGCCTCTGACGGCTGGGCCGTGTCGGGCACGGCCAGGGTGACGTCGGCTCCCGGACGCTTCGGCATCGCGTACTTCCGGGCGTCGTAGCGCGGGCTGTCGTTCTGCGCGACCCGCAGGGACGAGGCGTAGCTGCCGTAGTTCGTGAGGGAGACCTTGCCGAGGCCGCCGGTGCTGCCGTCCAGGTTCCAGACGGCGATGGCGATGCTGTTGCGGCCGTTCGGGTCGAGGATGCCGTTGGGGACGGGGAAGGTGTGCTGCGGGCCGAGGTAGTTGACGTAGTTGCCGACCTGCCAGCCGTTCACGAAGATCGTGGCCCGGTACTCGCGTGCCGGGTCGTCGGTGAACGTCAGGCCGAGCGAGGTGTCCTGGCCGCGCGGCAGGTCCAGGCTGACGTCGGTGCGGTACCAGGAGACACCGGGGCGGGTGTCGCTGACCGGCAGGGAGACCCGGTTCCACTTGGCGTCCGGGTAGCCCGGCAGGGACCAGCCCGCCCGCTCGCCGTACAGGCCGCCGGTCGAGAGCGGGCCGCGGACCGGGTCCTGGAGGTCCTCGCCACCGCGTACGCCCTGCAGGCGCCAGGTGACGGAGGTCAGCGGGGCTCCGACGAGGGAGGCGCTGGTGAGGCCGCGCGCGGTCTTGTTGCCGTTGGTGGAGTTGTAGTCCTCCTCGTGGCCCATGTTCACGGTGAGGACCGAAAGGACGTTGTCGCCCTGGGACCTGACCGCGCCGGCCGGGAAGGTGAAGTCGGCGCTGCCCGTGGTGGAGCTGCCCAGGAAGGTGCCGTTGAGCCAGGCCGAGAACGCCTGCGCGCCGCCGCCGGAGTCGGAGACAAGGTGGATGCCGGTCTCCTTGCCGCTCGCGTGGAAACGGCCGCGGTACCAGGTGTTGCCGGTGTGGAAGCCGTAGTCGTCGGCGTAGAGCACGGGCAGTTTGTCGATGCCGGAGACGCTGTTGGTCGTCGTCCTGTCGGCCACCTG
Source organism: Streptomyces griseorubiginosus (assembly GCF_036345115.1). Lineage (GTDB taxonomy): Bacteria > Actinomycetota > Actinomycetes > Streptomycetales > Streptomycetaceae > Streptomyces > Streptomyces griseorubiginosus_C. The sequence continues at coordinate 368,272 of NZ_CP107766.1, forward strand.
CCAGCTGGTGTCGTCGAAGCCGGGGGCCGCCTCGGGGGATTCCTCGGCGTGCTTCCAGTTCGTCAGCGCCGGCAGGTGGATCGCGGCGGCCGTCGGGATCTTGCCGGTGAGGCTCGGGGTGTCGGTGGTCCGGGTCTTCACCGGTCGGCCGTTCCAGGTGACGTGACCGGCGGAGGCGAACACCTCGATGTTCTTGTCGTCGGCGTTGTCGCCTGTGAGCGCAACCGTACGGCCGTTGTCGAGACTGGTCGCCGTGCGCAGCAGGTGGGTGCCGCGCACCAGGACCGGGCCGGTCGCGGTGTCCTGGCGCCAGAAGGTCTTCGCCGTGGCCTTGTCGCCCACGAGGAGCAGCAGCGGACGCTGTCCGGGTGCGGTGACGGTGACGCGGATCAGGCCCTTGTGGGTGTAGTCGAGGCGCAGATCGCCGGTGGTGGCGTCCCAGGTGGTCGTCACCGTGCCGCCGACGGCGGTCACGGTCGGCTTCGAGGCGTAGCGCAGGACCGTCTCGCCGTCGCTGTCCGCGTCGCCGTAGAGCACGGCGACGTCCCGGTCGCCGATGGTCGCGTCGGTCATGAGCTCCGACGTGGAGTACTGCAACTGCGCTTCGCCGAGGCGGTAGTTCGCGACGATCACGTGGGAGTCGCGGCCGTCGAGGGTGATCGCGGTGCCGGGCTGCTGGGGTACGACCGGGTAGGTCGGCTGTTCGGCGGCGGTACCGGTGGGCACGTCGATGGCGTCGATCGCGACGTAGTTGTCGGTGGAGCCCGAGCCGTGGGTCCCGGTGACGACGATCTTCAGGGTGTGCGCACCCGGGGCCAGGCCGGACTTCTGGAAGATCACCGCCTGGTTCTCGCTGCCGGAGTCGTCGACGGTGGCGACCTTGGTGCCGTCGAGGTAGACGTCGGCGTTGCCGTGGTTGTCGGTCTTCGAGCCGATCCAGCGGATCGCGGTGCCGTCGAAGGGCACCGTGAGGGAGTCACCGGCCTTGTTGGAGAACGACTCGGTGTGCTTGTAGTCGCCGCCGGTGTAGCTGGTGTTGGCGACGTGCGACCACGAACCGCTGTACTGGAGCGCGGAGTCGGGGTCGTCCCAGGTGTAGGTGGTGTCCCCGGCCGGCTGGGCGTTGAAGTCCAGCGAGATGTGCGTCCGGTCGACCGCCGTGGACGTGGAGTTGCCGTGCCGCAGGACGTGGAACTGCGTCTTGGTGTCGGGGTTCATCCGGGCGGTGTCGACGACCGCGGAGTCGTCCGGGGGCGTGGCCCTGATCGCGTCGGTCTTGGTGAGCGGGGCGACCGCCTGGGTGAAGTACCCGATCAGCTTGTCCTCGTCGTACTTCGGGTCGAACTGGCGGGTCTCGCGGATCGCGGCTCCGTAGTCGTACGACGTGTAGTTCTGGGGCATGCTCAGCCAGCCCCAGTTGGTGCCGCCGTACGTCATGTAGAAGCTCTGCGCGGTCGCGCCGACGGCGATGTTCTGCTTGTAGAAGACGTTGGCGAACTGGTCGTTGATCAGCTGGGCGCACTTGTCGTAGCCCGGCCCGCCCCAGGGGTCGAAGGCGCCGCCCTGGAACTCCGGGGAGTACAGGGGCTTGCCCGCGGGGTGGTCGTAGCTGATGTCGGGGACGCCGTTCCACTTGGTGGGGTTGGAGCAGTCGAAGCCCTGCGGGTAGGAGTCCGGGCCGTCCACGTCCAGGGCGCCGTCACCGGAGTTGAAGGTGCCGTTGTTGTTGCCGGTCAGCGGCACGGTGATGCCGTCGGCGCGGGCCTTGTCCTCCAGGTGCTTCATGTAGGAGCGGGCGGACGCTGAGCCGTTGTAGTACTCGTTCTCGACCTGGTAGGCGATGACCGAGCCGGTGCCGTTGGTGAGTTGGTGCCGGGCGATGATCCGGTCGATCTGCGTCAGCCACTCGTCGGCGTACTTCAGGAAACGCGGGTCGTCGCTGCGGTTGTTCTCGGCCTTGGTGGTCAGCCAGCCCGGCAGGCCGCCGCTGTCGACCTCGGCGTTGATGTAGGGCGCGGGGCGCGCGATGACGTAGAGGCCGGCGTCCTCGGCCATGTCGAGGAGCTTGTCGACGTCCCGGACGCCGGTGAAGTCGTACACGCCCGGCTTGGGCGAGTGGTAGCCCCAGTCGAAGTACAGGGAGGTGGAGTTGAAGCCGGCGGCCTTCATCTTCTGGAAGATGTCCCGCCACAGGTCGGGGCTCGGGAGCCGGAAGGAGTGGAACTCACCGGACCAGAGGTAGGTGCGTCTGCCGTCCACGAGGAACGAGTAGCCGTCGTAACTCACCGTGTGTGGCGTCGGGTCGGCGGCCGGTGCGGCGGCCGGTGGCGGCCCGTCCGCCTCCCGCGCCGCGGCCGGCGCGATCATTCCCGTCGCCAGGGCGATGGTCGCGGCCGTCGCGAGGGCCGCCCTCCCCCACCCGCGGCGACCGGGTCTCGCGGTCTCCGAATCGTTCCGATTACCCCGCACTGCGGCCTCCTTACGGCCTGAGCAATCAACATCACACAGACTCAGGCAAAGTCGAACAGTAGGGGGGCAGTTGGCTCAACACAATGGGTCGGAAGAAGACAAGGACTTTGCCCGTCGCCCGCCCGAACTCACCGCCCCGCGCGGCGGACCCGTACCGGATGTCCGTTGCGGCAAGTAGGGTCCGACAGCGTGAGACTCGCGATCTTCGATCTGGACGGGACCCTGGTCGACCGCAGCGGCGCCTTCGCCGACGCCGTCACCAGCCTGAGCGGCGACCACGGCTACGGCCCCGAGGTCGAGCAGTGGCTGCTGACCGAGCTGGCCGACCACGCCGAGCGGGCCGACTTCGACCGGCTGCGCGCCACCTTCCCGGTCCGGGAGAGCGCCGACCATCTGTGGCGTGTCTACATCGACCGCATGGCGTCCTCGGTGCACTGCCGCCCCGCCGTCCTCAACAGCCTGGAGCGGCTAAAGGGGGCGGGCTGGAGCGTCGGCGTGGCCACGAACGGCGCCAGCGACATCCAGCGGGCCAAGATCCAGGCCACCGGGCTCGCCGACCTGATCGACGGGATCGCGGCGTCCGGCGACATCGACATCCGCAAACCCGACCCGCGGCTGTTCGAACTGGCCGCCGCACGCTGCGGGACGCAGCTCAGCCCCGGCGACTGGATGACCGGCGACAATCCCGAGACCGACATCGTCGGGGGCCACGAGGCGGGGCTGCGCACCATCTGGGTCACCGGCCGCCCCTGGCCCGAAGGGCTGCTCACGCCGCACCACACGGTCCAGGACGTCGTCGGCGCCATCGACTACCTGCTCGCGGAGGACTCGGCGTAGCGCCAGGGCCGGCTCCGCATCGACGCCGGCTCAGCCCCCGGTTCCGTACCCTGGCACGCATGCGCACGCGTCCCACGCTCCACTGGACCCCACCCGCGGACCTGCCTCCGGGGACCACCGATCTGCGGCCCGTGGTCGACGCGCTGAGCGCCGGCGGGGTGCTGGTGATCACCGGGGCGGGCATCTCCACGGAGTCGGGCATCCCCGCCTACCGGGGCGCGGGCGGCAGTCTGACCCGCCACACGCCGATGACGTACCAGGACTTCACCGCCTCCCCGCAGGCCCGGCGAAGATACTGGGCGCGCAGTCATCTGGGGTGGCGTACCTTCGGTCGCGCCCGTCCGAACGACGGGCACACGGCCGTGGCCGCGTTCGCCCGGCACGGTCTGCTCTCGGGCGTGATCACCCAGAACGTCGACGGCCTGCACCAGGCCGCCGGCAGCGAGGGGGTCGTGGAACTGCACGGGAGCCTGGCGAGGGTCCGCTGCCTCGACTGTGACGCCATGACCCCGCGTGGTGACCTCGCCGTGCGGCTGGAAGCGGCCAACGCGGGATTCGCGCCGGTGGCCGCCGGGATCAACCCGGACGGCGACGCCGACCTCTCCGACGAACAGGTCGCCGGCTTCCGTGTCCTGCCCTGCACGGACTGCGGCGGGATCCTCAAGCCCGACGTCGTCTTCTTCGGCGAGTCGGTGCCCCTCCAGCGGATCGAGCACTGCCGCGGGCTGGTCCGTGAGGCGAGTTCGGTGCTGGTCCTCGGCTCCTCGCTCACGGTGATGTCCGGGCTCCGGTTCGTCCGTCAGGCGGCTCAGGCCGACAAGCCGGTCCTGATCGTCAACCGGGATCCCACCCGCGGTGACGCGCTCGCCCACACCCGCGTCGGCCTCCCGCTGGGCACCGCCCTGTCCGCGGTCGCGGACCGGCTGAACCTCTGAGCCCGTGTGCGCCCCGGCGGGTCAGGGACGGGTGGCCGTCTCGCTGTCGGGGTGGATGGTGAAGATCTGGTCGAGGCCGACGATGCGCAGCACGCGCAGCATGTTCGGCGGTACGGCGGCCAGCGCGATGTCGGCCTGGACGGTCTCGGCGCGGGAGCGGGCGGCGAGCAGGGCCGTGATGCCGCTGGAGTCGCAGAACTCCAGCCCCCTCATGTCCAGGACCAGGCGTTGTCCAGGGCCGAGGGCTAGGGCGTCCAGGCGCTTCTGCAGTGCGGAGACGTTGGCGTAGTCGAGTTCGCCGGCGATCTCCACAACAGGACCGGTCGCGGCGTCTCGGGTCGTGATGTTCAGCGGGCTCATCGTTCGTTTCTCGTCCGGGGGTCGTCGGCGGCGGGGACGCCGATGGCGAGCAGGGCGGTGTCGTCGTCGAGGCCGTCACCGAAGCTGTCCAGGAGGCCGGTCAGGGCCTCGATGACGGAGTGCGGGCTCTTGCCCGCGTGGGCGGTGACGAAGGCGAGGAGCGCCTCGTCGCCGTAGAGACCGGTGCGGTCCTGGCCGGTGCGGGCCTCGGTGAGGCCGTCCGTGTAGAGGAGGAGCGTGTCGCCGGGGCCGAGCACCGTCGTGGCGGTGGTGAAGGGCGCCGACGGCAGGATGCCGACGAGCAGGCCGCCGGGCGTGCGCAGGAAGTCGGCCGTGCCGTCCGCGCGCAGGACGATGACCGGGGGGTGGCCACCCGAGGCGAGGTGGACGGCCAGTCGGCCGGTCGCGGGATCGGGCTCGAGGGTGCCGTACACGGCGGTGCAGTAGCGGGGGTCGCCGCTCGCGGCGTAGCGCTCGTGGAGCACCTTGTTCAGGGTGGTGAGGGCGGAGACGGGTTCGGGGTCGTGGACCGCGGCGGCGCGCAGGGTGTAGCGGGTCAGCGAGGTGAGGGCCGCGGCCTGCGGGCCCTTGCCGCACACGTCGCCGAGGAAGAACCCGAAGCGTTTGCCGTCGATGGCGAAGACGTCGTAGAAGTCGCCGCCCAGCCGGTCGGGCGAGGCCGTGTGGTAGTGGGCGGCCGTCCGCACCCCTGGTACCTCGGGCAGGGTGTCCGGCAGCAGCGACTGCTGGAGGACCGCGAGCGCCTCCTGGAGCCGGGTTCGGTCGGCCTCCGCCTGCCGGCGAGCCTCCTCGGCCACTTCCCGGCGGCGCAGGAGTTCCTCCTCGTAGGCGCGGCGGTCCCGGCCGTCGAAGACGGTGGTGCGGATCAGCAGCGGCTGCCCGGTGGTGCCGTGCTTGACCGCGGACGAGACCAGCACGGGCATCCGGCCGCCGCCGGTCTGCTTCATCTCCAGGGCTATGCCGCTGATCTCGCCCTGCATCCGCAGCAGCGGTCCGAAGTGCGTCTCGTGGTACAGCTTGCCGCCCATGGTCAGCAGGTCGGTGAACCGCATCCGGCCCACCACGTCCTCCCGCTCCAGGCCGAGCCAGTCCAGCAGCGTGGTGTTGATCTTCGCTACGGTGCCGTCCATCAGCGTGGAGAGGTATCCGCAGGGCGCGTTCTCGTACAGGTCCTCGGCTCCGTCCTCCAGCAGCGCGGCGAACGCGGCGTCCGTCACCTGCTCGCCGTCGGCGTCCTGCGGGTCGGGTTGCTGGCCGGCGCGGCACATCATCACAGGCTCGCGAGGAAGTCGGTGATCGCCTGGTTGGTGGCGTCGGGCGCGGACAGGTGCGGGCAGTGTCCGGTGGCGTCGAGGGTGACCAGGGTCGAGCCGGGGACCGCCCGGTGGACGAAGGCTCCGACCTCCCGCGGGGCGATGACGTCCTGGGTGCACTCCAGGATCAGGGTCGGCACGGTCACGCCCTTGAGGTCGTCCCTCGAGTCCGACAGGAACGTGGTCCGGGCGAAGACGCGTGCCATGTCGGGGTCGGTGGCGCAGAAGCTGTTGCGGAGTTCGTCGCCCAGTGCGGGCCGGTCCGCGTTGCCCATGATCACCGGGGCCATCGCGGCCGACCAGCCGAGGTAGTTGGCCTCCAGCGAGGCCAGCAGCTCGTCGATGTCCTCGGCGCTGAAACCGCCCCGGTAGCCCTCGTCGTCGATGTAGCGCGGGGAGGGGGCGACCATCACGAGGGCGCCGATCCGGTCGGGCGCCAGGCCGGCCGCCAGCACCCCGATCATCGCGCTGACGGAGTGACCCACGAACACGGCGTCCCGCAGGTCGAGCGCCTCGCACACCTCCACGACGTCCCGGGCGTACCCCTCCAGGGAGGAGTACCGGTCCTCGGAGAACGCGGAGGCGTCCGAGCGGCCCGAACCCACGTAGTCGAACAGCACCACGCGGTAGTCGTCGGCCAGCGCGGGCACCGTCAGCCGCCACATGTTCTGGTCGCAGCCGAAGCCATGGGCCAGCACCACCGTCGGCCCCTGGGGGTTACCGGTGACGGTCACGTGGTTTCTGCTCGCGATGTCCATACCGGACAGTCTCTCAAGTCGCACCCGCACCCCGTGACGCGCGGTACCGGAGAGCGGGGGTGCGGCTCGGGACGGGGAGCGGGGGGCGTGGCTCAGACCCCCGGGCGGGCGCCCTGCACGTGGAAGTTGAAGTCGCCGTGGCCGAAGGTGCCGTAGAGGCGCAGCCAGATCGGCAGGAGCATCTCGGCGCCACGGGCGCTGCTGATGTCGCCCAGGTCGATGACGCTGGACTCCGGCCACCCGAAGGAGCCCAGCAGCGCGGTGACGGCCTTCTTGGCGCCGGTGTCGTCCCCGCTGACGAACACGGTGTGCTCCCCGGCCACCCTGGCCGGATCGACCATGACGAAACAGTTCATGGTGTTGAGGGTCTTCACCACCATCGCGTCGGGGAAGGCCCGCTGGATGCGCTCGCCGAGGCTGTCGGTGTTGACCGGGTCGAGCGTCGGTGGCATCCCGGCGGAGAAGTCGAGCGGGTTGGCGATGTCGATCAGGACCTTGCCGCTCAGGTTGCGCGCACCGGCCGCCAGGAGCACTTCGATGCTCTGTCCGCCGGCCGTGGCGTTGACGATCGTTTCTCCCGCAGCCGCGGCCTCCGCGAAGGTCGCGAGGCGCACCTGGCGGTGCTCGGCGTGCCACTGCCCGAAGGGCGGGTTGCCCATGGCGTCGGGTTCGGTCCGGGCGAGGGTGGCCGCGGGGTCGCGGGTGCCGATGACGACCTCGTGGCCGAGGGAAGCGAGCTTGGCCGCCACGGTCCGGCCGACGATGCCGGTGCCAAGGACTGCGTAACTCATTCGAGTGGGTCCTTTCGCGAGCTCGGGTGATCGGGAGGGGTGCCTGCCACCACGACGGCGAACCGGGTCGTGGCCCGTCGCCTGCCGACAGTAGTGGTCGATACGTCCGCCTGATCCCCTCTATCGTGGAAAATCACATCATGATGGCTCGCTTCGAGGCAGGCTGCACATGAGGGAACCGCAGATCGACCACGCGGCGGTCTTCCGCGCCCTGCCCGGCATGGTGGCGCTGCTGACGCCGGAGCTGGTGTACGTGGACGTCAACGACGACTTCGTACGGATCACCGGTCGCGCCCGCGAGCAACTCGTCGGCCGCTACATCTTCGACGTGTTCCCGGAGAATCCGCACGACGACGCCGCGGCCGGAATGCGGGAGACCCGGGAGTCGATGCTGCGTGCGGTGGCCACCGGTGAGCGGGACACCATGGCGGTGCTGCGCTACGACATCGAGGATCCGCAGCGGCCCGGTCACTGGGAGGAGCACTTCTGGAGCCCGGTCAACGCCCCCGTCCTCGGCGCCGACGGGAAGGTGACGCTGCTCGTGCACCGGGTGGAGGAGGTCACCGAACTCATCCGGCACCGCGGCGGGCCGGGCGGCGACAGCCGGGCACGGGTGCTGGAGGCCGAGCTGTACACCCGGGCCCGGGAGCTCCAGGAGGTCAACGAACGCCTGCGCAAGGCGCACGCCCGCGAACGCGAGGTGGCCCTGGCCCTTCAGGAGGCACTGCTGCCCGCCCCCGGCCCCCTGGGGCGCCGCGAGGCGGCCGTGCGCTACCGGCCCGCCGTGGGCGCCCTGAACGTGTGCGGTGACTGGTACGACCTGGTCGACCTGCCCGACGACTGCCTGGCGGTGGCCGTCGGTGACGTGGTCGGCCACGGCCTGGCGGCCGCCTGTGTCATGGGCCAGCTGCGCAGCGCGCTGAGCGCCGCCACCCTGGTCGCCGACGGTCCCGCCCGGGCTCTGGAGGCCCTCGGGCTGTACGCCCGCTCCGTCGAGGGCGCCGAGTCGACCACGGCGGCGACGGCCTTCGTCGACTGGGGCAGCCACACCCTCACCTACAGCAGCGCGGGCCATCTTCCGCCCGCCCTGCTGCACCCCGACGGCACGGTGACTTTCCTGGACCGGGCCACCGACCCGCCGCTCGGCGCGAGCGTCGAGCACTCGGTGCGCCCCGAGGCCAGTGCGCCCTTCGTCGACGGCGCCACGCTGGTCCTCTACACGGACGGTCTGATCGAGCGCCGTACCGAGGACATCGACATCGGCCTGGACCGTCTGGCCGACTCGCTCACCCGGCATCGCGACGCTGGCCCCGAGGATTTGGCCGACGCGCTGCTCGCCGAGCTGCTGCCGCCCACGGGCAACGCCGACGACACCGCCCTGGTGGTCATCCGCCTGTGACGCGGCGGGCCGTCGGACGCAACGCGGTGACGGCCGTGCCGTTCTTCCCGCGCCGGACCGACGCCAGGGCTCCCAGGACCCGGCCGCGGCTGCCGTCGGGGACGGTCCACACGGGGTGACCTCGTACCGCCCACGATTGCAGCAGGGCGTTCGCCGCGAGGAAGCCGCTGGTGGCGGCGCGTTCCATCAGAGCCACCGGGAGGTCCGTGCGCACCAGGTCACCGGCGAGCACCAGGCCCTGTTGCGGTGTCCGCACGCCGGGGCGGTCCGCGTAGCCGCCGACGGGGAACAGGGGGCAGTCCCGGCGCCATTCGTGGCGTGCGTCGAGGATCCGCGCGTCGCGGGTCTCGGGGTAGACGTCGTGGAGGCGTGCGATCAGGTGCCGGGCCTCGGTGTCGGGGTCGGTGTGCTCCGGCAGCGCGTAGCCGTGGAGTTCGACCACCGAGCCGCCGGTGCGGGTGGACCAGGCAGCGGCCTCCCGCTCCCACCGCTCCAGGACGCTGACGTTGTCCAGCGAGCCGTACCCGGCCGTGCCCAGGAACCCGGGCCGGTCGGGGGCGACGGGGCGGTCGAGCCAGAGGCGGGAGACGAGGAAGGGCGGGGCGGTGCGCAGGCGGGAGATCCGTTCACGCCAGGCCGGGTCCCCGAGCCGGGGCGAGCGGCCGACCAGGGAGCGCAGCCCGCCCGTGTCGAGGGCCAGGACGACGCTGTCGTACGGCAGCTCCTCCCGGTCGGTGGCGACGGTGAAGGTGCCGTCGGCGGTGGGCGTGACGCTCTCGACGGGGGTGGACGGGCGCAGGTCGGCGCCGTGGCGGGACAGGTTCTCGGCGAGGGGGTCCCACAGGGCGGTCGGGAAGGGGTCTACGGGGACGTCGAAGAGGAGCCCCTCGGAGCTGCCGAGGAAGTAGATGTGGAACATCAGGACCATCTCGGCGGCCGAGAGCTCGCGGGGGTCGGCGAAGAAGCTGCGGGAGAAGACCTCGAAGGCCAGGTGGCGGGCGGCGGCCGGGAAGCGCAGCGAGTGCAGGAAGTCGTCGGCGCTCACCCCGTCCAGTTCGGCGTAGACCTCGGGGACGCTGACGTCGAGAAGCGGCAGGGCGGCGACGGGGTTCATCCGTGCCAGGTCCCGCCAGCGGAAGGACGGGCTCAGTGCCACGAAGCCCAGTGCGCTCAGCGGTGGCGTGCGCGGCACTCTGCGGAAGCTGTCGTGCAGCCCGTCGCGGTGCACGAGCGGATAGTCGGGCAGGCCGGTGAGGCGTCCCAGGAGGGGATCGGTACGGCGGAGCAGGGCGCGCAGGTTGTAGTACTGACGGAAGAACGCGTGGAAGCCGCGGCTCATCGTCGCGCTCGAGCCGTCGTACAGCTCGGTGCTCCAGCCGCCCACGCGGCCGCCCAGGTAGGGCTCGCGCTCGTAGAGCGTGACCCGCACACCCCGTTCGGCGAGTGCCGTGGCGGCGGCGATGCCCGCGATGCCGCCGCCCACGACGGCGGTGCTGCGCGAGCGGCCGCCGACCCGGCTCGCTCCGGGCGGCGGGGGCAGCAGGACGGCGCGGCGGTCCCGCCCGGGGCGGGCGGCGCTCACCGTGCGCCCCGGGCGGGCGGGGTGGCGCGGCGGGCGACGACGGTGTGGGTGATGCCGGTCTGCCAGCCGGGCAGCGGCAGGGCCCGCACCTGGTCGAACCCCCGGGCGCGGACGCGGTCCGTGAACCGGTCGACGGTGTCGAAGTCGACGACACTGCGGCACAGATGGCGGTAGAGGTCGCCGTCCCCGAGGGCGGTGGCGACGGGCAGCACCAGTCCCCGGCTCACGGCCGTCCACACGGCGCGGTGGAGCGGGTGGCCGCTGAGGGTGTACTCGTGCACGGCGAGCCGGCCGTGCGGGGCCAGCAGGTCGTGGACGGCGTCCAGGACGGCGTCCGGGTCGGCGACGTTGCGGAAGAGGTAGGCGGCGAACACCGCGTCGAAGGGCCCGGTGACACCCGCCGCCGCGAGGCCCTCGGCGGGAGCGCACACGAACCTGACCCCGCCGGGCCACGGCTTGGCCCTGGCGCGGTCCAGCATGCCGGAGGAGGCGTCCACGGCCGTGATGTCGGCGCCGGGCAGCACCCGGGCGAGCGCGGCGGTGGAGGCGCCGGTCCCGCAACCGAGGTCCAGGACGCGCAGGCCCGTCCCCGGGTGCGGGAGCCCGAGTCGGCGGGCCGAGCGGCGCAGATGGGCGTGGTAGCCGGGGTTGGCGGCCACGAGTGCGTCGTAACTGTGCGCCGCGTGGTCGAAGGCGGCGGCCAGGTCTGCGTCACGCAGCAGGGTCATGCTGCCTCCTGGTGAGGGCGTCGGGGGCGGTGCGTCGGAAACGTGGGTCAGGGGCCGGGGAAGGGGCGGGGCGGGAGCCGGGGTACGCGCGTGGCGGCGCGCAGCATGGGCAGTACGGGGGTGCGCAGGCCGATGGCGAGTTCTTCGTGCAGGCGGGTCCCGCCGTCCAGGAAGCGCAGGAGGCGGGGCAGGGGGACGCTGGCGAACAGGCGGGAGAAGAAGTCCGCGCCGTTGACCAGGCCGCTGTCGAGGGCGTGCAGCAGGACGGCGTCCATGGCGCGGGCGCGGGCCGAGTGGGGCAGCGGCGGCACGGGACGCCGGCCCTGGCGCAGGGCCGCCGCGACGGCCGCGGTCTGGCGCTGCACACCGGCGAAGGTGTAGCCGGTCGCGGGGCGGGTGGCGCCACCGGCCGCCCCGATCCGGAAGACGGACGCGGCGGTCCGGCGCGCGAACCGCGCGTCGGTCATCGGGATGACGCCCGTCTCGGTGCCGGTCACCTCGAAGTCGTCCAGACCGAGCACGCTGCCGGTGTAGTGCCGCAGTGCCTCGTCGTACGCGTCGGCGGACAGGACCGCCGGGGAGAACTCCGTGTACTCGACCAGGGCCTGCCCCGGGCCGGTGGGCAGGACGTACCCGAAGGAGAGGCCCTGCGCGGGCTGGGGGGTGCGCAGGTCCATGAACTCGACGCGGTCCGGGTCGAAGGCGCGGTGGTCGGTGCGGACGAACCAGCCGTGGAAGTGCTGGAGCAGGGTGGTGCGGGCGGCCGGCAGGCTGCCCAGCGGCCGGGAGTCGAACACCCAGCGCGCGCGTACGGCGTCGGGGTGCCCGTCGGCCGTACGGGCGTGGACACACGCGCCCTCGGGGAGTGACTCGATGCTCTCGACCGCCGCCTCGACGCGTCGCACCTGGCCGCTGTCCGCGAGGTCGTGCTCGATCAGTGCCTCGAAGTCGTCCGAGCGGATCATCTTGTAGCGCAGGGGGGAGATGTCGTGCTCGATCGGCTCCCCCGTGGGCCGGTGCACCCGCAGGTGCCGCCAGGACCGGGTGACCGCGGCGTCGTAGGGTCCGCGGCCGCTCTCCCAGAAGCACCAGGTGCGCCGGGGCGGGCGCAGGGGTCCGGGCGGGGCGTCCAGCAGGACGACGGACAGGCGCCGGGTACCGGGGGCGGGCCGGGTGAGACGGTGGGCGAGGGACAGTCCCGCGGCCCCCGCTCCGACGATGGCGACGTCGGCCTCGTGCACGTCCGGCTCACTCCCTCCGTGGTGTCGCCGTACTTCCGCGGTTGTGGTGGCCGGTACTTCCGTGACGGCCGCTGCCGTGGTGGTCCTGGCTCGCGCTGCTCCGCGGCGGTGTTCCGGTCGCGGTACCCCGGTGGATGCGGTCCTCACCTGTTTCGCGTTCTCAGTGAGGCCGTTGGAGTGATGCATCGATTGTGCGTCGGTGTCACGCGGCGCACTCGGCCGGATCGTCCGCGCCCAGCCGGCCGGCGAGGCGGCGCAGGCCGCGGCGGGCGTGGCTCTTGACCGTCCCCAGGGGCCAGCCGGTGAGCTCGGCGATCTGGGTCTGGGTGAGGTCGTCGTAGAAGGCGAGGTTGAGCACCCGGCGCTGCGGGGGCGGCAGGTGGGCCATCTCGTCGGCGAGCAGGACCCGGTCTATGGCCGTCTCCGGCAGTACCGCCTCGTCCTCGGCCCGCAGCAGCAGCTGGGCGCCGGCGGCTGCGACGAGTTCGGAACGGCGGGTGCGGGCCGCGAGTGCGTCGGCGATCTTGCGCCGGGCGATGCCGGTGAGCCAGCCGGGCAGGGTGCCGCGATCCGGGGCGAATCCGGCCCGGCCCCGCCACGCGGCGAGGAACACCAGCTGGGTGACGTCCTCGGCCTCTCTGGCGTCCCCCAGCGAGCGCCGGGCGAGGGCGTGCACGAGCGGGCCCCAACGGCGGTGCACGACCGTGAGGCATGCCTCGTCCCCGCTGAGGAACCCGTCCACGAGCGCGCTGTCGTCGACGCCGTCGTCGAGGTCCGCGCCGGTTCGCTGTGCGGTCGTCATCGTCACTCCTCCGCTGGGCCTGGTGGTCGCCGAGAGCGACCGCAGCTCTTTCACCCTGCGGCTTCGACCAGGGAGGAACAACTCGCATCGACTCTGCATCGAATTGCCGCGAGCGGTTTTCGACCGCCCGCATCCGACTCCCCTTCCGGGGGCGAACCGGTCATGACGACGCCAGCTCTGATCACGAGGGTCTCTATGAGGGGAACCGGCATGAGCTCCACCGTGGCGAAGGATCACCGCGCGGACCGACATCCGTGCGCGGACCCGGACGCCGAACACGTCTCCCCCGCTCCGGCGCGGCGGGCGGCCGGAGAGCGGGACCACGGCCGCGACGACGGGGTGCGCGCAACGCCGCCCGCGACGCGCCCGGCGTACGGGGACGACCCGCGCGCCGTGGACGCGGACGTCACCGGCGCGGTGCGCACGGTGCTCGGCGACCTGCTCGCCGGGCAGGTGGCCGCGGCGGAGGCCGTGGACCCGCTCTTCGGCGCGGACCTGGCCACCCGGGTCGCCCGCTTCACCCAGGGCGGCGGCAAGCTCGGCCGCTCCCGCTTCGTGTGGTGGGCGCTGCGGGCCTGCGGTGGCGCCGAGCCCTGGCAGACCCACGCGGCGCTGCGGATCGGAGCGGCGCTGGAGCTGATCCAGACCTGCGCCCTGGTCCACGACGACGTGATGGACGGCGCGCGCTCGCGCCGCGGGCGGCCGGCGCTGCACGTCGACGTGGCGCAGCAGTACGCCGACGGGCCGCACGGCGCGCGCCTCGGGGAGGCTTCGGCGATCCTCGCCGGTGACCTGGCCCTGGCCTGGGCGGACGACGTCATCGCGGACACGGAACTGCCGCGGGCCACGGCACGGCGGGTACGGGAGCTGTGGCGGGCCATGCGGACGGAGATGGTGGCCGGGCAGTACCTGGACGTGCAGGGTGAGGCCACCGCGGAACGGTCGCTGGCCCGGGCCGTCCGGGCGGCCTGTCTCAAGAGCGCCCTGTACTCCGTGGAGCGCCCGCTCGCGCTGGGGGCGGCTCTCGCCGGGGCCGCTCCCGACGCCACCCGGGCCCTGTGCTCGGCGGGCCGCTGCGTGGGGCTGGCGTTCCAGCTGCGGGACGACCTCCTCGACGTCTTCGGGGACCCGCGCGAGACCGGCAAGCCCGCCGGCGGTGACGTCCGCAGCGGCAAGCCCACCTACCTGGCCGCCGTGGCCCGCGCACGGGCCGAGGCCTCCGGTGACCGGCGTGCCCTCGACGTCCTGCACCGCACGCTCGGCCACGCGGACGCCTCCCAGGCCCAACTCGCCGCGGTGCGCGCCCTGTTCGTGGCGACCGGCGCGTGCGACACCGTGGAGGAGAAGATCCGCAGGCTGACGGCCCAGGGGCTCCGCCACCTGAACTCGGCGGTGCTCGAACCCGAGCCCGCGAGCCGTTTGGAGGCCATGCTGCGCTCCGCGACCGGCGTCCCCGGCAGCACGGCCTCCGACGTCGTGGACGTGTCCTCGAGACTCGCGGCCCGCGACGGGGACACCGCGCCCCCGCCGCCAGGGGGCGCAGAGCCCGCCCCACCGCCAGGAGACACCGCGGCTTCCGACGACGAAACCGGCACCGCGGTCACCGCAACCGAGAGGTCCGCCCGATGACCCGTACCGTTCCCGGCCGCACCGACCACGTCGTGGTCGTCGGTGCGGGGCTGTCCGGACTCGCCGCCGCCCTGCATCTGCTCGGCGCCGGGCGCCGGGTGACCGTGGTGGAGCGCGAGGCGCTGCCCGGCGGCCGCGCCGGGCGCGTGGTCCGCGGCGGCTACCACCTCGACACCGGGCCCACCGTGCTGACGATGCCGCACCTCGCCGACGAGGCGTTCGCCGCCGTGGGCGACAGCCTGCGCGCACGGGTGGACCTCCTGCCGCTGCACCCGGCCTACCGGGCCCGGTTCGCCGACGGCAGCACCCTGGACGTCCACACCGGCGCCGAGGCGATGGAGGCGGAGATCGAGCGCTTCGCCGGGGCGCGCGAGGCCGACGGCTACCGGCGCCTTCGCACCTGGCTGGAGAAGCTCTACCGGGTACAGATGCGGCGGTTCATCGACGCCGACTTCGACTCGCCCCTGAAACTGCTCCACCCGGACCTCGCCCGGCTGGCCGCCCTCGGCGGCTTCGGACGCCTGGACGCGCGCATCGGACGGTTCCTGAGCGACGAGCGGCTGCGGCGCGTCTTCTCCTTCCAGTCCCTGTACGCGGGCGTGGCGCCCGAACGCGCCCTGGCCGCGTACGCCGTCATCGCCTACATGGACACGGTGGCGGGCGTCCACTTCCCGCGCGGCGGCATGCACGCCCTGCCCCGGGCGATGGCCGACGCCGCCGCGGACGCCGGGGCCGAGCTGCGGTTCGGGGAGACGGTCACCCGGCTGGAACGCTCCGGGGAACGGATCACGGCCGTCGTCACCGACTCCGGCCGGATCGCCTGCGACGCCGTCGTCCTCACCCCCGACCTGCCCGTCACCTACCGGCTGCTGGGCCGCGCGCCCAGGCGCCCGGTGGGGCTGCGGTTCTCGCCCTCCGCCGTGATCCTGCACATCGGCACCGACCGCACCTGGCCCTGGCTGGCCCACCACACCCTCTCCTTCGGCACGGCGTGGCGGCGGACCTTCTCCGAACTCACCGAGACCGGCCGCCTGATGAGCGATCCGTCCCTGCTCATCACCCGCCCCACCACCACCGACCCCGGCCTCGCCCCACCCGGCCACCATCTGCACTACGTCCTCGCCCCCTGCCCGAACACCGCCCTCGGCCCCGGCGCGGCCGAGTGGCGTGAGCTGGCCCCCCGCTACCGCGACAGCCTCCTCACCGAACTCCAGCGGCGCGGCCTGGACGGCATCGCCGACGCCATCGAGGAGGAGTGCCTGGTCACCCCGGCCGACTGGCAGGCGCAGGGCCACGCGGCCGGCTCGCCCTTCTCCGCCGCCCACACCTTCGCGCAGACCGGACCGTTCAGGCCGCGCAACGTGGTGCGCGGCACGGTCAACGCGGTCCTCGCCGGCTGCGGCACCACACCCGGCGTCGGCGTGCCGACCGTGCTGCTGTCGGGCAAGCTCGCCGCGGCGCGCATCACCGGCGGTGCCCGCGCCGGGCGAGCGCGCCCCGCCGTACGGGAATCCCGGGAACGGAGGCCGGCATGACCGACCGTGAGCTCGACGCGGCCGGCGTCACCGATCCGGCGCTGCGGCAGTCGTACACCCGGTGCCGGACGCTGAACGCCCGGCACGGCAAGACGTACTTCCTCGCCACCCGCCTGCTGCCGCCGGCACGGCGGCCGGCCGTGCACGCGTTGTACGGGTTCGCCCGCTGGGCCGACGACATCGTCGACACGCTCGACGGTACGACCACCGCCGCCGAGCGCGCCGACCGGCTGACCCGTCTCCAGCACGAGCTGGAGTCGGGACTGCGCACGGGCGACAGCGCCGAACCCGTCGTCCGCGCCCTGGCCGACACCGCGCGGCGCTACGCCATCGACCACCGCCACTTCACCGACTTCATGGCCGCGATGCGCGCCGACCTCGACATCACGGGCTATGCCACGTACGCCGATCTGCGCACCTACACCTACGGCTCGGCGGAGGTGATCGGGTTGCAGATGCTCCCGGTGCTCGGCACGGTCGTCCCGCGCGAGGAGGCGGCACCGCACGCGGCGGCCCTCGGTGTGGCGTTCCAGCTGACCAACTTCCTCCGGGACGTGGGCGAGGACCTCGACCGCGGCCGTGTCTATCTGCCCGCCGACCTGCTGGCCGCGCACGGCGTCGACCGGCGGCTGCTGCGCTGGAGCCGGGACACCGGACGGCCCGACCGCCGGATCACCGCGGCGCTGCGGGAGTTCGAGCAGCTGACCCGCGGGATCTACCGCGAGGCCGAGCCGGGCCTGGCCATGCTCGCCCCGGTCTCCCGCCCGTGCATCCGCACCGCCTTCGTCCTGTACGGCGGCATCCTGGACGCGGTCGCCGCCGACGGGTACCGCTCGGTGCAACGCCGAGCCGTGGTCCCGCGGCGCCGCCGTGCCGTCGTGGCCCTGGACGGCCTGGTCCGGGTCGGCACTGCGCGGCTGCGGCACAGGTCGGCCGGAGTACCACCGGTGTCCGGTGTGCCGGCCGAGACGTCCCCGTCCACGCGGAGGGTCGCATGACATCCCGTCGGCACACGCAACGCAGGCGCTACCCGCTGTCCCTGCGGCGCCGCCCGGTGCGGTGGGAGGAACAGCGGCCGACCTGGCGGCAGGCCCGGCCCGCCCTGATCGCCGAGGCACTGAAGCGGGCCCAGGCGCGCCCGTCCGGCAACTGGTACGTCGTCGGCGCCGCACGGGACGTACGCGGCGACCGGCCGCTGTCGGCGACGGTGGCCGGGCAGGAAGTGGTCGTCTGGCGCACCGCCGACGGCAAGCTCGCGGGAGGCCCCGGCATCTGCCCGCATCTGGGAGCGCCGCTCGCCGACAGCCCGGTGCGCTGCGGCACCCTGGTCTGCCACTGGCACGGACTGGCCCTGGACGGCGGCCCGTTCGCCGGCTGGGAGCCGCTGCCGCTGTACGACGACGGGGTGCTGGTCTGGGTGCGGCTGGACCCGGTGGGCGGTGAACCGCCGACGCCGGCACCGGTCGTGCCCGCCCGGCCGGAGCTGTCGCGCTCCGTCGCCGCCGTGTACTCCGTGGTCGGGATCTGCGAGCCGGAGGACGTCGTGGCCAACCGCCTCGACCCCTGGCACGGGGCCTGGTTCCACCCGTACTCCTTCGTCGACCTGACCGTGGTGGACACGCCCGGCGCGCAGGGCGCGGACGAAGAGGGGGCGGGCGAGGACGGGTTCACCGTCGACGTCTCGTTCAAGGTGGCCGGGCGGCTGGTCGTGCCGGTGCGGGCGGTCTTCACCACGCCCGATCCCCGGACGGTCCTCATGCGCATCACCGAGGGCGAGGGCCTGGGTTCGGTGGTCGAGACGCATGTGACTCCGCTCGGCCCGGACGCCTCGGGCCGGCCGCGCACCGCCGTGGTGGAGGCGGTCGTGGCCGCCTCCGAGCGCCCCGGTTTCGCGGCGGCCCGCGCCCTGCGCCCGGTCCTGCGCCGCGTGATGACGGCGGGAGCGGCACGGCTGTGGCGCGACGACCTGGCGTACGCGGAACGCCGCTGGCTGCTGCGGTCCACGGGCCGCTTCCCGGGGTGACCGAGCCGCCGGGTTCAGTCCGACCGTCAGGGGACCGCGTCGGGGTGGTCCGCCATGTAGTCCTGGAGTACCGAGAGGAAGCTCGGGTCGGGGTCCAGGCCCAGTGCGGTGGCGCGCCGGTGGTCGAAGACGGCCGGCCAGGAGCCGACGATCGCCTCGACGGCCGGGTCGGGCGCGAGGCTGACCCGGTCGGCGACGGTGTCACCGGCCACCTGCCGCAGGGTGGCGAGCATCTCGGCGACCGAGACGGTCAGTCCGGGAAGGTTGACCGGCAGCGGGCCCTCGAGGCGCCCCGGTCCGGTGCCGCGTTGCGCCTCGGCGACCCGGAGGATGCCCGCGACGGTACGCCGGGGTGAGGAGAGGGCCACGGTCAGGGCGGGGTCCACCGGGCAGACGGCGGGCAGTCCCGCGAGCGGCTCGCGCACGATGCCGGACAGGAAGCCGGAGGCGGCCGCGTTGGGCCTGCCCGGCCGTACCGCCACCGTCATCAGCCGCGCGACCCGCCCGTCGACGAAGCCGCGGCGGGTGCAGTCCGCGATCAGGTGCTCGCACATCAGCTTCTGGGTGCCGTAACTCGACCGCGGCACCGGCAGTGTCGTCTCGCTGACCGCCGGTGGCAGGGGCAGGTCCGGATGGGAGCCGTAGACGGCAATGCTGCCGGCGAACAGCAGCCGCGCCACCGGTCCGCCCGAGCGGGACTGCGCCCGTGCCGCCTCCAGCAGCGCGCGGGTGACGTCCACGTTGGCGCGCATCCCGAGGTCGAAGTCGGCCTCGCACTCGGCCGACACCGCGGCGGCGAGATGGAACACCACGTCCACCGGCTGGGCGAACACCGTGTCCAGGTGCTCACCCAGCTCCCCCTCCACCACCTGCACCGGCGCCCCGCCCACCGCCTCGGGCCAGGCAACGCGGTCGACCAGGACCAACCGGCCGACCGGCCTGCCCGCGAAGGTCCCCGCCCGCAGCAGTGCGCGGACCAGCAGCCGCCCGAGAAACCCGGACGCACCCGTCACGACGATCCTCATCCGTTCGTCTCCCTCGCAGGCGGCTCGTGGCACCGACGTCCTACCCGGACCCCTTTCGATGTCCTACCCGGCTCCCCACCGACGACCGCCGATGTCATCGGCGAACCGTCACTCGTCGACGACGGACCCGAAGTGGGCGCCATGGGCGCTGCCGCCGAGCGCGGACGCGCCGTAGGAGCGGGAACCGTCGGCGAGCAGGCCGTTGCCGCTCGCGGGGAGGAGCCACACGGCGCCGTCGCCGGCGTTCTCGTCGGGGGCGGCGGCCACGAGTTCGGCGCGGCCGTCGCCGTCGGTGTCCACCAGACGTACCTGGGCGCCCCAGGCGTCACCGGCCTCGGCGGCGCCGGGGATGCCGGGGGTGTTCTGGTCGAAGGACTGGGCGCCGCTGCCGGTGAGGCCGTCCTGCGTGCCGCGCAGCAGCCAGACCGCGCCGGCGTCGGCCTCGCCGTCCGCGTCCTCTCCGGGGGACCCGACGGCCACGTCGGCGAAGCCGTCACCGTCGACGTCGGCGACCGACAGGTCGTTGCCCCACGCGTCGCCCTGCTCCGCGGCGCCGGGTACGCCCGGGGAGTTCTGCGACCACCACTGCGGGGCGGTGCCGGGGCCCTCGGTGCCGGCCAGGCCGTCCCCGCCGCCGTAGTAGACACCGACCAGACCGCCGGGGGCGTCCGCGTCGCCGGCCGTCTCGTCCACGCCGCCGCGCTGTCCGACGACGAGGTCGTCGTGGCCGTCGCCGTTGATGTCCCCGGAGGCCGTGCCCAGTCCGCCGTGCAGGTCGCGCTGGAAGCTCAGGCCCTCGGTCCCGCCCGCGTAGTAGGCGGACCAGCCCTTGGCGTAGTCGTCGTCGGGGCTGTATCCGGAGACCACGAGGTCGGCGAAGCCGTCGCCGTCGTAGTCGCCGGTGGTGAGGTAGGCGCTCTGGAGGGTGTGTCCGGTGGAGCGCGGGGTGCCGACCTGGCGCAGGACGCCGGCGTGGTACGTGAAGACGTGCAGGCCGGTCTTCTGGTCCAGGACGACGAGCTGGTCGGCGACGGTGTCCCCGGTGAACCGGGCGGCGGCCACCGCGAGGCCGAACCGGGCGCCCGCGGTGGGCGTCGCCGCGGTGACACTAGCGGTGCGCTCGGTGCCGAGGCCCGTCTTCGACCCGTACAGGACGGTCACGCGGCCCGCGTCCTCGGCGGTGCCCTCGTCCTCGCCGGGCGCGCCGACGACCAGGTCGTCGAAGCCGTCGCCGTCCAGGTCGCCGCTCGCGACCGCCTGTCCGAAGCGGTCGCCGGTCTCGGAGGTGCCGGGTACGCCCTTGCTGGACTGGCTCAGGAGCTGGACCTCGCCCTTGGGGACGGTGGTGTTGGTGCCGATGCCGTTGGGCGCGCCGTACTGGACGGTGACGTATCCGGCGCCTTCCTCGCCGTCGACGGTGCCGTCGGGGACGCCGGTGACGAGGTCGGCGTAGCCGTCGCCGTCGAAGTCGTCGTTGCGGTCGACGGCGGCGGTGCCGCCGGGGACGCCCGCGAACGCGGTGGGTGCGGCGAGGATGCCCGCGCCCGCCAGCAGCAGGAAGGAGGCGGCCGCGACGGCGGCGGAGCCCGCGGTACGGCGGGTGGTGCGCGCGGTGAAGCTCATGTCTGTTTCCCCCGTGGAAGATTGACGCTCTGCCAGTCGGACGGTCTTGGTTCCGACGCGAGGTTCGACACGGGTGGCACGGCGTGAGTTGTGGGGTCGCCGCTTGCTGTGACACAGCGGTGACAACTGTTGCGGGGCTGCGACGGCGGGCGGCGGACAAGGCGGCTGACCTGCGGATAACGGGGCATACCACGCATGCCGGATGAGTATCGGCGTGCTGAACTGGTGAAAGATTGACGGAAGTTGTGAAGAGCGACAAGAATGCGGCTCGCTCACTGTGACTGAAGTGAGCGAAGTGACGCGAGTGGCTCGGCCACGGCATTCCCCTTCTCCGCCGACACCGGCTGCTCGCGTCCTGCCACCTCCCACACTCTCATCCGCAAGGGCAGATCTTGACGCGCCTTTCACGCTCCAGAACGTCGGCCGCCTTCGCCGCCACCGCCTTCGTCGCCACCGTCACCCCGCTGTTCGGGGCCACCGCCGCGAGCGCCACGCCCGCCGGCGGCTGCCAGTCCGCCACGGTCCAGTACCGCCTCGTCGACGCCGCCGGAAAGCCGGTCGGTGCCGACTGGACCTCCCAGGGCGGCTTCCACCAGTGGAAGGACGCGCCCGGCACCGTCGAGGTGCGGCTCGCGCCGGGGCAGACGGTCGGCGACGGCTGCAAGTACCCGGTCTCACTGGCCGAATACACCACCGAGGGACCGAACTGGTACACCTCCGGTCTCCAGACGCTCGTCGACCACGCCACGGTCTACCTCGGCGCCGAGGACCTCCCCGGTTCCGACGACGCCAAGCGGACCTGGCAGAAGCTCACGGTCAAGGCGCCCGACTGCTACGGGCAGATCGACCTGTACGGCGACGACGTCATCTACGACGGCAAGTCGGGGGACGGGCACGGGCCCGCGCCCTACCAGCCCGACAACGTCGTCACGCCCTACCACCTGATCGCGGCGTGGAACGGCGGCGACAAGTCGTGCACCCCCGAGCAGCCGAGCTCCCCCACGCCGCCGGCCTCCCCGTCCACGCCGGACAACCCGAGCAGCCCGCCCGCGAGTGAGCCGCCCGCGGAGACGACCCCGCCGGCCACGTCCACCACCCCGCCGCCCAGCTCCAGCACCCCGCCGACCACTCCGGACGTGCCGCCGCTGGAGTCGACGCCGCCGACCGCCCCGGCGCCCTCGCCCAGCGACAGCACCCCGCCGCTGGCCGAGACCGGCTCCAGCGCGCCGGTCGGGCCGATAGCCGCCGGCGCCGCCGCGGTGATCGCCCTGGGTGCCGCAGCGCTCTACGGCACCCGCCGCCGCGCCCGGCGCTCCTGACCGGGTGACCGGCGGGCACCTCGACGCGGTGAACCGCTGACGCAGCTTCGCCCCGGGCCCGGACACACGCCCGGGTGACCGGGACACGGGTCCGGGGCGAAGCTGCCGTCGCGGCGCCGGTCGTACGTTCTCAGGCGGCGCCGGAGACTCCCGGGGCGACGAAACGCCGGTACAGGGGGCTGAAGCCGGTCTCCGGGGCGCCGCTGATGCCGGCCTTCTCGACCGCGGGAGCCAGTCGTTCCGCGAAGAACGCCTGGAAGGCCTGCTCCGACTCCCAGACGTCGATCACCTGCAGGCCCCGCTCGTCGAACCAGGCCACATGGACCTCACCGCCGACCGGCGCGGACTCCTCCCAGCCGACGGCCTCCCGCACCACGTCGTACTGCTCGGGCGTGACCCCGGCCCAGTTCATCGACATCACCACGGACATGCCCCACCCCTTGGTCGCTTCCTCGCATCGTCCCGCGGGACGAGACCCGGGACGAGCAGCGTGCGGGGGCGTGACGGAGCGGCCCGGCGCCCCCGCACGCGGGCGCGTGAGGGCCGGTGTCTCAGCTCTTCCGGCGAGGACCGCTGTCGGCGAGGCCGCCGGCGCCGAGGGGGCCGGTGTACTCCACGGGCTCCTCGGCCTCCAGGCGGGGCAGCGAGCGGCGCGCGACGCGCAGGACGACCGGTGGCAGGGCGGCGCGCAGCGGCTGGGTCAGGCGCAGCCATGCGGGCGCGTACACGGCCGTACGCCGTCGCTCCAGGCCCTTCACCAGCCGGGCGGCGACTGTGTCGACGGGGTACACGCGACCGGCCGGGCCGGGCATGGCGGTGCGCAGTTCCCGCAGGACGGCGTACCGGTCGGCGTCGCGGATCATGTCGGTGTCCGTCCAGTTGAGGTAGGCGATCCCCACGCCCACGCCCCGGTGTGCCACCTCCGCCCGCAGGGAGTGCGCGAAGGCCTCGGCGCCCGACTTGGAGGCGCAGTAGGCGCTCATCAGGGGGGCCGCGCCGATGGCGGCGAGCGAGGCGACCTGGAGGAAGTAGCCCGCGGTGTCGAGGAGATCGGGCAGGAACGCCCGGGCCGTGTGGGCGCTGCCGATGAGGTTGACCTCGACGACCCGGCTCCAGGCGGCCGCCGTCGAGGCGAGGAACGGGCCGCCTTCGGCGATACCGGCGTTCGCCACGACGGCCGAGGGGCGTCCGAGGCGGTCCCGTACGGCGTGGGCGGCTGCGGTCAGCGCGTCCGGGTCGGTGACGTCGACCTCGACGGCCAGGGCGGGTCCGGGCAGGCTCGCGGCGACCGTTTCCAGGAGGGCCTTCTCGTGGCCCAGCAGCGCCAACCGGGCACCGCGGGCGGCCATTTCGCGGGCCATGGCCGCGCCCAGCCCCCGGGCCGCTCCGGTGACGACCACCGTGCGGCCGGCGAGCGGACTGCTGTGCATGGGCGGGTCCTTCCGTCGGGGCGGCGGGGCGGCGGGGCGGCGGGGCGGCGGGGCGGCTTCTCAGATCTCGGGGTCCGGCAGGCGGGAGACGTGGTCGGGATGGCCGGATGTACGGCGTTCCTCCTTCATCTCCGCCTCGTACAAGTGGTCCCGGCCCTGGGCGAGTTCCTGCACCGCGGTCGTCTCCAGCCGCTGGAAGGGCCGGTAGTAGGTGGCGTTGTAGGCCTCGACGATCTGGAACGTCCAGTGCCCGGGGATGACATTGCGGCCGAGGATCTCCGAGCGGATCTTCGCGGCCCACTCGGGATGCCCCGCCTCCTCCAACAGCCTTACGGCTCGGTCCAGTTGCAGGTCGGCGGTGCCGGTCATCTGGTGGAAGTCGTACAGCCGGCCCCTGGCCCGTTCGGTCGTCTCCAGTGCCTTGGACAGTGCCCCGAGGGCCTCGACGGTCGTGTCGTCGACGCCTGCGGGGCGCCGGTGGTCGCGGTCGGGGCCGTCGTGGGCCTCCTCCTGCTCGTTCATGGGTCTCCTCGACGGTGCGGCCGCCCCGGTGGGGCGGTGTCGTGCGGTCACTGTCTGGTTCCGGTGCGGTCGCGGCGGGTCAGCATGCGTTGGGCGCGGGTCAGGCCGGGGGGCCGGTGGCGGTGCAGGGCGGCCCGGGCCGCGTTGGCGCCGGGCGCGCCGTGGACCCCACCACCCGGGTGGGCGCCGGAGGAGGCCAGGAACAGGCCGGGGACCGGGGTCTCCGGGCGTCCGGTGCCGGGCACGGGGCGGAAGACGAGCTGCTGGTGGAGGGCGGTCGTGCCCCCGTTGATGGCGCCGCCGTACAGGTTGGCGTCCATGGCCTGGAGGGTGGGGGGCGCGAGGACGCGGCGGGCCCGGACCAGGGCGCGGAAGCCGGGTGCGAAGCGTTCCACCTGGCGTTCGACCCGGTCGGCCATGAGCTCCTGTTCCTTGGTGTCCCAGCGTCCGGTGATGCCCTCGTCGGCGGCGTCGGCGGCGATCTCGTGCGGGATGTGGGTGTAGGCCCAGGCCGATTCGGTGCCCTGCGGGGAGCGGGTGGCGTCGGAGGTGGTCATCTGCCCGAACAGCAGGAAGGGGCGGTCCGGGACCTGCCGCATGGCGATCTGGGCGGCGAAGCGGGTCAGCTCGTCGACTCCGTCGGCGAGGTGCACGGTGCCGGCCCGGGACGCCGCCTCGGCCTGCCAGGGCACCGGTCCGTCGAGCGCCCAGTCGACCTTGAAGGTGGCGAAGTCCCACTGGAAGCGGCGCAGGTCGTCCAGGAGCTGCGCGGGCAGGTGCTCGGGGTCCACGAGGCCGCCGTACAGCGCGGGCACCGACACGTCCGCCAGCACCGCCCGGCGGGCCGGTACCGCGTCGCCCGCCGCCGTACGGACACCGACGGCCCGTCCGCCGCGGACGACGACCTCGTCGACGCGCTGTCCGCAGCGGACCCGGCCGCCGAGGGAGTGCAGGCGCCGGGTCAGTGCCTCGGTGAGGGCGCCGGAGCCGCCGACGGGGACGGGGAAGCCGTACGTCTGTCCCAGCATGGCCATGAGCCAGCCGAAGCCGCCGCTGCCGGCCGACTCCGGGGCGAGGTCGGCGTGCAGGGCGTTGCCGGCCAGGAGGAGGCGGCCGCCCTGTCCGCGGAACTCCTCCGCCCCCATCCGCCGTACCGGGAGGGCCAGGGTGCGGGCGATGCGCAGGCCGCCCGCGACCCGTAGCCGCCACGCCATGCGGGCCGTCGCACGGACCGGCGGGAAGGGCGTGAACAGGGCGTCCAGGAGGTCGGGGCGCAGGCGCTGCCACATGTCGTGCAGGCGTCGCCACGCGTCCCCGTCGCCCGGCGCGAAGGCGTCGAGGGACGCGGCGGTGGTGTCGAGGTCGCGGTCCAGGAGGGCGCAGCTTCCGTCGGTGAGGGGGTGCGCGAGCACGCTGGGGGCGTGGCCCCACCGAAGTCCGTGGTCCTGAAGGCGCAGGGCGGCCAGCACCGGGGAGGCGGCCGCGAGCGGGTAGAAGGAGCTGAAGAGGTCGTTGGCGAAGGCGGGGTCGACGCCGTGGTCGTGGCGGACGGCGCCGCCGGGCTCCGGCTGCTCCTCCAGCACCTCGACGCTCCATCCGGCGTCCGCCAGCACATTGGCGGCCACCAGCCCGTTGGGGCCCGCGCCGATCACCACGGCGTCAGGCATGACCGGGCCTCTCCGCTCCCGATCCGTCCCGGTCCACCGCGACGAGATGGGGCGCCCCCCGGGTGCCTCGGGCATCCGACTCGTCCGGCTCCGGGTGCTCGCAGAGCCGGGCGAGCCGGGCGAGCATGGTGCGGTGGCGCAGCTGGATCAGCGCGTCGAATCCGACGTTGTGGAGCGTGCCGCCCGCCCCCCGCAGGGGGTGCTCGTCCACGATGACCAGGCAGTGCTCGCCCCACTCCCGCAACTCGATCGCGATGCGTGCCGTGCCCAGCACACCGGCGTGGGCTTCCAGCTCCAGCGTGACGCCTTCCTCGCAGTGCCGTACCACCGTCTCGTTGACCAGGCGCAGCGGGCCGAGCGGGACCTGGAAGCGGATCGCCGCGTCCCGGTGCGGCCACGTGCCGCGGACCGGCTCGGACTGCGAGGTTCCCACGACCCAATCGGCGTAGCGGTGGCCGTCCGCGAGGACGTCCCACACCGCGCTCGGGCTGACTCGGATCAGACGATGACGACGGGCCACGAATACCTCCCGGACGGCCTCGGACGGGGTGCCCTGCGGCCTCGCCCCGAGTGCCCGTACATCCGGGGCCCAACCCGAAGCGGGGACCTCGTCCCTTTCGGTGCGTTGTGGAGAGGACTTCGGGACCCACCCCCTGTTCGGATGCGGTGCGGGCTCCCTACGTCTCGCGCGATGACCTGCCCTCCCGTAGGGTCGCTGTGCCGCCCTGGCAGAACCGCCCGTCAAGGCAAGCCGCGCATTCGTCCTGGCTCGACCGATGAGGAGTGCCCATGTCCGGACAGTTCGAAGCGGTGGTCGAGGTCGACCGGCCCGTCAAGGAGGTGTACGAGTACCTCGCCGACGGGCGCAACGACCCGCAGTTCAGCCCCCGGGTCCTCAAGATCGAGCGGATCCCCGAGACGCCGACCGCCGTGGGCACGGTCTTCCGGAGCACCGTGAAGGACGCCGGTATGAAGTCCGCCCGGGAGTTCCGCATCACCGAGCTCGACGCGCCGGTGAAGATCCGCTGGGCCGAGGTGTCCAAGAACAGCGTGACCGTGCGCGAGGGCGGCTACGACCTGGAGTCCCTGCCCGACGGCAGGACCCGTGTCCGCATCTTCAACGTCCTGGACGGCCATGGACTGGGCAAGCTGCTGGTCGGTCTGGCACTGGCCGCGGCCCGCAAGGACGCGCCGGCGTTCGGGGCGCGGATCAAGGCGGCCGCGGAGAGGGCGATCCCGGCGAGCTGACGACGGGCCCTGCCGTGCCGGATCCTTCAGGGGTACGGCCGTGGCGGCGCCCGCCGCAGGGGCTCTTCGGTCTACGCGGGCGCGGCGTGCGGGCGCAGGACCATGAGGGAGTCCTCCTGGGTGGCCGCCATGGCGAAGGGGAACCGGTCGAGTTCGAGGCAGAGGGCGACGTCGTCGGCGTGGACGCCCTTGCGGACGCCTTCCGCGAGTTCGGTGGCGGCACGCGACTCGGCGGCACGGCGGAGGAACTCCGCCGCGTCGGTTCCCGGGTCGGTGACACGGCGAGCGATGTAGTGGGCGCACGCCAGATCCTCGTCGGCCCGTCCGTCCTCGCCCGTGACCACGAAGGTGACGGCGCCACCCCCACGGGCCCGGAGAAGCCGGACCGTCGCCTCCGCGACCACGAAGGAGGCGCAGAGCACCAGCGACGCCTCCCTGACGGCCAGTGCGCCGACCGTCCCGGCCGTGGTCTTCTGCACCACGGTCCGTCCGGCGAGATCGAGGGAGCGCAGCAGGCCGGGCGAGTTGACGATGTCGAAGCCGGGCGCGGGCGGACCGTCCTTGAGCGCCACCCAGTCGGGGTGGCGCTCCTTCAGCGCCAGGGCCTCGTCCAGGGACTCGGCGAGCACGATCTTCTCCGCCCCCTGACCGAAGGCCCACGCGGCCACCGTGAAGGCCCGCATGACATCGACCACGACGGCTACGGACGGGACTTCGGTCAGTTCGGCTATGCCGAGGAAACGAGGGTCCATCCGACGATGATCGCGCACGCAGGGGTGGTCGTCGGTGAATTTCCGGCCTGCGGAAAATCCCGCGCTCCTCCCGCGTCCGCCAGGCAGGATGCCCACGTGGACCACATCCTGCGCGGGCTGGCCGCCAATCCCGCCCTGTCGTCAGCTCTGGTGGACCGGCTCGTCGCCATCGCGGACGACGACATCGCCGAGGGCCTCGCCTGCCGGACGGACCTCAGCCGTGCGCAGGCGGTGGCGTTGGCGCGGCGTGTCGAGGGGAGCGCTCGGGCGCTCGCGAACGAGGGGCTGCTGACCGCCGACGACGTGGATCCCGCCCTCTGGCCCGATGCCGCTCTCGCCCTCCTCGAACACGGGGCCGGACGTCCGGAGTGGGCGCGCCTCCTGGTGGCGGACCCGGCCCGTGAGCGTCGGGAGAAGTTGGCGGGCTGCCGGGGGCTTCCGTCGGACGTGGTGGACAGGCTCGCGGCCGACCCTGACGTGCAAGTCGTCGCCGAACTCGCCCTCGCGGCCCCCGCGGACGTGGCCGAGAGGCTGGCGGCGCACCCGCACGCGCTGGTCCGTGCCGCGGTGGCGGTCAACGAGGCGACTCCCCCGGCCGCACTGGCGGCACTGGTGACCGGTGTGGGCCTCCCCCCGGCGCGGCACTGTCTGGTCTGCGACCGCGAGGAGACTCCCTTCGTCCACGATCCGTTCTGCCCACGGCTCGACTGCGAGCTGCCTCCGGGCGCCTCCTGCGACGGCTCGCACGAGTCCACCGTGCAGGACATCCAGCACGCGGCGATCGGCAATCCGGCCACCCCGGTCGCGGCCGTGACCGAGTTCGTGGACCACC
The DNA here is from genome assembly GCF_036345115.1 of Streptomyces griseorubiginosus. Lineage (GTDB taxonomy): Bacteria > Actinomycetota > Actinomycetes > Streptomycetales > Streptomycetaceae > Streptomyces > Streptomyces griseorubiginosus_C. The sequence goes on from NZ_CP107766.1 coordinate 397,113, forward strand.
CGTCGATGCTGTTGCGCTGGGCCCTGGCCGCCCGCCGGGACCTGCCCCTCCGGGTGTGCGCACGGCTGGCCGCCGACCCCGTTCCCGGAATCCGCGCCGACCTGGCCCGGAACCCCGCGCTCGACGACGCCCTGATGCGCGAGCCGGCCGGCGACCCCGACCCCGAGGTGCGCCGCGGGCTCGCCCACCATCCGCGTATCCCGCTCGACCTGCTCACCGAACTGGCTCGCAACGTCAGGATCGGCGCGACCCTGCTGCCCCGGGTCGCCGCCGCCTCTCCCGCCGAGGTCGCGGCGCTCGCCGAGTCGGTGGAGCCGGCCGCGCGCATGCTCGTGGCCCAGCGACGCGATCTGCCGCCCGCGATACTCGACCGGCTGGCCGACGACCCCGACGCCAAGGTGGTCAAGGCCCTCGCCCCGCATCCGGGGCTCGCCGAGGGGCAGCTGCGCTCCATGGTCGACCGGCACGGGGTCCGTGTCCTCGCCAAGGTGGCGGCCAATCCCGACGCTTCCCCGGCCCTGCTGGAGGACCTGGCCCGCCACGAACCTCCCGTGCACCGGGTGTTCCGTGAAGTAGCCCGGCATCGCCGAGCGACGGCCCCCGCGCTGCTCCTCTGCCTGCCCGACGAACGCGCGAGGCCCGTCGCCGCCGGCCATCCCGCCCTCCCGCCGCCGGTCATCACGGAGCTCCTCGCCGACCCGGACGAACGGGTGGCGGAGGCGGCGGCGGCCAACCCGTCCCTGCCGCCCGCCGTGATGTCGGAGCTGCTCCTCGACGTGTGAGCGAGGATCCGCGGAGTCCTGACCAGGCACGGTCAGCGGTCCCCCGGGCCCGTTCGCAGCAGAGCCACCCCGAGCGGGGTCAGGGTGTGCAGGACCGTGTTGGCATGGCGGTGGCTGGTGATCAGGCCGGCGTCGCGCAGTACGGCGGTGTGATGGCTGGCCGTCGTGGGGGTCACGCCTACCCGGTGGGCGGCCTCGGTGGTGGTGGAGCCGGTCGCGCTCGCTCTCAGGACGGCGGCGCGGGTGGCGCCCAGCAGCACGTTCAGCTGTGGGGAGTCCGCCTGCGGGGGCGTCGGCGGCAGGTGCGGGAGGGGGTAGAGGAGTACGGACGGGAGCCCGGGGTCGGCCAGGGCGATGGGCGCCTGCCGGCAGATATAACCGGATGACGGGTGACCGATGACGGGTCGGCGGGCCCCTGAAGTCCCGCCGTGCCGCCGTCCCGCGGACGCGCGACCGGCTACGCCGTCGCCAGCGCCTCCGTCGGGGTCAGGCGGGCGGCGCGGACGGACGGGTAGAGGCCGGCCAGCATGCCGATCAGGATCGCCCCGGCGAACCCGGCGGTCACCGAGGTGAGGGGGACGACCGGCGGCCAGTGCTGGTGGGTGGCGTAGGCGTAGGTGGCGAGGGTGCCCAGGGCGACGCCGGCCAGGCCGCCGAGTCCCGACAGGACGACCGACTCGGTGAGGAACTGGGCGCGGATCTGGCCCCGGTTGGCGCCGAGGGCCCGGCGCAGACCGATCTCCCGGCGGCGTTCGAGGACGGAGATGACCATGGTGTTGGCGACTCCGATGCCACCGACGAGGAGAGCGACCCCGGCGAGTCCGAGGAAGAGCGCGGAGAACGTGGACTCGGTGGCCCGCTTGGCGGCCAGCGCGTCGGACGGCCGGCTCACCTGGACCACTCCGGGCAGTTCGGGGTTGACGGTGGCGGGCAGCACGTCCCGTACGGCTTCGATCCGCGACTCCTTCGCCTTGAGGTAGATCACGGTCGGGTGCCCGTCGAACCTGAGCAGTGAGCGCGCCGCCTCCCAGCCGACCAGCACCGAGCGGTCGATGTCCGGCGACAGCGGGGTCTTCTCCAGGACGCCGATGACCGTGAACCAGTGGCGGTCGACGTAGATCTGCGGGGTGCTCTGCCCGGGGGTGATCTTCGGGATGCCGAGCCGCGAGGCGGCGACCGAGCCGAGGACGGCCGTCGGGAAACTCTGCGTGTCGGCGCTGAGGAACTGGCCCGAGCCGACCTGGGCGTTGATCGTGCGCAGCAGATCGGATCTGCTCGCCAGGACGGTCAGGCCGGTGTAGTCGGCGGCGCCCTGGCGGTCGTTGCGGAGGACCTCGGTGTGCGTGTTGGCGACCGCGCTGGCCGCCGTGACGGGCCCGATCCGGCGGGCCATGTCCACCGATTCCGGTGGCAGCAGCACGGGTGGGTCCTGGCGGGCGGGCACGGCCTGGAGCATGTCGGTGCCCAGCGCGGAGAGCTCCCGCATCAGGGCCTTCTGGCTGGACGCCGGGATTCCGGTGACGACGATGAGGGTGGCGATGCCGATCGAGATGCCGAGGGCGGACAGGGCGGCCCGCACCTTGCGGGTGCGGATGCCCAGCAGCCCCAGGCCCAGGATGTCCAGCGGTGCCAGCCGTACCGGCCTGCTGCCGGCGCCACGGCCGGCGGTCCTCGTCGGGGTGATGGTCATGACCAGCTTTCCGTACGGGCGTACGTGTCGGTGCGGACGTCGGAGCGGAGGCGGCCGTCGCGGATCTCCACCCGGCGGGGCAGCTGGGCGGCGATGTCCCGGTCGTGGGTGATGACGGCGATGGTGGTGCCCTCGCGGTTCAGCGCGGTCAGCAGATCCAGTACGGCCACGCCGTTCGCGGTGTCCAGGGCGCCCGTGGGCTCGTCCGCGAGGACCAGGACGGGACGGTTGACGAGCGCGCGGGCGATGGCCACCCGCTGCCGCTCGCCGCCGGACAGCTGCTGCGGGAGATGCCGGGCCCGGCGGGCGAGGCCCACCCGGTCCAGTGCCTCCAGGGCCAGCGCGCGGCGCCTGCGGCGCGGCACGCCGGCGTAGAGCAGTCCGGTGGCGACGTTCTCGGCTGCGGTGAGCCCGTCGGTGAGGTGGAACTGCTGGAAGACGAAGCCGAGTCGGCGTCCCCGCAGCGCCGACAGCCGGCGGTCGGAGAGGTCCGCGACGTCCTGGCCGCCGATCTCCACGGTGCCGCTCGTCGGCCGGTCCAGCGTGCCCATGATGTTGAGCAGGGTCGACTTGCCCGAGCCGGACGGGCCGACGATGCCGAGCAGTTCGCCCTGTTCGACGGTGAGCGAGACGTTGTCGAGCGCCGTGACCCCGCCCGGGTAGACCATGCTCGCGCCGCGCACCGCGAGGACCGGGGGCGCGCCGAGTTCCGGCCGCGTGCTCATGACGTGGTCACCACCTTGGTCCCGGCGCTGATGCCCGCGCCGCTGACCTCCACCAGACCCTTGGAGAACATCCCCGTCTTCACGGCCACCAGCCGGCCGCTCGGCAGCTGGACGCCGTAGCCGCCCTCGCGCAGGGCCAGCAGGGCGCCGACGGGCACGGTGAGCACGCCCTTGTGGGTCTCTGAGGTGAAGCGCACCCGCACGGGGGCGGAGTTCAGTCCGCGCACCGCCGCGGTGTCGCGCAGGGCGATGCCGACGGTCAGCCGGGGCTGCCCGGCGGTGTCGTCGCCGCTGGACGCGTCGCCGGTGCGGACGGTGGCGCCGACGGCGGTGATGGTGCCCCGGGCCGTGGAGTCGTCGGGCAGCGTCACGGTCACCGCGTCGCCCCGCTTCATCGAGCCCGCCTCGTCCGGATCCACCGGCACGGTCACCGACTTGGTGGTGGAGGTGACCGTCATCAGGGTCCCGTCGGCCGCGTCGGCGAGCTGTGCCTGGACGCCGTCGACCCGTACGGCACCGGACAGCACCGCGATGTCGCCGGCGCCCAGCACACCGGTGGCCGGCATACCGGTCGCGGTCTGCCACCGCTTGACGGCGGCCACGAGAGCGGCGGTCAGGACTGCGTCACCACGCTTGACCTGAACCGGAGTTGCGGAAGGAGAGGGGGCGGCGCTCGATGCGGGCACCGCCGAAGACGTACCGGAAGGCACCGGCTCGCTCGTGGCCGGTTCCGGGGTGACCCACGTGCCCGCCGCGGGCTGTGCGCCGATGTCGTACCCGAGTTCCCTGAGGTTGTCGGCCACGGTCTTCACGTCCGGGCCGGTGGTGCCCCTGGCCTCCAGGGTCCGGTACAGCGGTGTGCCGCCGTAGAAGACCGGCACCGGGACGTTGTCGACCCGGTACAGCGGCTCGCCGCGCTTCACCGTCGCCCCCGTCGGCGGCAGCCAGGTGATCAGGCCGGGTCTGCCGCCCTTCACCGTGGTGGCGCGGCCGTAGCCGAGATTCCCGTCGAGTGTCCGGGCGTTGGAGAGGTCGCTCCTCGTCACGACGGCGGTCGCGGTACGGACGGCGTCGCCCTTCGCGCTGTCCGCCTTCCCGTCGTCCTTCTGCCACGCGGTCACGGTGAACGCGCTCGCCACGACGACCGCCGACGCCACCACGGAGACGACCAGCCGCCGTCCGCCCGGCCGCCGACCGGTCCCGGTGTCTTTACTTGTCTTCACCGAACGCCTTCACCTGGCACTGGAGTTCGTACTCGTCGTAGTGGGGGCGGTTCATCTCGTCGCCGGTCTCCAGGGCCCAATTTCCTTCGTAGACCAGGGCCTTGATGCCGTGGCTCTTCATGCACTGCACCATCTCGCGTACGTCGTCGCTGTAGTCCGGGTTCTTGGAAGGGTCCAGCTCCGGCGGATTGAGCGGCTCCTTCCCCTTGCAGGCCAGCACCGAGGGGTCGTTCGGCTTGCGCTTGTACTTCTCCGCCGCCCCGTGGTCCTTCAGACACGCGAGCCAGGCGTCGTACAGGCGGTTGACCTCCTCGTTGGTGCTGTCCAGCCGGATCTGCGGCCGGCCCGCGTCGGGATCGGCGCTCGCGCTCGCCGAACCGCCGTCCGCCGCCGGTGTGGTGAGCGAGGCGACCTCGCCGTCACCGCCCTTGCCCGCGTCGTCGTCTCCGCCGACGCCCCCGCAGGCGGTCAGGAGGAGCAGCCCGGCCGCGCCGACGGAGGTGAGGACCGCGGTTCGTCTGAAGAGGTTCAACATGGCGCAGACCATGGCCCGAAGTTATGACGATCCTGTCAGGACGCCGTCAGAAAGCCGTCTGACCTGATCGCCGCGTGCCTACGCTGACCCCATGAACGCCCGTGTCCTCGTGGCCGAGGACGACACCAAACAGGCCGAGGTGATCCGCCGTTACCTGGAGAGCGAGGGCCATACCGCCCTGCTCGTCCACGACGGGCGCGCCGCGCTCGACGAGGTGCGCCGCCACCGGCCCGACCTGCTGGTCCTCGATGTGATGATGCCGGTCGTCGACGGTCTGGACGTGTGCCGCATCCTGCGCCGCGAGAGCGATCTGCCGGTGTTGATGCTGACCGCCCGCAGCACCGAGGAGGACCTGCTGCTCGGCCTGGACCTCGGCGCGGACGACTACCTCACCAAGCCCTACAGCCCACGCGAGTTGATGGCCCGCGTCCGTACGCTGCTACGGCGGACCCGGGCGTCCGGCACGGTCCCGAACGACCCGGTGCTGCGGGTCGGCGCCCTGGCCGTCGACCCGGTGCGCCGCGTGGTCGAGGTCGAGGGCCGTCAAGTGGCCTGCACACCTGGTGAGTTCGACGTGCTCGCCACGATGGCCGCCGAACCGGAACGGGTCTTCACCCGGCGCCAGTTGCTGGCGAGCACCCGCGGGGACGACCGTTACATCACCGAGCGCACGATCGACGTGCACGTCCTGAACCTCCGCAAGAAGATCGAGCGCGTCCCCCGCCGACCGGCCTACCTCCAGACGGTGTTCGGCGTCGGCTACCGCCTCTCCGACGGCAGCCGTGGCCGCTGAGGGGCGGGTGCGCCCGCACGGCCGACTGCCCCTGCGCCGGAGTCTGCTGGTCCGGCTGCTGGCCGCGTCGATCACCATCGCCGTGTGCTCGGTCGCGGCCACGGCCTGGCTGGCCGCGCGCACCACCACCAGCGCCATCCAGCGGGAGCAGGGACAGGTCCTCGCCGACGACGCCCAGATCTACGACACGCTCGTCGGCTACGCGGCCGAGCACACCGACTGGTCGGCGGTGACGCCCGCGCTGAAGCGGCTCTCCGCACGGACCGGTCGCCACATCACCCTGACCACCCAGGACCGCCGGCCCGTCGCCGCGTCCGGCACCGTGTCCCAGCAGCTCCCCGCCAACGCCTCCGCGCTCGTCGACCCCCTGCGGGCCGACCCGGCCCTGCTGCCGGGCGTCCAGGCGGACGGTGTCGACCCGCGAGCGGTCGGCCCTTACCGGCTGCCGGACGCCGAGCGCAAGGAACTGCGGTACCTCGCGCGGAAGTTGCAGACCTGCCTGCGGGGTGCCGGATTCGCCGCCGGGGTCACCGAAGGGGCGAGCGGCAGACCCTCGCTCGTCATGACCGGCGACCGCGGCATCCAGCGGAAGGTCGGCGAGGTGTGCGGGGTGTTCGAACTCGACGATCCGACCAGGACCGAGAAGCGGGCACTCGACCGGCTCAACACCCTGGTGAGCGGCTGCCTGAAGCGCCAGCGGCTGGACCCCGTCGAGGTCGGTCTCGGCTTCGCTCCCACCAGGAGCGTCAGCGAGCCCGAGCAGCGGTGCGTCGACACCGCCCGCCGCGAGCAGCTCGCCCCCTATGTCGCCCCGCCCGCACTGCTGTTCGTCACCACCCCGGCCGGAACGCCGGCCGCCCCCGGCTTCGACCTCTCGTCCGCCAACACGGCCAAGGTCGCCGGTGTCGCCGCGCTCGTCCTCGTCCTCACCCTGGCGGTCACCGTCACCGTCGGCACCCGGCTGGTCAGACCGCTGCGGGCGCTGACCGACGCGGCCCGCCACTCGCCGCAGGAGCACCTGCGGGTACCGGTGACCACCAACGACGAGATCGGTCACCTGGCCGCCGCCTTCAACGACCTGTCCGAGCGCCGTGAGCGGCTGGAGGACCAGCGCAAGGCGATGGTCAGCGACGTCGCCCACGAACTGCGCACACCGCTCAGTACGATCCGGGGCTGGCTCGAGGCGGCCCAGGACGGCCTGGCCGCCTCGGACGAGAAGTTCGTCGCCTCCCTCCTCGAGGAGGCCCTGCTGCTCCAGCACATCGTCGACGACCTCCAGCACCTGGCCCAGGCGGACGCGGGCCGGCTGCGCCTGCACCCGGAACCCCTGAGCCTGCGGGAGCTCCTCGACCACGTGGCCGCGGCCCACCGCGGCCGGGCCGAGACCGCCGGAGTCACGCTCACCACCCGCATCGAGGACACCCCGGTCCTGCACGCCGATCCCGCGCGCCTGCGCCAGTCCGTCGGCAACCTCCTGTCCAACGCGATCCGGCACACGCCTCCCGGAGGCGTCGTCACGCTCGGCTGCCGCGGCGAGGGCGAGGTGACCGTGATCGAGGTCGCCGACACCGGTACCGGTATCGCCGCCGACGACCTGCCCCGCGTCTTCGACCGCTTCTGGCGCGCCGACAGGTCCCGCAGCCGGCAGACCGGCGGCAGCGGCCTGGGCCTCGCGATCGTCCGCCAGCTCGTCGAGGCCCACGGCGGCACGGTCTCGGTCACCAGCACCCCCGGCAGGGAGACGGTCTTCGCTCTCCGCCTGCCCCACACCTGCGCCGAGGCGCTGCGGACCCGCTGAGACCGACCTCGTCGTACGTGGCCCGGAAGGCTGTCAGCGCGGTGCCGGACCGCCCGTCAGTGCCGGGCGAACTGCACCCCGGTCGACTGCGCCACGTCCGGCCGCACGGCGATCCCGGTGATCTCCAGTCGCTCGCCGTAGATGTCGGTGAGCCTGATCGCGCCCCCGCACCCGCTGCCCTGCTCGGAGAGGAAGTAGTTGTACTCCGTACGGGGCAACTCGCTCCAGCCGGAAGCGGTTCGGACTTCGAGCCGGGCCAGCGGGTTGCGGTGGCCGATGGCCTGGATCCCGCACCAGTAGCGGGTCGATCCGGTCTTGTAGCGGATCGAGATCGTGTCGGAGGTGCTGGGACTCAGCAGACTCCACGTGATCGGGATGCGCCCCGTGACCGGGGCGGCGAGCTTCGCGAAGGCCTGCGGGCTGAGGTCGAGTTGGCCGGGTGCGCAGGGCAGCGGGCACTCGTTGGTGATCCGTACCGTGACGGAGGCACCGCTCGCGGCCCGGACGAGGATGTACGCCCCGCAGGCCTTGGACGTCTCGTAGTCCGTGGTGTTCATCGCCGCGGTCATGACGTCGGTGGTCGGCCCGTACAGACAGGCCCCGTCGCCGTCGCCCACGTCGTAGAACGTCGCCACGCCCTCGTAGGAGACACCGGGCTTGATGCGCCCGGCGAGCGGGGCGGAACCGGACGCCTTGCGGGCCGGCTCGGCGGCCGGGGTCGCCGCCCTACGGGACGACGCGCTGCTCGCGGCGGCCGGGGCGCTCCCGCGGGAGGAGGGCGAGGGCGAAGCGGACTCCGAGGCCGACGGAGAGACCGTCGTCGGTTCCGCCGCCGGTGTGGTCGCGGTCGGCGTCGCACGGGCCCCGGCGACGGAGGTGGCCCCGGCGGGGCCGGCGCTGCTCCCGTGGTCCGGGCCGAACGCCACGATCAGGGCGGCCACGAGTGCGACGGCCACCGCGGCACCGAGCGCCGCGCGCCGTCTGCCTGACCCGGACGAAGGGGAACGGTGTGAGCGAGTTGCCACGGCCAAGTCCTTGTGTGGTGCGTACGAGCCTCCGGCGGAGGGAGCTTCCGACCGTCAGTCGCCGCCGCTCACGGAAAGGTTGCCGGACAGTTCCTGGAAGGGCGCCGCTCCCCCGGTCAGGTCAAGGCCGGTCATGAGTTCGGCGAAGGCGCGGGCCGCGGCCGGGGAGTGGAAGAGCCGGTCGAGACGGGCCCGGGCGAGGTGGCGCGGGAACGGGTCGGCGTCCCCGGCGTCGTGGAGGGTCCGGGTGAGCCAGTGCGAGAACTCCTGGTCGTTCCAGACACGGCGCAGACAGCGTGCCGAGTAGCTGCTGAGCGCGGTGTCGTCGCCGTCCCGGACGACGTCCCGCACGGCACGTACGAGGAGGTCGGCGTCGTACAGGGCGAGGTTCATGCCCTTGCCGCCCATCGGCGACACGATGTGCGCCGCGTCGCCGACCAGGAAGAGACGGCCGTACGACATGGGGTCGTGGACGAGACTGCGGAGCCGGAAGACCTCGCGGTCGGTGATCGGGCCGGGGACGAGGTCCGGGTCGCCGAGGCGGGTGCGCAGGGCGTCCCACACACGCTGGTCGGGCCAGGCGTCCGGGGTGTCGTCGGGCGGGCACTGGAGGTAGTAGCGGCTCGCGTGGGGGCCGCGCGGGAAGTGGGCGGCGAAGCCCTGGGCGCTGACGGCGAGGAGGGGGTGGGCGGGGGGCGGGGCGTCGGCCAGGACGGTGAGCCAGCCGATGCCGTGGTCGAAGGCGTGCGCGGTGAGGACGCCGTCGGGGACGGCCGTACGGCTGACTCCGTGGTCGCCGTCGCACCCGGCGACGAAATCGCAGGTGAGGGCGTGCGGTGTGCCGTCGGGCGCGCGGTAGCGGATGGTGGGGCGGTCGCCGGTCAGGTCGTGCAGGGAGACGTCGGAGGCCTCGAAGCGCAGGTCGCCGCCGCCCTCCAGGAAGGTCTCGGTGAGTTTCTGCACGAGGACCTGCTGGGGGCACAGCCGGGCGGCCGGACCGTCCGAGCCGTCGCTGTCGGAGACCAGGTGGCTGCGGCCGTCCACCCGGAACTCCAGGATGCCGTCGTACGGGATGCCGCCGAGGACCTTGTCGGTCAGTCCCCACGAGTCGAACATGCGGACCGCGCGGGTCTCGACGATGCCGGCCCGCTGCCGCCGGGCGACGTGCTCGCGGGAGCGGCGTTCCAGGACGACGCAGTCGATGCCGCTGTGCTGGAGCAGGGTGGCGACGGTCATCCCGGCCGGGCCCGCGCCGATCACCACGACCGTCGTCGATTCGGGAGCGTCCTGCAACTGGCTTGCTTCTTCGGCCACTTGGGCACCTCCGGCACCCAGCCTAGCGAGGAAGCCGGCCGTCCGAGCCGTGTCCGATCAACCTCTCGCCGATCGGACACGGTTCCCGGAACGACCGTGTGCTCAGCGGTGGCAGGTGGTGAGGCCCGGCCGCCACGGGCAGGCGAGTCCGGCGAAGCCGCCGTTCGCGACGACGTCGACGGTGAGGGTGTCGCCGCCGCGCAGGACCCGGCGGTCCTGGACGAGGCCGTCGGCGCCGTCCCGGATCGTCTCCACCAGCCACCGGCCCGGACCGAGCGACAGCGGCACCTGGGCCGTGCGGGCGGCCCCCGCGTAGACCCCGCCGAGGAACCAGCGGTCACCGCTGCGGCGGGCCAGCACGGCCTCCTGGCCGGGAGTGCCGGCGAGCAGCCGGGTGTCGTCCCAGGCCGCCGGGACCTGGTCGAAGTAGGCCCGGGCGAGCGGCCTTGCCTCGTACGACTCGGGGGTGCCCGCGAACATCTGCAGGCCCGACTCGTAGGCGACGGTGAGGCCGACCTCGGCCGCGTCGGAGTTGGGGCGCAGTCCGACCCGCTGGAAGGCGCCGGGGGTGAAGTCCATGGAGCCGATGACGTTGCGGGTGAAGGGCAGGGTGGTGAGGTGGGCGGCGGTGTTGGTGCGCTTCTCCTCGCCCGCGACCCCCTCCAGGGTCATGACCTGCGGCCAGGTGCGCTGGATGCCCTTGGGGATCGTGGAGCCGTGGAAGTCGACCATGAGGTGGTGGGCGGCCGTCTCGGCGAGGATGGTGTCGTACCACCGGAGCATGGGCTGGGCCTCGGAGTTCATGAAGTCGATCTTGACGCCCTTGATGCCCCACTTCTCCAGGGTGGGCAGCCACTGCGCGCGTTCCTCGGGGGTGTCGAGGTCGCGCTGGTGGATCCAGACGATGATGCCGACGCCCTTGGCGCGGGCGTACCGGACGAGTTCCGGCATCCAGCTGTCGGTCTGCCAGTCGGGGTCGGTGACGTCCCACTCCCCCGGCCGGTAGTACCAGCCTGCGTCGACCGCCTCGTAGGGCCAGCCGCGTTCGGCGGCGTGGTCGACGTAGGCCTTCTGCGCGGCGAGGCTCTGCCCGGCCTCCCTGCCGCCCGCGAGCCAGGTCCACAGGACGGTGCCGGGCCTGATCCAGGAGGTGTCGCGCACCTTGGAGGCGGCGGCGAGGTCGTCGGTGAAGGTGGAGCGGGTGACGGTGGCGAGGTCGCCGGTGACCATGGCGCGCCACGGGGTGGCCAACGCGCCGGTGGCGGCGACCCGTTCGTCGGCGAGCTTGACGCGGTAGGTGCCGGTGCCCTGGTCATGGGCGAGCCGGGCACCGGAGTAGCCGCCGGTGAGGTCGGACTCGGCGAGCAGGGTGTATCCGCCGTCGGTCGAGAAGAGGGCCTGGTCGGAGTACTCGCCGGTGGGCGCGGTCGCGGCGGTGTACTGGACGAACTGGCCCTCGTTGTCCACCCGGTAGGTGCCGAGCCACGCCTTCGCGTCGGCCGGGAGGTTGAAGGCGGACGCCTCCCCGAGCACGTCACCGGAGCCGGCGGGCAGGACGTACCGGTAGGCGATGCCGTCCGCGGCGGCACGGACCACGAGGTCGAACCGGGCGCCCGCGGCGCCGGCGAAGGACAGCCGGGTCTCGTTCATCCGGACCCGCCGGTCCAGGCGCTTGCCGGACCTGGTGCGGTAACGCTCCTCGACGGTGCGGCTCTTGCGGTGCAGGAAGCGCAAGTCCTTGGACAGGTCGGCCTGTTCGGTGACGAGGCCGACGGGTGACGGTTCGATGACCGTACGGCCGTCGCGGGACACGGCGAGGGTGAGCCGGCCGGTGGTGTCGTCGAGGCCGACCTCGGCGCGCGGTGCGTGGGCTCCCGCCGACAACGACCATGTCTGGTCGCGCTGTTCGGCCTGAGCGGGTGCGGTGGTGAGGAGTGCGGCCGCCAGCGAGGCACAGAGTGCGGTGACCGCCGTTCTGATCGGAACTGCCATCGATGTCCTCCGAGTTGTGTGGCTATTACGGCAGTCCCCAGGCCGGTCCGGGCTCGCTGACGGCGACGGGCGCGAGGGTGAGGTCGGGGCGGGTACCGGTGTGCACGAGCACCTCGCGGCCGCGGGGAAGGTCGATGGCGAGGGTGCCGCCGCCGAGGTCGCGGGTGCGGGCCGGGGTGCCGTCGTCGAGGACGGCGGTGAGACGTCCGGTGAGGCCGTGCTGGAGCTTGAGGGGTTCGCCGGCCAGGCTCCGGACCCGGATGAAGCGGGTGGTTCCCGCCTTGCGGACGGCGCTGACCAGAAAGGCGCCCTCGGTGCGGAAGTTGTGCAGGGTGAGGTCCGCCCAGGCGGTCGGGACCGCCGGGAAGACCCGGATCACCCCGCCCCAGCTCTGGCAGAACATGTCGTGCAGGGACTGCGAGGCGGACAGCGGGGTCTCGATGACCGGACCGGCCTCGGTGTAGTGGGTGTTGGGGCGGCAAGGGTAGCGGGTGGTGGGATCGAAGAACTTCCGCAGATAGGTGATCGCGGTGTCCCCTTCGCCCGTCATGGCGTACATCGAGGCGGCGCCGGTGTAGCTGTAGCCGCGGTGGGAGCCGGTGAGCGCGTGCCAGTGGACGATCGACCTGGTGATGAGGTCGCGGTTCTCGGGCTGGTCCCAGTTGACGAGGTAGAGCGGGTAGACCATCAGCAGGTGCGAGTAGTGCCGGTGGGACTGGGCGTAGGGGGTGTCCGCACCGATCATGAAGCCGTTGTCGTCGACCGGGTAGGGCGTGAGCCTGGTGAGGACCTCCTGCCAGCGCGGGGCCAACTCGTCCTCGACGCCGAGGAGTTCGGCGGACTCGAGGAGGGTCCGGCAGCCCCAGCGGATCAGGGCGAGGTCGTAGTTGGTGTCCTGGGGCGGTACGACCGGGTATTCGGGCGACAGGGTGCTGGGCAGGTGGAGCTTGCCGTCGCTGCCCGGGGTGAGGAAGTGCAGGTAGTAGTTGATCGCCCGGCGCAGCACCGGGTAGATCGTGTCACGCAGCAGGGACGTGTCCATGGAGTGGCGGTAGGACAGCCACACGTTGTGCAACGCCCAGGTGAGGTCGCCGACTTCGGCGCCGGTGCCGGGCCGGCCCACGCTGCGGTTGGCGAACATGTCGGAACTGCGGCCCACGCCCGAGCTGTCGGCGCGGTAGACGGCGGGCACGTTGGCGGTCAGCTGTTCCTGGTTCTGGCGCAGTGTGGTGGCGAGGGAGTCCAGCTCCGGGTGGTTGAAGCCGTTGATGAGCCAGTACTCCAGCTGGACGTTGAGGTTCCACCAGACCGCGGGCCAGGGCGTGGGCTCCAGCCAGGGGCCCGAGGTCGCCATGACGGGTCCGCCGGCGCGGCTGGCGGAGGCGACCTTGTACAGCTGGATCCAGTGGAAGCTCTGGAGCCGCTGGTCGGGGAACGACACGAAGCTCTTGCGGTAGAAGGCGTGCCACCAGCTGGTGTGGCGCTGCCGGAGCGCGCTGTACGACTTCGCACGGCGGAGGTTGCGCAGGGAGTCGGCCTCGGCGGCCGTGTCGGAAGGGTGGCTGTGGCCGACGCTGAGCAGCAGGTCGTCGCCGGTGCGGCGGTGGGCGGTGGCGGTCTGTCCGCCGCCGGTGAGGGGCTGGAGGACCTGCTCGGTGCCGTCGGGGGCGGTGCGGGTGGTCCACGGCGGGTTGGCGGTGTAGCCGGCGGGCGGGGCCTCGCTGATCTTCCGGGGGCTGATGGCCTCCTCGGGGTGGAAGGTCCAGGTGGCCCGCTCTCCGCCGCGGGCCGTGACACGGACGGCGAGGACCTCGTCGTGGATCAGGGCGGCGAGGGTGAGGGTGCCGGCGGTGGTGGTGACGGTGCCGGTGAGTTCGGCGTTCCAGAGGCTGAGGCGCCAGTCGACGGCGGTGATGGTGCCGGCCGGTTCGAGGGTGAGGTGGCCGACGGGGAGCCGGCAGGTGCCCCAGCCGCTGCCGAACTCGGGGCGGTGGTCCTGGACCCGGCCGTGCTGGACGGTGAAGCGGATCCGGTTGGCGCCGGGCTCCTGGTAGACCATGCTGCCCAGTTGGCCGTCGCCGAGGAAGGGGCCCTCGTACCAGAGGGTGGGCAGCCGTTTCCACAACAGGTCCTGGTCGCGCAGGAAGCGGGCCCAGGCGTCGTCGGTGCTCATGGTGTCGCGGAGTTTCCAGGGGCGCGGGGCGGCGGCCCGGGCGGACGTCGGATCTCCGGCGGGGGCCGCGCCGGGTAACGCGGCGGCCGGCGCACCGGACAACGCGGTCGCGGCCGCTCCGCCCAGCGCGGTGCCGAGCACGGCCCTGCGGGCCGGGTGCGGGTGTCTCTCCGGGGGTGAGGTCATCGTCGTCCTCCATACCTGACGGATCGTCGATACATCGGGTGTATCGAGGAACCTAGGAGGCGCCTATGTACCTGTCAATGACTTCAGCACCATGCGAACCACGTGACAGTCGAGCCGCGCACGGGTTTTCGGGCTCCGACCTGCACCTCAGCAGGCCCAGACCAAGCGGCGCGACTCCTCCGATGTATCGTGACGGCGGGAGGACTCAGCCGCCCGTCAGCGCGGTGACCAGTTCACCCATGCCGTCGAAGTGCCCGTCGAAGTGGTCGCGACTCGTCGGCGGGTCGTCGGCCGGCCGGTGGACGTAGGCGGTTCGCATCCCCGCCGCCCGGGCGCCCCGCAGGTCCCAGGAATGGGCCGCGACCATGAGGACTCGCTCGGGCGGGCATCCGGCGGTGTCGATCGCGAGCCGGTAGACCTCCGGTGCCGGCTTGTAGGCGCGGACCGTTTCGCCGGACAGGGCCTGGTGCCGGCGGAGTCCGACATGGGCGCTGAGCCGCTCCAGGGTGGTGCGGCCCGCGTTGGAGAGCCCGAACACCGGGAGCCGTCGGGCCAGTTGCTCGACGCCCGTGACCGAGTCGGCCCAGGGCGACAGGCGTTGCCCGGCCGTGGCCAGCCTGGTGACGGCCGCCGGGTCGGTGACGTCGGCCCGGTCGGCCACCTTCCGGGCGGCCTCCGCGTCGAGGGTCTCCGAGGTGGCGTACGGGCGCCGCCCCTGCGCGATGCGTCGCTGCTCGCGCTCGCTGTGCCGCAGCCAGAGGTCGAGCAGGTCGTCGACAGTCTCCTCGTCCGACGCGGGGACCGCCTCGCGGATCGCCGAGCGCAGTCCGCCGGGTTCGTCGACCAGGGTGCCGAGGACGTCGAGGACGACGACGTCGATGTCGCGGATCGCGGCCATGCGGTCTCCCGTACGCGTCGAAATCACCCGTCCGACCGGTGACGATCCTGTCAGCTGGAGCCGTCACCGGTCAAGGTGGTGATACGACGTGGACCGCGTCCGCGTGTGTCTCAGCCCTGCGCGAGCAGCTGGAGCGTGTCGATCACTCGGTTGGAGAAGCCCCACTCGTTGTCGTACCAGGCGACCACCTTCACATGGCGGCCGTCGACCCGGGTGAGGGCCGAGTCGAAGATGGACGAGGCGGGGTTGCCCGTGATGTCGGAGGAGACGAGCGGGTCCTCCGAGTACTCGAGGATGCCCGCGAGGGGCCCCTCGGCGGCGGTGCGGTAGGCCGCGAGCACGTCCTCGCGGGTCACGTCGCGGGCGACGGTGGTGTTGAGCTCGACGATCGAGCCGACCGGCACCGGGACGCGGATCGAGTCGCCGGACAGCTTGCCGTCCAGGTTGGGCAGCACCAGGCCGATCGCCTTGGCGGCACCCGTGGTGGTCGGCACGATGTTGACGCCGGCGGCACGGGCGCGGCGGGCGTCGCGGTGCGGTCCGTCCTGGAGGTTCTGCTCCTGGGTGTAGGCGTGCACCGTCGTCATGAAGCCGTGCTCGATGCCGGCCAGTTCGTCGAGCACCGACGCCAGCGGGGCGAGCGCGTTGGTCGTGCAGGACGCGTTGGAGACGATCGTGTGCAGGTCCGCGTCGTAGGCGTCGGTGTTGACGCCGTACGCGAGGGTCACGTCGGCGCCGTCCGAGGGCGCGCTGACCAGGACCTTCCTCGCGCCCGCGTCGAGGTGGGCGCGGGCGGCCTTGGCCGAGGTGAAGCGGCCGGTGGCCTCCAGCACGATGTCGACGCCGAGGTCGGCCCACGGCAGCTGCGCCGGCTCGCGCTCGGCGAGGACGGTGATCCGGCGGCCGTCGACGACCAGCGTGTTCCCGTCGACGGTGACCGGACGGCCGAGCCGGCCGGCGGTGCTGTCGAAGGCGAGGAGCCTGGCGAGGGTGGCGGGTTCGGTGAGGTCGTTGACGGCGACGACCTCCAAGGTGGTGTCGCGTTCCAGGAGCGCGCGCAGCACATTGCGTCCGATACGGCCGAATCCGTTGATGGCGATGCGAGTCATGAATGGTGTCCCTTCCCTATGTCCACCAGGCTCGCTCGCGGCATGCGCCGCTGACAGTGGCGCGATCGCCATGGTTCAAAAGGATCGCGCCACGCGGGTCCAGGCGGTCACTCGCCCCGGGTGAAGGTGCGCCGGTACTCGCTCGGCGTGGTGCCCAGGATCCGCTGGAAGTGCGACCGCAGGTTCGCCCCGGTCCCGAGTCCGACGTCGGTCGCGATCTGCTCGACCCCGCGCTCCGAGCGCTCCAGGAGCTCGCGGGCCCGGTCGATGCGGGCCCGCATGACCCACTGCATCGGCGTGTACCCGGTCTCCTCGACGAAGCGCCGGGAGAAGGTGCGGGGCGAGACGGCGGCCTGGCGGGCCAGGAGGTCGAGGGTGAGGGGTTCGTCGAGTCGGCGCAGGGCCCACTCCCGGGTGGCGGCGAAGCGTTCGCCGAGCGGCTCGGGCACGCTGCGCGGCACGTACTGGGCCTGGCCGCCGCTGCGGTAGGGAGCCGCGACCAGGCGCCGGGCCGCGTGGTTGGAGGCGGCCACGCCGAGGTCGCCGCGCAGGATGTGCAGGCACAGGTCGATGCCGGAGGCGGCGCCGGCCGAGGTCAGGACGCTGCCCTCGTCGACGAACAGGACGTTCTCGTCGACCCGCACGAGGGGGTGTTTCGCCGCGAGCGCTCGCGTGTAGTGCCAGTGGGTCGTGGCGCGCCGGCGGTCGAGGAGGCCGGTCGCGGCCAGGGCGAAGGCGCCGGTCGAGATGGCGGCGAGCCGTGCGCCCCGGCCGTGGGCGGCGACCAGGGCCTCGACGACGGCCGACGGAGGGTCCTCACGGTCCGGGAACCGGTAGCCCGGGATGAAGACGAGATCCGCCCACGCGAGCGCCTCCAGCCCGTGGGCGACGTGGTACGACAGCCCGTCCCCGCCGCTCACGAGCCCGGGGGCCGCGCCGCACAGCCGTACCTCGTACGGCATGCTCGCGCGCGTGGTGAACACCTGTGCGGGGATCCCGACGTCCAGGGGCTTCGCGCCTTCGAGGACGAGCACGGCGACACGACGGAGGCGGGAGGCTGGCACGGGGACAGGGTACGCAGCGGTCAGGCGTCCTCGACCCTGGCGGTGACGGGTGTGCCGATCTCGACCGTGCGGCTGACCGTGCACAGGCGGTCGTGGGAGGTCTTGACCGCGCGGGGCAGGATCGTGCGGGCCCGGTCGGCGCCCTCGCCGTCCGGGAAGGCGACGGTGAAGGTCACCGCGAGGTCGGTCAGCCGGTTGCCGAGGTCGTCGTTGACCTTGTTGCCCGTCACCTCGACGGCGAAGACACTCGGTTCGGCGTGGCGGCTGGTGGCGAGGTCGACGTCGACGGCCGTGCAGCCGCCGAGCGCGGCCAGCAGCAGTTCGACGGGGGTGAACTCGTCGGATCCGGTGCCGAAGCTGATCGTGCCGCCCCGGGTGTTGGTGGCGACGAAATGGCCGGTGCCGGTGCGCTCGACGGTGACGGACCGCTCGGAGTTTTCGCTCATGCCGAGGACATTAGTGCCGGGCGCCGAACGGTGCCTCGGCGGCCCGGTGGCGCGGCACCACCCGGCCGCGCCGTGCCGCGTCACCACTCGCCCGCCACGGCCTCCGTCAGGCGGGTCACGGATCCCAGGTCGGGCAGGCTCCGCAGCTTCGCCACCGCCTCCCGGCTCCCGAAATCGCGCTGTTCGGGGGTCACCGTCGGATCGACCGCGCACGCGGCCTGCACGTGGACGTAGTTGAGGTCCGTCGCGAACAGCATGGAGAAGGCGTCCACGCCCTTGACCACCGCGCGGCCCCCGGCGTCCCGGTAGGCGCGCACCAGCCGCCGGGCGGCCCCGGCGTCGACATCGTTGCCGCCCGACCACACGTACAGGGCCCGGGCGAGCTCACGCTCCGCCGAGACGGGCCCGGCGTTGTCCCAGTCGAGGAGGACCGGTCCGCTCGGTCCGACCAGGACGTTCTGCGGGCGCAGGTCGAGGTGGGAGGTCACCACGTCGCCGGGGGCCGACGGCGACACATGGTGTCCCAGTTCCGCCGCGGTCGTGGCGACGAACCTCCCCAGCTCCTCGGCCCAGGACAGGCCCGCACGGCCGACCTTGTCCAGCAGTGCGGCCCAGTCGGCGTCCCGGGGGCACTCCTCGTACCAACCACCCGGCGTCCCGCCCGTGCCCTGGCCCGCCTGGTGCAGAAGGGCGAGCGTACGGCCGCACCAGCTCAGGATCTCCGGGTCCGACGGGTCGGCCCCGGTGCCGTCGACCCAGTCGTACAGCTTCACCCAGGAGCCCTCGGGCAGCCGTACGACATGGGCGCCGGTGCGGTCGGGCATGAGGCGGGGAGCGGAGATGCCCAGCGGTTCCGCCGCGTCGCGCAGGGCGGCCTCGGCACCGGCGTCCGGCTCGCCCTCCTGGAAGAGCAGTTCCTTCACGGCCCACGAGGTGCCGTTCCCGGACAGCTTCCAGATCTGCCCGAGGGCGCCGCGGGCGACGGGTGTCAGCGTCCATGTCCCCGCGCCGAGCGCATACGCGTCCGCGATGAACTGACCCGTCTCGCGCATGCAACTCCCCGCTTCCGCCGTCCTGTTGTGTGAGCCTAACCGCAACAACCGGTCCCCACGCGGCAGAAGCACGACGCCTCCACCGGTACGTCGGCCAGGGCCGTGGCGGTGCGCAGTTGCTGGGCGACGATCCGCGCCTCCCCGTCCTTCTCGCCGCGGACCAGGCATTCGTGGAGACCGTGCAACGCCCAGACGTTGCCCGGGTGTTGGAGGGGGCGCGGCAGGGTGTCGTCGAGGCCGAGGTCGGCGCGGTAGACGGCTTCGGCCTCGGCCACCCGGCCCTGTTCGAGCAGGAGGGCGCCGTAGGCGTGGCGGGTGGGCTGCATCCAGCCCCAGGGTTCGTCGTAGGGGAGGTTGTCGTCCAGGTCGATCGACCGGGCGAGGGCCGCGAACGCGGTGGCGAAGTCGCCCTTGCGGTAGGCGAGTTCGCCGTCGAGCATCGCCGAGGCGATCGCCAGGATGTCGGCGCAGGTGTTGTTGAAGAGCATCCGGGACTCGGGGACGCGGGCGACCGCCGCCTGGAACAGGGCGCGTTCGGCCTCCGCCTCGGTGACGCGGCCGAGGGCGGACAGGGCGACGCCGCGGGCGTAGTGGAGCATCGCGGTCGTCACGCAGTACAGCCGCGGGTCGGCGGGCAGCGGCAGGTCCAGGATGTCGGTCCAGCGGCCGAAGCGGATCAGGACGTGGACCCGCATCGCGAGGAAGCCCTCCAGCCAGTCGGCCATGGGCGGGCTCTCGACCCGCAGCAGCTCCTCGGGGATCGACGCCTCCAGCTGCGCGGCCGTCTCGAGGGCGACCTCCGACTGGCCGAGGAACATCGCCCCGTAGATCTTGAAGTGGTAGTTGTGCGAGCGGTAGAGCGTGTAGAAGTTCATCGCGCCCGCCCGGGCCCGGACCTTCTCGTCGGCGGCGATCGCCGCGCTGTTGTCGGACACCACCCGGCGGTAGTCACCGCACAGCACCTCCAGGTGGGACGGCATGTGCAGCAGGTGTCCCGCGTCCGGGACCAGGCCGCGCAGCCGGTCCGCGACGGACAGGGCCAGCTCGGGCGTCGGCGACATCTCCATCAGGTGGACGTACAGGTGCAGCACGCCCGGGTGGTCGCGTCCGGTGGCGCTGGTGAGCGCCCGCTCCAGGACGGCCCGGGCCTCGCGGGTGCGCGCGCCGAGGGCGGGTTCGCCGGTCCGCAGGTCCCACAGCTGCCAGGGGGTGAGGTTCATCAGCGCGTCCGCGTACAGGGCGGCCACGTCGGCGTCGTCCGGGGCGAGCTCGTGGACCGCGCGCATGGCGTCGGCGTACGGCGGGTTCCACACCGCGCAGTCCTCGGCGGGCTTCGCCTGCGGGTACCGGGCGCGCAGGGCGCCGATCAGGGCCCGCTCCACCACGGTGGCCCGGGCGGCTGCCTTCTCGTGGGCCGCCTCGACGGCCGTATGGGTGCGTTCGACGGTCCGGGCGAGGTCCCGGTCGTCGAAGAACTCCCAGGGCTTGTTGTAGTTCGGGCCCAGCGCGTAGGCGATGCCCCAGTGGGCCATCGCGCAGTCCGGGTCGGCGGCTGCCGCCTGCTCGAAGCAGGCCACGGCCTCCTCGTGGTGGAAGGCGTACGTCCACACCAGGCCCCGGTCGAACCAGAGTTGGGCCTCGGCGGATGCGGTGGTGACGGGTCGGCCGTGGGAGCCGAGGTCGTAGTACTCCATACGGCGCTCCTCGCGCTGCCGGCTGTGCTGCACGGGAGTCGATTCTGCCCGAAGAAGGCGCTTTCGGGAGAGTGGGAGCCGATCTGTCCCCCGAACGAACGCGGTGCCGGAGAGGGGACGCGAAGTGTCGTCAGCCCCCTCTCCGGCACCAGGTGGCCGGGGCTAAGCCGTCACACACGGAAGATCTCGAGGAAGCTGCTCCAGAATCCCTTCTTGGCCGGCTTCTGCGCCGCGGGGGCCGGGATGCGGGCCGCGGGCGCGGGCTGCTGGACCACCGAGGGACGGGGCGCGGTGGGCACGCCGTACGCCGAGGCCATCCGGGTCGCCGGGGTGGGGGCGAACTGGACGGGCAGGGCGGCCAGAGCCCGGTGGAAGGGGCCGGGACGCCACTGGAGCTCCTGGGCCGGGACGCTCAGGACGAGGTCGGGCAGCGCGTTGAGGATCTGCTCGATGGCGGTGACCGCGATGACCTGGGCCGGGCTCTTGGCCGGGCAGGCGTGCGGTCCCGCGCCCCAGGCGAGGTGGGCACCGCGGCTGTGGGCCTGGCCCGACGCGGTGAGCACGGGGTCGCTGTTGGCTCCGGCGAAGCTGATGACCAGCGGGGAGTTCGCCTGAACCACCACTCCGCCGAGGTCGACGTCCTGCACCGGGAAGTGCGTCGCGTAGTTGGCGATCGGCGGGTTGTTGAGCAGGACGTGGTCGAGGGCGTCCTCGATCTGCATGCTCGGCCCGTCCTCGCCCTCCGGCCCGAGGAGCAGGAGCAGGGCGTTGGCGATGAGGTTGCGGGTCGGTTCCACGCCGGCGCCGATCAGCATCACCAGCTGGTCCTTGAGCTCCTCGTCGGTGAGACCGGCCGAGTGCTGGACGAGCCAGGAGGTGATGTCGTCACCGGGCTCGCGGCGCTTGAGGGTGATGAGCTCCATGAAGCAGGCGGTCAGTTCGTCGCTGGCCTTCAGCGCGTCCTTGCCGTCGAACATGTCGGCCATCGCGCTGGTGACCCGGTCGCCGATGGCGGCGGGGCAGCCGAAGAGCTTGTTGATCAGCAGCATCGGCAGCAGCTTGGCGTAGTCGTTGATCAGGTCCGCCCGGCCCCGCTCGCTGAACTGGTCGATGAGGTAGGCGGCGATCGGCTCGACGTCGCGGCGGATGCGGGTGACGTTGAGCCGGTCGAGGCTCTCGGTGACCGCCTTGCGGAGCCTGAGGTGCTGGGCGCCGTCGGTGAACAGGCAGTTGGGGCGGTAGGCCATCATCGGCAGGACCGGGCTGTCGAGCGGGACCCGGCCGTCGTTGAGGGCGGTCCAGCGGCGGCCGTCGCGCGCGAAGAGGGTGGGGTTCTGGAGCACCCGCAGGGCCGTCTCGTGTCCGACGACCAGGGTGGCGTCGACGCCGGGGGCGAGCTCGACCGGGCCCGCGGGGCCGTGCGCCCGGAGGTAGTCGTAGACCTTCTGCGGGTCGGCGGCGAAGGAGCCGTCGTACATGGGGCATCTGGCCGCGCCGGTGGCGGCCGTGTCGTGAACGTCCATGTCTGTGTCCTTAGCTGGCCCGGACCGTGCGGTCCGGGCGGGGGGCGGTGGTTCAGGCGGCGCGGTCGAGCAGGTGGCGTACGAGAGCGATCAGGGCCCGGGCGGAGGACCGCTGGTCGCGTGCGTCGCAGTAGATGACCGGGGTGTCCGGGAGCAGGTCGAGGGCCTCCCGGATCTCCTCCTCCTCGAAGTGGCTGGTCTGCGAGAAGGTGTTGACCGCGATCGCGTACTCGAGGCCGTACTCGTCGATCAGGTCGATGACCGGGAACGTCTCCTCCAGCCGTGAGGGGTCGACCAGGAGCAGGGCGCCGAGCGCGCCGCGGGCCATGTCCTCCCACAGCTGCATGAAGCGCTGCTGTCCGGGGGTGCCGAACAGGTACAGCACCAGCTCGTCGCTCAGGGTCAGCCGGCCGAAGTCCAGCGCCACGGTGGTGGTCGCCTTGTCCGGGGCCCCGCGCAGGTCGTCGACGTGCATGGACGCCTGGGTCATCTTCTCCTCGGTGCGCAGCGGAGTGATCTCCGACAGCGACCCGATGAAGGTCGTCTTGCCCACGGCGAAGTGTCCGACCACCAGGATCTTCGCGGCGGTGGTCACATCGGCGGAGACGTAGATGGAGCCGTTCGCCCCGGGGTCAGCCGATGTTGAGGGTTTCGAGTCCATGCAGAACCTTCTCGAGTATCGCTCGGGGAACGTGCTGGGCGGGGGCCGGTTCAGCGCGGCGCAGGAGGTGCCCCTGCTCGAATAAATCGGACAGCAGGAGTCGGGCCACGCCGACGGGCAGTCCCAGGTGCCCGGCGACCTCGGCGACCGACAGGTAGCCGCCCGAACAGAGCTCCCAGATCGCCCGCACCTCGGGGCCCGCGCCCAGCGGCAGGGTCCGCTCGGGTGCGATGCACACCAGCGTGTGCAGGGCCAGGTCGTCGTCGGAGGGGAGACGACGGCCGCCGGTGATGACGTAGGAGCGGACGAAGTCGCTGGTTACCGGAGCGTCCTCGCCTGGCCAGGTCATGCGTCGACGCCGGTGTTCTGGCGCGGAACGGCGCTCATCGCCTTGGTCAGCGCGCCCACCGTCTTCTGCATCCGGATGGACATGGCCTCCATGTCGACGTCCAGGGCGGTGGAGACGGCGAGGTAGGAGCCGCTGCCCCCGGCGATGAGGAAGATCCAGCCGCCGTCGAACTCGATCAGGGTCTGCTTCCACAGGCCCTTGCCGCCACCGACGAACGGGGCGACGCTGCGGCACAGGGACTGCAGGGAGCTCATCGCGGCGGCGTTGCGCTCTGCGTCGTCACGGACGATGCCGTCGGACCGCTGCATCAGCAGGCCGTCCGCCGAGACGAGGATGGCGTGACGGGCCCCACGCACCTCGAGCACGTCGTTCAACACCCACGACAGGTCGGGATTCACTGGTTCTGAGGTCCTTCCGTGTTGTCTGAGTCCCGCCCGAGCAGGGTTCCGCGAGCGAATGCCTTGAGCCGCGAGGCGGTCTCCTCACCGGCCGCGTCCAGGTCGGGCACCTCCGCGCTGGGCGTGGCCACCACGGAGACGGCGCCGTTGCGGCGCCGACGGCGTTTGGGGAGGCCGCCGGCCGTCTGTCCGACGACGAGGGAGGCCACCGGGGACGGCTTGGCCGCCGCCGGCTCGTCCTCGAACTGGTCGAGCACGACGGGTGCGGGTGCGGGCACGTCCGCCGTCAGAAGGTTCTCGGGCACCCGGATCACGGCCCGTACACCGCCGTACGGCGAGACCGCGTCGACGGAGACGTGGAAGCCGTAGTGGGCGGCGAGCTTGCCGGACAGGGCGAAGCCGAACTTGGGCGGGTCGCCGAGGCTCGTGATGTCCACGGCCCCGCCCGCCGTCAGCAGGGACGCGGCACGGGCCTTGGTCTCCTGGTCCATGCCGAGACCGGCGTCGTCGACGATCAGGCAGATCCCGGTGGGGACGGCCTGGATGTTGATCTCGACGGGGGTGCCGGGGGCGCTGTACTTGGTGGCGTTGTCCAGCAGTTCGGCCAGGACCATGGCGACGGGTTCGACGGCGCGGCTGGTGATGGCGACGCTGGCCTGGGAGTGGACGTTGACCCGCTCGAAGTCACGGATGCGTCCCTGGGCGCTGCGGGCCACGTCGTAGACCGAGGCGTCCCGGTCGCGCCGTCCGAGCCAGCCGCCGCAGAGCACCGAGATGCCCTTGGTACGGCGGCTGAACTGGCTGCCCGTGTGGTCGACCAGCATCAGGTCGGCGAGGACCGCGTGGTCGTCGCCGTACTTCTGCTGGAGGCCGTCGAGCAGGGACAGCTGCTCCTCGGCGAGGGTGGCCAGGGTGCCGACGGCCGACTTCAGGGTCGCCTTGGTCGCGGACTCGGCGTCCTTGCGCACCTCTTCCAGATCCGCGGCGTGCCGTGCGCTCACCGACGAGTAGGTCGTCTGGAGCTCGGCGAGCTGGCCTCGTACGCTCGCCATGTCGCCGTGCAGTTTGTTGTTGTTCGCGCGGAGCTGGATGTTGGTTCTCCGTGCGCGCATCACTGCGAAAACCGCAGCGATGAGTACCACGAGCAGGACCCACAGGAGTGGATCTTCGAACAATGACGTCATGAGACTCTCTTCAAGTCGCCTCGCGTCGGGAGACTGACCGTGCATGAGACCCCCGGGAACGCCCGTCACCCTGGGGTGGCGGACCTTGCCGGCGGACCAACCGTCACTCCTTCACGATGGGGCCGTTGTGGCTGTCCCCCGTACGCGCGTATGACGCGTCATCAGCCTACTGAAAAGTACAATGATCTTATCAGTTGTCACGGTGTCAACAGGCGTACCAGGCACCACACTTGACGACTCTCCACAAATGTCCCGCAGCAAGACCTCATCGCCGCGCGGGGCCGGGTGGCGGGTCCGCGTCCCGCCCGCCTGCGATCCCCTGTTCCGGCCACTCGTTCATGATCAACGCGGGGCAGCCTACCAAGGGCGTGGGAACGTTTTCCCCCTCCTGGTGGCAAAACTCGTTTGCGGCCACCGGGTCCGGTCCGGACCCTTGGCCCATGCCCTATCTCCTGCGCGCTGCCGCGCTCACCGACGCGCCGGCCGTCACCGACCTGCTGAACGAGATCGACCGCATCGAGATCGGGCGGCCCGAGACCGATCTGCACACGGTGGAGGCCGACCTCAAGCACCCCGAGGTCGACCTGGACCGCGACTCCTGGCTGGCCTTCGACGGCTCACGGCTGGTGGCGTACGCCCTGGTGTGGGACGAGTCGCAGGGTGAGCGCATCGACGCCGACCACTACGTGCTGCCCGACCACCAAGAGGCCGGAGAGCTGCTCCTGGAGGCACTGGAGGCCAGGTCACTGGAGAAGGCGCGGGCCAACGGCGCCTCGAAGGCCGTGGTCCATCTGCATCTCAACTCGGCACCCACGACCGACCTCACCCGGATACGGGCCCGCGGCTGGACGGTCGTCCGGCGCTATCACGTACTGGAGCGGGCGCTGCGGGCGGACGCGGACCTGCCGCCCGAGCCGCCGGCCGGCGTGCGGGTGCGGCCGTGCGTGGACGAGGCGGACCGCAAGCAGGTCCACGCCCTGCACCAGACCTCCTTCGCCGAGCACTTCGACTTCCAGCCCCGTTCGTACGAGCAGTGGCTGCACGACATCCAGGCCGACCGGCTCGACTGGTCGCTGGTGTGGCTCGTCTCCGCCGAGGACCTCGGGGACGCCGGCTTCCTGATCGCCCGCGACGACCGCGAGGCCATGGGCTGGATCCGCAGTCTCGGCCTCGTCCGCGAGGCCCGCGGCCGGGGCCTCGGCGGACTCCTGCTGCGCCAGGCGTTCGCCGCCTTCGCGGCCCGGGGGCGCACCTCGGTGGGCCTCGGTGTGGACACCGAAAACGCCACCGGCGCGCCCGAGTTGTACGCGCGCAACGGAATGTCGGTCCATTACGCCGTCGACACCTGGGAAATCGTGGTGAGTTGAATTCCTACCGCTTTTCCACGGTCGCCCGGGACCGCTATTCGCCCTTTCCGCGCAGCAATGCGCAGACGAAGTTCTCCTGAAGCGCACGCATTTCGCGCAGTCGCTCGGCACCGGTGGTCTCGGTGATCTGCGAGGTGACCGAGAACGTCAGCGAACGGCGGCCGTCGGGGGTCGCCGCGATCAACTGGGTGTAGCCCAGCGTGTTGCCGGTGTGGCCCAGGACGACACCACAGCGCGTCTGATACCGGAAGACGGCCAGACCCGCGGAGTTGCGGCCCGGCCCTGCGGGCTCGGAGGCGGCACCCTCGATCCACCGGCGCTGCTGCTCGACGACCTTCCTGCCGTAGAGCCGCCCGCTCGCGTAGCCGCGGATGAAACGGGTCATGTCGGCGGGCGTGGAGACGATGCCTCCGGAGGCCCAGACGCCCGACATGCCGATGACCTCGCTGACGTCCTCCGGGGGCGCTGGCGGGTCCACGTCGTAGCCGTGCAGATACGGCTTCGGCATCCGGTAGCCCTGCGGGAGGCTGGTCGAGTGGAGGCCGAGCGGCCGGTAGACCAGTCTGCGCAGGAGCTCTTCGTACGGCGTCCTGGTCGCCGCCTCCGCCATGAGTGCCACGGCGATGTTGTCCGAGTTCGAGTAGCGGTACTCGCTGCCCGGCGCGAAGAGCAGGGGCTGGTCGGCCACGTAGTCGAGCAGGCGCCGGGAGTCGAACCGGTGGCGCGGGTCGGCGCGCAGCTCGTCGAGGAACCCGGCGCTGCGGGAGTAGTCGGGCAGACCGCTGGTGTGGTTGAGGAGTTGACGAAGTGTCACCTCACCCCAGGCGTCGGGGAGTTGGGGAAGCCGCTGGTGCAGGGTGTCGTCGAGACGCAGGACCCGGTGGTGGACCAGTGTCAGGGCCACCGCCCCGCTGAAGGCCTTGGCCGTGCTGGCGATGCGCATGTGGTCGTCGGGCCGGGGCGGGCGGCCCGTGCGGATGTCGGCGACACCGGCCCGCACGACGCGCGTGCCCTCCTCGGTGCGCAGGACGGCGATGGCTCCCGGCGGTCCGCCGGGGCTCCGCACGAACTCCTCGAGCTGACGCTGGAGGTTCTGCCGGCCGTACGGGTCGGCGACGGCGCCGGCTGTCGCGGGGGCCAGCGCGGCGAGGCAGACCGCGAGGACGGACCCGGCTCGCAGGCGGGATCGGCGTAGAGACATGGGGGCTCCGGGGGGACGGACGTCATGGTCCGTCCAGCCTCACCAGGAGTCGTGCCCCCGTGCTTCCCTTACTGCTGCATACGGACGAGTGGACGCGGGCGCCGAGCGCTGCCGTGAATTCGTCCCGCCGGGATCAGCAGTGTCCTTCGTCCGGCTTAGTTGGTGGATACACCGGCATCTCCGGGGACACCGGATTATGCGCGTGAAGCGGGGGTGGCGGACAACCGCCACCCCCGCTTCATGCTCGTGCCGGTCGGTGTCAGATCGAGCGGCGGCTGGTGCGTCGCAGGAGTACGAAGCCGGAGATCAGGAGGATCGCGCCGAGTGCGGCCGGCCACAGCTTGGTGCCGGTCTCGGCGAGACTGCCCTGGTTGCCCTGGGGCTCAGCGGCGACGGGGGGCTGGGCGACTGCTCCCGGGGCAGTCGTCGCGGTGCTGTCCTGGGGGTTCGGCTGGTTCGCCTGCTCGTCGCCGTTCCCGTTGCCGTTGACGTTCCCGGTGTCGGGTGCCGTGGTGCTGTGGGCGGTGGGTGAGCTGTAGGTCTTCGGCTGGTCGTCGGCGGGGGCCGTCGACGCGTCACCGGCGGGGGCTTCGGCGGTCGGGGTCGGCTGCTGCTGGGGGTCGTCGCCGTTTCCGGGGTTCTCCTCGGCACCGTTGCCGTTGTCGCCGCCGTTGCCGGGGTCGTTGCTGTTGCCGGGGTCGGGGTCGGCGCTGTTGCCGTCGTCTCCGCCGTTCTGGCCGCCGCCGTTCTGGCCGCCGCCGCCGTTCTGGCCGCCGCCGTTGTCACCCCCGTTGCCGTTCCCGCCGTTGTCGCCGTTCCCGCCGTTGTCTCCGCCGTTGCCGTTGTCGCCGCCGTTGCCCGGGTCGTCCTGCCCGGTGCCGGCGCCGCACTGGCGGCCGTCGTTGATGCAGCCGACCATCTCGTTCATCAGGTCCTCGTCGAAGACGTTGATGAAGTCGCCGTGGTCGGTGACGGCCTTGTGCAGCTGCTCCGGGAAGGAGTCCACCGCGAACAGCGGGGTCGTGCGGCCGCCGTCGTTCAGGCTCGGCGCGTCGACGTCGTAGACGATCCGCTGGACCAGCTGCGGGATGGCCTGGAAGCCGTTCGGGCAGGTGCCGTCGTTCTGGGCGAACGCCACGTGGGTGCGGTGGTTGGCGCTGTCGATGTTGCGGCCGTCCCAGCAGCTCTGGAACTTGAAGGTGCGCACCACGTCACTGCCCTGCGGGCACAGCGGGTACTTGTCCTTCAGCTGGCGGTCCTCGAACCCGGTGCAGCTCCAGGACGCGTTGGCGTTGGCGGTGCCGTTGACGAAGGCCTTGGCGTCACCGGTGATGATGCGCAGCAGCCGCGGCATCGCGGTGACCTTGCTGCGCGGGTTGCCCACGAACGTCAGCGTCACCTCCTTGGGGGTGACGATCTCACCGGCGTTGCCCTCGATGCCACCGCCGGGCTTGTTGGCGTCCTGCTCCTGCGTGCCGTTCTGGAGCCGGATCACCGGCCAGTAGTACGTGGACTTGTCGCCCTGGTCGACACAGCTCGTCTCGGCGTTCGCCAGGTCCTCATCGCTCGCGAAGGCGGTGTTGGACTGGTTGCCGATGTAGTCGTGGAAGTGGTGGGCGCCGTTGGAGACACCCGGGGCCACGATGACGTTGTCCGAGTTGAACAGGCCGTTCGCGTTGACACCGCAGCTGGTGACGAAGGTGCCGCGGGAGGCGTCGCCCTGAGCCGGCGGCGCCTGTGCGGCGGGTGGGGCGCTGTTGATGTCGGCGTAGTCGGCGGCCACGGGGCCGTTGCCGGCCTGTCCGCCGTTGCCCTGCTGCTGGCCGCCCTGGTCCTGGCCGTCACCCTGACCGCCCTGGTCCTGACCGTCGCCCTGCTGATCGTCGCCCTGGCCGTCCTGGTTCTGGCCGTCACCCTGCTGGTCCTGACCGTCGCCGTTCTGGTTCTCGGTCTGGCGCAGGGTGCAGCCGGCCTTGTCGCCGAGGCCCTCGGGCTGTGCGCCCGCGCTCTGGAGGGCGGCGGTGATGCGCTCGATGGTCGCGGCGCGGTTCTCCTGGAGCGGGTCGACGATGCGGCTCTGGGCGGCGTCGCGGTCCTGCACCGACGGGTCCTGGAGCTGCTGGTAGGCCTCGGCTATCTGCTGGTCCAGCTGGGCGAGTTCCTTGTCGACGTCCGCCCGCGCCCCGTCGGGCACGCTGGTCAGCGCGTCACCCACGTCCGGGCAGTCGATCGTGACGGCTCCCCACGACGTCTGCTGCGGCGTGCCGCTCTCCGTGGCGGAGGCGTACACGTTCGCCGCGACCAGGCCACCACCCCCGAGCATCAGGGCCACTGCGGCGAAGGTCGCACGTCGTGCGCCGGTCGGTCGTCTGCGATTACTGCGTCCCACGGAAATACTCCTGCGCGTCTCGGCTCTCCGGGCATGCAAGTCCCCCGCCCCATACGGACGGCGGGCCCCCGGTGTTCAAGCGCATCGGAAATTCACAGCACTCTCATACGGAACACCGGCTTCCACCATCCCTCTCGAACCTCTGTGCAGGGAAAACGAGATGACTCGCACCCGTCGGCGCCCTTACGGTCTGCCCATGAACGGCACGGACACCGACCGGCTCCTGAACGTGGTGGACATCGAAGCCACGTGCTGGCCCGGTTCCCCTCCCCCGGGCTCGGTCAGCGAGATCATCGAGATCGGGCTCACCGTCGTGGACCTGTCGACGGCCGAGCGGGTGGCGCGGCACCGCATCATGGTCCGGCCCGTCCGGTCCGAAGTCAGTACCTTCTGCACGGAGTTGACCGGTATCACCCAGCAAGAGGTGAACCGGGGCCTGCCGTTCGGTGAGGCCTGCCGGGTGTTGGCCGCCGAGCACGCCTCCGGTGCGCGTCCCTGGGCGAGTTGGGGCGACTACGACCGCCTCCAGTTCACCCGGCAGTGCGGGGCCACGAGGACGCCGTACCCCTTCGGCCGCCGTCACACCAATGCCAAGGCGGTCTTCACCGACGTCCACGGCCTGCGCAAGCGTCCCGGCATGGCCCAGGCCCTGGGCATCGCCGGCCTGCCGCTCGAAGGCCGCCACCACCGCGGCGAGGACGACGCCTGGAACATCGCGGCCCTCGTCCTGCACCTCGCGAAGCGGGACGGCTGGCCCCTGTCCTAGTCCCCCTCCCCTCCTCAGTGCGGCGAGGAGAGCACCGCGTGGCGGCCGGTCACCCGGACACGGCGTACGGGGGTCCCTCCCCGCGGTGCACGGCCAGCAGGTTCTCCACCGCCATCTCGGCCATCCGGGCCATCGCCTGTGTGCTGTGGAAGGCGCTGTGCGGTGTGACGAGGAGACGGGTCGGGGCGAGGGCGAGCAGGCCGTGCGGGGCGTCGGCGGGAGCCGGGGTGGGCTCGGTGTAGTAGCCGTCGACGGCCGCGCCCGCGATGACGAGGTAGCCCGAGGGGCCCAGCGCATCCAGATGCTCGGCGGTGACGACCCCGTCGTTCACGCCGGGCTCGTGGGCGAAGGTGAGGCTCACCACGTCGGCCGAGTGGAACAGGCCGAGGAGCGAGCCGATCGCCTGGCAGGGCAGCGCCGCCAGTTCCGGCCTGGGCGTCCGGTTCCAGTACAGGAACACTCGGCGACCGCGACCGCGTTGGCGTGCGGGGTGTTGGCGAAGCGGACGGCCGAGGGATACGCCGGCAGTTCCATGCAGGAGCCGTACCCGGTGCCGAGGAAACACGCGACGGACAGGTCCGGCAGCCGGTCCCACGCTTCGGCGGACAGCCGCTCGCCGCCGCCGAGGACGTACCCCCAGGCACCTTCGAGAGCCTTGATCACCCCTTCCTCGTCGAGATCGCCGGGGGCTGCGGTGACCTCGAAGCCGGCCTCGTGCAGCGCGCGGACCGAGGGCTCGGGGAAGGGGGCGCCGGTGATGACGACACGGTGGTGGTCGCCGGCCGGCACGCTGTCGACCGTGGTGAAGCGGTTGGCGGCGTTGGCGCCCATCAGCAGCGGTGGGCCGTCCTGGGAGCCGGGCCAGGGCCCGCACGCGTGCGCGGCCCGCCGCAACCAGCTGTAACGGCGGGCCGCGATCCCCGCTCCGGGCCGTGACGTCCGGTCGCGCGGCGAGATCCACCGTGTCGAACCCCGCCGTCCCGGGTACCCGAACCGCCCGTCCCGGCCCCTCGGATGCGGGCCGGCCAGGAAGGGGGCACTGATGACGCAGCACGCCGACGACGACGTCGCCCGCCACGGGGGCGTCGCCGGACTGCGACTGGCGACCGGGGAAGCCGCCGGTGAGGCACTCGCCCAGAGTCTGCCCGTCGACCGCAACCAGGCGATCCTGGAGGCGGCCAAGCAGGTCGGCGCGATCCTGAAACGGGAGGGACACGCCTTCGCGCTCGCGGGCAGTGTCGCCGTGTACGCCCACGGCGGCGCCCAGAACCTCCAGCACGACGTCGACTTCGCCATCCGTCCCGAGGACGCGGAGTCGGTGGCCGAGACCCTCCGCGCGGCGGGCCTCCCGGTCCGGACGCCTCCGGAGGACTGGCTCCTGAAGGCCGACTGCCTGGGACAGCAGGTCGACCTGATCTTCGAGCTGGCGCACCAGCCGGTCACCACCGAACTGCTGGAGCGGGCCGACGAACTCTCCGTCGACTCGGTGTTCATGCCGGTGCTGTCCCCCACCGACCTGCTGCACAGCCTGCTGTCCGCGTTCTCCGAGCACCACTGCGACTTCGGGGCCGTGCTGCCGATCGCCCGCACGCTGCGGGAGAAGGTGGACTGGGACGCCGTACGCCGGGGCTGCGGGGACGCGCCGATGCCGGACGCGTTCTTCTACTTCCTGGAGCGGCTGGAGGTCATCGAACCGAGGACCGCCAGGCAGCAGCAGACCGAGGAGGGCCGGACATGAGCGGCTCCGCGCCGGAACACTCCGGCGAGAACGTCGAGTACCGCGTCGCCCACTTCCGTGACCGGCTGGCCGCGGAGGAGCTGGGTGAGCTGGGGGTCCGGGCCGAGGTGCGGGCCGGGGCGGTGGTCGTCACCGGCACGGTGCCGTCCGCGCAGTGCCGGGAAACCGTGCTGCGGACCGTCCGCGAGGAGCTCGCCGGGCTCGCCGTGCACACCGACGTGGTGGTGGCGGAGACCGCCACGCCCGATCATGCGGAGGAACTGCCGTGATCCGTGTCGCCGCCGTGGGGGACATCCACATGGGGCCGGAGAGCCAGGGCGTGCTGCGCCCCGCCTTCGACACCCTGCCCGACTGTGCCGATCTGCTGCTCCTGGCCGGAGACCTCACCCGGCACGGCACGCCGGAGGAGGCGCGAGTGGTGGCCCAGGAGGTACGGGGCCTGCCGGTGCCGGTCGTCGCGGTGCTCGGCAACCACGACCACCACGACGAGCAGCCCGAGAAGGTGGCCGCCCTGCTGGAGGACGCGGGGGTGCGGGTCCTGGAGGGCGAGGGGACCGTCGTGGAGTGCGGCGGCACCCGGGTCGGCATCGCCGGGACCAAGGGGTTCGGCGGCGGGTTCGTGGGCCGCAGTGCCGGGGAGTTCGGCGAGCCGCTGATGAAGGAGTTCGTACGGTACTCACGGCGCTGCGCGGACGGGCTGCGCACGGCGCTGGAGGAACTGGACCGGCAGGACTGCGGGGCCAAGGTGGCGCTCACCCACTTCTCCCCCGTGGCCGACACCCTCGCCGGTGAGCCGCTGGAGATCTATCCGTTCCTCGGCAGCTATCTGCTGGCCGAGGCCATCGACACGGCGGGCGCCGACCTGAGCGTGCACGGACACGCGCACGCGGGCACCGAGCACGGGATGACGGCCGGCGGGGTGCGGGTGCGGAACGTGGCCCAGCCGGTGATCCGGCGGGCCTTCAACGTCTACCACCTGCACGAGAACTGAGCGGCCGCCCCCCGTACGCGAACCGTCAGCTGCGGGCCGTGGCCCGGTCGTGGTCCTCCCATGCCGCGTCCCGCAGCTCCGGCCGCAGCAGCACCTCCACCGCCGTGCAGGCCAGGGCCTCGGCGGCGGCCAGCATCACCCGGCGGGCGCGCTCGGAGCCGGCCGCGACGGCGAACTCGGGGGTGTGGTCGGAGCCGTCCTCCTCCATGATCGCCACGAAGGGGTGGATGGCGGGCACCCGTCCGCTGACGTTGCCGACGTCGGAGGAGCCCAGGTAGACGCCGGGTGCGGGCGGGGTCATCTCGATCCCGGTGCCCGCCAGGTACCGGGCGAACCGGGCCGAGAGCACCGAGCTGTCCCGGAAGTGCTCGTAGCGGGGCGTGGCCCGTTCCACCGTGACCGTGGTCCCCGTCGCGCGGGCCACGCCCTGGGCGCAGGTGAGCAGTTCGCCCGCCAGGTCCTCCAGGGCGCCGGTGGTGAGCGCGCGCAGACCGAACAGGCCCTCCGCGTACTCGGGAACGATGTTGGTGGCCCTGCCGCCGTCGGTGACGATGCCCTGGACGTGCGACCCCTCGGGCAGCCTGCGCCCCACCACGGCCAGGGTGTTGAAGAGCTGGATGAGCGCGGCGAGCGCGTCGACGCCCTCGGTGGGGTTGCCGGTCGGGTGGGCGGCGCGGCCGTGGAAGCCGACCCGGTACTGGGCCTGCGCGGTCAGCGGGGCCCACTGCCAGCTGTGCACGCCGGGGTGGAACATCAGCGCCGCGTCGAGGTCGTCGAACAGCCCGGCGTCGGTCTCGGCGACCTTGCCTCCGCCGCCCTCCTCGGCCGGGGTGCCGATGGCCCAGACGGTGCCCGCGTCCCGGCTGAGCACGGCCCGCGCGGCGAGGGCGGCGCCGAGGCCGGCCGCGGCGATCAGGTTGTGGCCGCAGGCGTGGCCGAGGCCGGGCAGGGCGTCGTACTCCAGCATCAGGGCCACCGCGGGGCGGGTCCTGGTCCCGGAGCGTGCGGTGAAGGCGGTGGGCAGGCCGGCCACGTCCCGCCGCACCTCGAATCCCGCCCATTCGAGCTCTCCGCACAGCAGCGCCGCCGCCCGGTGCTCCTCGAAGGCGTACTCCGGGTCGGAGTGCAGCATCCGCGCCATGTCCCAGAGCCGGTCGGCCCGTGCCGTCACCTCCCCGTGCACCCGCGCGAGCACCTCGTCCACGGCGTCGGTCACATCGTCCTCCCCTGGCGTCGTACGTCCGTGTCCCGGTCCGGGTTCCATCGAGCGGGCCTGCTTACACCCGGTCACCGTTACCGGCACCGGGGTGGGGGTACTCAGGAGCGATCAGCGGGCGTCGTCCAGGAGGCCGACATGAAGGCGGACCGGATCGCCGATCCCTGGGGTGCCCGGACGCCGTACCGGCGCCACGGGTCCTGGCCGGCCAGGGTGGACACGTTCCTTGCGGAGGGTGTGGAGCCCGGGGCGGTCGACACATGGGTGCCGGCGGCTTCGCTGCTGCACTCCGGCGGTGACGCCATGGACATCGCCGTGGTCGGCGGTCGGATGGCCGGAGTGCGCGGACGGGCGGTGGACCGGGTCAGCCGCGGCAGGCTGGGGCCCAAGGACCTGTTCGGCTGGCAGGCGAACGCCTCGCCGGACCGGCTGACCCGGCCGCTCGTCCGGCGTGACGGGCACCTGGTGGAGACGGACTGGGACACCGCGATGGAGCGGATCGCGGCCCGCACCCGTGAGCTGCTGGAGGAGCGCGGTCCCGGTTCGATCGGCTTCTACACGAGCGGGCAGCTGTTCCTGGAGGAGTACTACACGCTCGCGGTGATGGCCCGGGCGGGCATCGGCACCAACCACCTCGACGGGAACACGCGGCTGTGCACGGCGACGGCGGCCGAGGCGCTGAAGGAGTCGTTCGGCTGCGACGGCCAGCCCGGCAGTTTCGACGACCTCGACCACGCCGACGTGATCGCGCTGTTCGGCCACAACATGGCCGAGACGCAGACCGTGCAGTGGGCGCGGGTCCTGGACCGGCTGGCGAGTGCCGACCCGCCGCGGCTGCTGTGTGTGGATCCCCGTCCGACCCAGGTGGCGCGGCACGCGGCCGTGCACCTGGCACCGCGCATCGGCACCAACGTGCCGCTGCTGAACGCCCTGTTGCACGAGACGATCCGGCACGACCGGGTCGACCACGACTTCGTCGAGGCGCACACCGTCGGCTTCGAGGAGCTGGCCGAACGGGTCGCGTCCTGCACGCCCGAGTGGGCCGCGGAGATCTGCGACGTGCCGGCCGCCCGGATCAGTGCGGCGGCCGAGCTCGTCGGCACGGCGGACGCCCTGCTGTCCACGGTCCTCCAGGGCGTCTACCAGGCGCACCAGGCCACCGCCGCGGCCGTGCAGGTCAACAACCTGCATCTGATCCGGGGCATGCTGGGCCGCCCGGGCGCGGGCGTGCTCCAGATGAACGGACAGCCCAGCGCCGAGAACACCCGCGAGTGCGGCGCCGACGGCGATCTGCCGGGGTTCCGCAACTGGCAGAACGAGAAGCACATCGCCGACCTGGCGCAGGTGTGGAACGTCGAGCCGGACCGGATCCCGCACTACGCGCCGCCCACGCACGCGATGCAGATGTTCCGCTACGCCGAGCAGGGCTCGATCGGCATGCTCTGGATCAGCGGCACCAACCCCGCGGTGTCCCTGCCCGAACTGGCCCGCGTCCGCGCCCTGTTGGCACAGGACCGGCTCTTCACCGTCGTCCAGGACCTGTACCTGACGGAGACCGCGCGGCTCGCCGACGTCGTGCTGCCCGCCGCGACCTGGGGCGAGAAGACCGGCACGATCACCAACGCCGACCGTACGGTCCACCTGTGCGAGAAGGCGGTCGAGCCGCCCGGCGAGGCCCGGCCCGACCTGGAGATCCTCCTGGACTTCGCGCGGCGCATGGACTTCCGCGACAAGGACGGCGGACCGCTGATCGGCTGGCGGGGGCCCGAGGAGGCGTTCGAGGCCTGGAAGCGGTGCAGCGCGGGCCGGCCCTGCGACTACACGGGCCTGTCCTACGACGGTCTCCGCGAGGCCGGTGGCATCCAGTGGCCCTGCACCGAGGAGCGGCCCGGGGGCACCGCGCGCCTCTACACGGACGGCATCACCTGGGCCCACCCGGACGACTGCGAGAGCTACGGCAAGGACCTGGAGACCGGGGCGGCCGTGGATCCGGTGGAGTACCGCTCCCTCAACCCGGACGGCAAGGCCGTGCTCAAGGCGGCCGCGTACGTCGAGCCGCACGAGATGCCGGACGAGCGGTACCCCTTCCAGCTCTCGACGGGCCGTACGCTCTACCACTTCCACACCCGCACCAAGACCGGCCGGGTGGCACAGCTCGACGAGGCGGCCCCCGAGGTGTGGACGGAGGTGAGCGCGGCGGACGCGGACCGGCTCGGTCTCGGCGAGGGCGATCTGGTGGAGGTCACCACCCGGCGCGGCGCCCTTCAGGCACGGTTGCGCGTCACCGACATCCGGCCGGGACTGCTCTTCGTGCCCTTCCACTACGGCTACTGGGACACCAAGGAGGGCGACGGCCCGGACGGGGGCGGTCCGGGGCGGGCCGCGAACGAGACGACGATTACCGACTGGGACCCCGCGTCCAAGCAGCCCCTGTTCAAGACAGCGGCCGCAGCCCTCACCCTCGTCGCCCGCGCGGACGGGCGGTACGCCCCGGCTCCCACCACCACGGCGTCGGCCCCGGCGGACCCCGGCTCCGTGCCCGTCACGGCGGGTGGCCGACAGGCCCGGGCGACACAGGACCCCGGCTACGGCGAGGGTCCGGCCCGGGATCCGGGAGGCAGGTCATGAAGTCCGGCAGGACCACGAAGTCCACCCGACGAGCCTGTGACCAGGAATAAGGCGTACGGCCCAGGGCACTCGGGGGCCGGAGGTGATGAACATGGGACACGGAGGAAACGTCATCGACGAGCTGATGACCGATCACCGTGAGGTCGAGGAGCTGTTCGGGAAGATCGAGGCGCTGTCGCCCGGTGAGAAGAACCGGAAGGTGTACGCCGAGCAGGTCACCATGGAGCTGATCCGGCATTCGGTGGCCGAGGAGGAGTACCTGTACCCGGCGGTACGCGAGCACCTGGTCAACGGGAACACCATGGCGGACCGGGAGATCGACGACCACTCCAAGGCCGAGCAGCTGATGAAGGACCTGGAGGGCTGCGAGGCGGACGACCCCGAGTTCGACCGGCTCGTCGGAGAGCTGATGAGCGAGGTCCGCTCGCACATCGCCGAGGAGGAGCAGACCCTCTTCCCGCAGTTGCGTGTCGCCTGCTCGGAGAAGGAGCTGAACGACCTGGGCGACAAGGTGCGCCGCGCCAAGAAGATGGCGCCGACCCGCCCGCACCCCTCGGCTCCGGACACTCCTCCGGCGAACAAGCTGCTTGCTCCCGGCGCCGGGCTGGTCGACCGGATGCGGGACGCGCTGTCGGGCCGCGGCAAGGAGGACTGACGCGCGCACCGCGCAGGTCCCACGGGTGAGGGCGAGGGCCTGCGCAGATCCCAGGGGCGAGGGTGAAGGCCTCAGGCGATGAGCGCCTCGTCCGAGCCCAGTCGGTCCAGCAGCTGGTCCCGGTGCAGTCCGGCCACCGGGGCCAGCAGGTCGGGATGCCTGAGCAGGGCCGCCGCGCGGCGGTCCGTGGCGTCGGGGGTGAGCAGGCGGCGGAACGCGGCCGGTGTGGCCGTCGTGTGCTCGCCCCCGGAGACCTCGGTCACGGCCAGTTCGGCCAGTTCGGGGTCGGTGAGCAGACAGGCCGCCCAGCTGGCCACGACTTCGTCCACCCAGGTCCGCCAGTGGTGGTCCTCGGTGTCCCGGTCACCGGCGGCGTCCGCGCCGGTGACCCAGTCGAGACGGGCGGAGCCGCCCGGGCCCGCCATGCCGAGCAGGGCGGCGTCCATCGCCGTCGGATAGCGCAGCCACGCGGCGACGGTGACCGCCTGCCGGGCCTGCACCTCGCACAGCGCGGCGGCCAGCGCGCCGCCCGAGGGCGGGTAGGCGCGGTTCAGCCAGTGCGCGGTCGCCGCGATGACCGGGGAGAGATCTGCTTGCACTGCCGGGCCGCCCGAGCTGCTGGTGGGAAGGGGTCTGGCCGAAACGGTAGCCCGCGGGCCGGGGAGGACGACATGGCTCCGACCTCGGCGGGCACGTGGTCTCGGCCACACCGCGCCTCCTGGCGCGCTACAGCTCCAGCCAGAACCGGGTGCGTTTCAGCCACAGGTCCAGCAGCTCCGAGTCGCCTCGCGTGCTGACGCCGGGCGCGGGGCGGGCGTAGAGGAAGAGGAGCAGGCCGGTCACCGGCCCGTGGACGCTCGCCGTGGCCTCGCCGCCGCCCCGCCGCCACCGCGGCCGCTCCCCGCCGAGGTCGAGCAGCCACTCCCCCGCGCTTCCCGCGTCGAAGCGCAGGGCCCGTCCGGGTGCGAGCAGGTCGGGCACGCCGGGCAGCGGCTCATAGGCCTCCGGGACGGTCGAGAACTGGAGCCACTCCTCGACGGCGTCCGCCGCGAGCCGCTCGTCGACCACGAACTCCGCGCCGGTCACCAGGGCCGCGTCGGCTCGGTGCAGCAAGGTCTCGTAGGCCATGCGACGGGCCCAGAACCCGGTGGACTGCTCGATCAGGTGTTCGTCGGCGGGTGTCCAAACCGGCGTGTCCGGACCGGCGGCCCGCAGGGTGCCGGCCAGCCGGGTGGCGCCCTCGACGAGCCAGCCGCCGAGTGCGGAGGGGTCGAGGTCGGCGTAGGCGGCCGGGTCGTCGACCGAGTC
The DNA here is from genome assembly GCF_036345115.1 of Streptomyces griseorubiginosus. GTDB lineage: Bacteria > Actinomycetota > Actinomycetes > Streptomycetales > Streptomycetaceae > Streptomyces > Streptomyces griseorubiginosus_C. The sequence continues at coordinate 435,986 of NZ_CP107766.1, forward strand.
GTCGTCGGTCGGCCGGGTGGCGCGGGTCCGTACGATCTCCTCCGCCCAGCGGTGGTCGGCGCCCACGTGCCGCAGCAGCCGGCCGAGGTCCCAGCCGGGGCAGGTGGGCACCGGGGCGGCCGGGTCCGTGCCCTCGGCGTGGCGGGCGAGCAGGCCGGTCTGGGCGACGATCGCGTTGCAGTGGTCGTCGAAGGTCACCAACGCTTCCCCCTTCGCTGCACGATTCGTTATCCCTGACACCTAACCTGACTCCTTCGAGATCCACTACGGAATTCAGCGGCACTGCGGCGGACGGGGAGACACGGGCATGCGGGTCGGGGCGGGGAGCACAGGGCGTCGGGTGGCCCAGGTGGCTTTGCTGGTGGGCGTGTTGGCGGGCTGTTCGGGGACCGCCGAGGAGGGTGACTCCGAGAAGTCGGCGAGCCCGTCGGCGTCGGCGCGGACGTCCGGTGCGGGCGGTGCTTCCGCGAGCAGCGGCGGCACGATCGGCGCCGCCGGTTCGGCGTGCGAACTGCCCGTCACGTTCGACACGGCGAAGAACTGGAAGGCCGAGGCCGTCGAGGCGCCGCTGCGCCAGGGGCCGGTCACCCTGGCGTGCGAGATCGACGCGAAGCCCGCGGGCAGCATCGGCTTCCTGCGGGTGTGGGCCGCGAAGCCCGGTGACGCCGACGCCCGGAGCGTCCTGAAGGCCTTCGTCGCGGGCGAGGACGGCGCGAGCAAGGAGAAGTACGGCACCTTCACCTCCGACGGGCTCTCCGGTGTGGAGGTGGAGTACCTCTACACCAGCGAGCTCCTGGAGGAGACGAAGAAGGAGCGCGCTCTCGCCGTCGTCACCCCGGACGGCCCCGTGGTCGTGCATCTGGGCGGGCTGGACACCGAGGAGCACGAGGAGATGCTCCCGGCGTACGAGCTCGCCAAGCGCACCCTGCGCGCCGCCTGAGCCGGTCAGGCCTCGGTTCCGGTGTAGAACGCGATCGTCGCGGCCGTCGTCCTGGCGGCCGTCTCGGCGTCGGCTCCGGAGGCGGCGTAGGCCTCGCCCCACGCCTCGCCCGAGCCGGTGATGAAGGCGCTGCCCTCGGGCGTGGTGTGCCAGGTCGCGGCCTCCTCCTTGCTGAGCCCGCCGCCCGCGAGGTGCAGCCGGAGCCCGTAGAGCCCGAGGTCCCACCCGACTCCTACGGCACCGGGACCGAACTGGTCCCAGAACTCGTCCGGTACGACGGCCACGTGCTCGAGTTCGAGGACGGTGCGCTCCCCGTCCTCGGGCGTGAGGCGCACCTCGACCTCGCTGAAGCCGGGGTCGGGGCCGTACAGCCAGCTCACCCTGAGCCGCTCGGGCTCCACGCACTCGAGGATCTCGCCGCCGGCGTTGCCCTCCAGCTGGTAGCGGCCGCCGACCTTGAGTTCGCCGCTGACCGGCATGAACCAGCGCGCGATGCGTTCGGGGGAGGTCACCGCGTCCCACACGTCGGCGATCTCGGCGTCGTACGTGCGCCGCAGCAGTACGGTCCGGGCCTCACCGCTCTCGACCTGCCGGGTGCCGACCCGTCGGTGCAGTCGGTTGATCTCGTCGGCGATCTCACTCACCTTGGCTCACCTCTCCTTGCCGTCTGCGCTCCCGCTGTCCGCGCGCGAGCTCTGTTCCGAGCGCGTCGAGCCGCTGTTCCCAGAACCCCCGGAAGCGCTCCAGCCAGGCGTCGACCTCCCGCAGCGGCGCGGCCTCGACGGCGTAGAGCCGCCGGTTGCCGTCGGCGCGGACGGAGGCGAAGCCGCTCTCCCGCAGCACCTTCAGATGCTGGGAGACAGCCGGCTGGGAGATCCCGAACTCGTCCCGGATCACGGCACTGACCTCGCCCGACGCCTGCTCCCCCGAGGCGAGCAGTTCCAATATCCGGCGCCTGACCGGATCCCCGAGTACGTCGAACGCGTGCACGTGACCCACTATGCCACTCGCTGCTTATATAAGCCAAGTCTTAAATAGGTGGTGCGGGTGGGCAACGCAGAAGGGCCGACGGAGTTCCGGCGGCCCTCGGACTGCTGAGCGGTCAGGGTGTGGCGGTGACGGTCAGGCCGGTCTGGCCTCCGAGCGCAGCATCGGGTGCTGCGCCGTCACCTCCTCCAGCACGGAGAAGGCGTCGACGAGGGTCAGGGCGTGCGGTGCCAGCGCCGCGACCGTGGCCTCCAGCACCTCCGGGAGGTAGCGGACCTGTTCGGCGGTCAGTCGCTCGTGGGCGAGCAGTTCACCGCTGTTCGCGGCCACGTACCGCAGGGCGAACAGCCGGTGGAGGTGGTCGAGGAGCAGGCCCGCCCGCGGGTCGGCGGCCCGCCCGGCCGCGGCGAGGAGTTCCTGGGCGGCCAGCCGGTGCACATGGGCGTCGACCAGGGACAGCGCCGCCGAGGAGGCGCCGTTCCAGCGGTCCAGGGAGGAGCCGACCCGTTTGGCGCGCAGCCGCCCCCGGGCCCGCTCGTGACGGACCCGCTCCAGGTCGCCCATCAGGTCGTGCAGGTACTCCGGGTCGTGCAGGGTCCGGGCGGCCGGGGGTGTCTCGCTGGGCGGGCGTGGGGTGAAGCCGCCCAGCAGCATCTCGCCGGCCGCCTTGACCCAGATGACGGTGTTGTCGCCCTCCGCGGTGATGGTGCCCTCGTTGGCGGCGAGCTGGCCCGCGATCCCGTTGGAGAGCAACAGCCCCTGGGCGCCGCAGCGTTCCCGGCACTCGGTCATCACGGACCGGGCCTGCCAGGTGATCCACCCCTTGGCGACCGCCACCAGCCGCTCGGCTTCCTCACGTTCGCCCTCGGCGGCCCGCGCCCACCGCCGTACGACGCCGCGCTGGAGCAGGGTGGCGGCATAGGTCGTGGCCAGGGCCTCCACGAGTGGGGCGTGGTGGGTGCGGTGGCTGAAGAGCGGCACCCGCTGTCCGCTGGTCATGCCGGAGGTGACGCGCTGGTGGGCGTGGCGCACGGCGACGGCCAGGGCGTGCCGGGTCACTCCCAGGCTGTAGGCGCTCATGCACAGCTTGCCCATGGTGACGCGGCCGATGGAGCGCAGGAACCGTTTGCGGGGGCTGCCGAGGTTGGAGACGAATTCGCCCTCGGGCGTCAGCCGGCCGTGATCACCCTGGAGGAGAGCCGTCCGCGGCAGCCGGACCCCGTGGAAGGAGGTGGCGCAGTGGTCGACCGGGCTGCTGGCCGTCTGGGGCAGCGCCTCCACTTCCACGCCCGGCAGATGACGCCCGTGCGCGTCGGTCAGCGGGGTCAGGAAGAGGAACACTCCCTGGCTCTTGCCGTCGATCATCAGCCGTGCGGCCACCACGGCGTCCTTCGGGCCGCCGATCGCGGAGGTGTTGGGCATCCACTTGCGCGCCCCGCGCGTCGGAGTGGTGAGCACGAACCCGCCCGTGGCCCGGTCGAGGGTGGCGGTGGTCTCCAGTTGCGGTGCGTCGTTGCCGTGCGCCTGCTCGGTGCACAGGAAGGTGCCGACGCGCTCCATCCGCAGCCAGGGGCCCAGGTCCCGGCCGTCGCTGTCGTGTTCGAGGAGACTGCCGAGGAACAGGTTGTAGTGGATGCTGGCGATCGTGGTCATGCCCGGGTCCACCACCCCGGCCCACTCGTGCAGGGCGCTCAGGGCGACCGGGTCCCGGGCCAGGGCCTGCGGATCGGGTACCGCCGCGTTCACCGAACGTAGGCGTTGATAGGAGAGTTTTATTCGCTCCTCGTGCGTCAGCCCCTCGTGGTGGGCGAACACGTCGGAGCCGAACAGGCGGCGCCAGGGCTCGTGGATCTCGGCCTGTGCGTCGAAGAGCAGGTGCCTGAGGGCGGCGGTCTCGGTCAGCGGCGGTGACGTTACGGGGAGTTGAGAGGTGATCACAGCGGCAACGTAGCCCGGGGCACCCTCTGATCACATCATGATCATCACCACGATTGAAGACCCGCGTCTGGTGGTAGTTACCCCTTAAACGGCCCCTCTAATACCACAAGTCACAATCCACACAAGGTGATTGCCCTCCGGTGCGGGACTCTACGCCCCGCGCTCCCGGTCGACTTCACCCACCCCCGTGCCTCCGGCGTGTCGCCCTGTCTCCTACCCACCGTTCCGGGTGAACGAGACGTGTGTTTCTCGTCGACGGCTCAACGGCCGGTTCGGTTCCCTCGGTCGGTCACCAGCCGCTGACGCGGTTCCAGAACCCCCGCACGGCGAGCGCGTCACCGGCCGGGCGGGCACCTTCCACGACGTGGTAGCCCTGGTGCTGCGCCGCGGTGGCGCAGGCGTGGTTGGGCAGGATACGCAGCCGCGTGCCGATGGGAAGGTCGGGCAGGCGGGCGCCGTCGCGAGCGGTGAGGGTGCCGTGCTCCTGGCTGGCGGCGGTCATGACCAGGCCCGGGAGGAGGTTTCCGGCGAGGTCGGCGACCAGGCCGTAGCCCTGGTCCTGCGCCTGGGCGGCAGTGCCGCGGTCGCGGGACATGGCCATCCAGCCGCCGTCGGTGACGATCCAGCCGTACTCGGGCCGGTGCCCGATGACCGTGACGACGACCGACAGGGCGAGGTCGTCGAGGCCGCAGACGCCGAGGCCGGCCATCACCAGGTCGAAGAACACGTAGTTGCCGGCGCGCAGTTCGGTCACTCCGGTGAGGTCCTCGGCGGCGTGGGCGGTGGGGGTGGACCCGACGCTGACGGTGGCCACCGGCAGGCCGGCCGACCGCAGTCGCTCCGCCGCGGCGACCGCGCTGTCCCGTTCATTCCGCGCGGCCCGTCTCCGCTCCTCAGCGGTGGGAGCGAAGTACGACTCGCCGGCGTGGGTCAACACGCCGTCCAGGCAGCCCGCTTCGTGCAGGACGCGGCCGATCCCGAGGAGCCCGGGGGCGTCGGGCCTGAGCCCGCCGCGGTGGCCGTCGCAGTCGATCTCGATCTGGGCCGGGACGGCGATCCCGGCCCGCCGGGACGCGTCGGCGACGGACTCCGCCTGTTCGGTGCTGTCCAGGAGGACGCGCAGGGTCACACCGCGCCGCAACAGGGCGAGGACGCGCGGGAGTTTGTGGGGGTCGATGCCGACGGCGTAGGTGATGTCGGTGTACCCGCCCGCGGCGAACGCCTCCGCCTCGGCGAGGGTGGAGACGGTGACCGGGCAGGGGGTCGCGCCCTCGTGCAGCAGAGCGGCGACATCGAGGCTCTTGGCCGTCTTCACGTGCGGGCGCAGGGCCACGCCGAGCCGCTCGGCCCGGGCGGCCAGCCGCTCGATGTTGCGCCGGGTCCGGTGGAGATCGACGACCGCGAAGGGGGTGTCGGGGTCGGCAAGGGTGCGCGCGTCGGCGCTCACGGGGTGGTGCTCGGGGGTCACGTGGAGAGGTCCGTCCTCACAAGCGGGCGTACAGGGGGGCACACAAGGGGGCCGTCACTTGCTGTAGTTGTAGACGGTCGCCCGGGACACACCGAGGAGGTCCGCGATGGTCTGGGCGGCGTCGCGGGAGTCGAACCAGCCGTCCCGGTGCAGCTGCCGCACCAGTTCCTTCTTGTCCGGTCGGCTCAGCGAACGGGGCGTGGCCGCGCGCTCGGCCGCCAACTCCTCCACCACCTGCCGCAGTTCGCGTGTGGTGCGGTCCCGAAGGGTCTCCAGGGGCTGGTCCCGGTGCTCGGTGTCGGTGGCCACGAGGTTCGACAGGGCCAGGGTCACCGGCGACAGGACCGACACGTCGAGGTTGAGACACAGGGCCGCGACGTACTCCCCGGCGGTGTTCTTGATCCCGATGGAGGTGCTCTTGGCCGGGCGGCCGTCGGGGAAGCGGTTGGGGTAGTTCTGGAGGACGCTCGGATAGTCCGGGTCGGCGATCCGGGCCAGGCCCAGCTCGGTCGCGGAGTCCCCGACCCGGCGGCCGGAGAGGTTGTTCTCGATCGCCCGGATCGCGTGCCGCGGGTCCCGCAGGTCGTGCAGCACCACCTCGCACAACCCGGGGAACATGCGACCGAGCGCCACGGCGATCTTCTCGGCCTCACTGATGAGGTGCTCGTCCGCACCGCCAACGACGCCTTCCACGACCAGCGCACCGCCCCACCACGTTTTTGGACTGATTGTCCAGAACTGGATATTGACTCTAAGAGTCCGACCGACAGTTGTCCAGCGGGGTGATCGAGGTATACATATGGGCCGCCCGGGTGCGGGCCGGTGACCTGGTGGCGCATTCTTGCTGTGTCGCCCGCGGGACGGCGCACGGACGAGGTAGGGCCGATGACTGGGAGCGTCAAGGAGGCACACTCCGCGGCCGGGCGGCTGGCGGCGCTGCTGATCGACGCTTCGACGGAGGCGATCAGTGCGGCCGGCGGCCACGCCGGAGGGGTCTATCTGCGCTCCCGCACGCCCGGAGTGCTCCGGCTCGCCGTCCTGTCAGGACTTCCCGGCCCGCTCTTCCGGCCCTGGTGGCGGCTGCACGTCGACAGTCCCTTCCCCGTCGCGGACTCCTACCGGCTGGGTGTCCAGGTGGTCCTGCCGAACGCCACCGAGACCATGCGCCGCTACGCCCAGTTCGCGGCGGGCCTGCCCTTCCACTTCGGCTCGCTCTACGTACCGGTCGTCAGCGGTTCGACGACCTACGGCGTGCTGACCGTGCTGCGCCCGGCCGTCACCGACGCCGCCGACCTGCTCTCCGAGCGCGACCGCGTGGTGCGGCTCGCGCAGGAGCTGGGTGCGGCGCTGCGGAGCCTGGAGGAGGAGGACTCCGACCAGGTCGCCTGGGACGGCGAGCCGATGTACCTGCGGCCGCCCACCGCTTCCACGTCGGTGGGGCGGGTCGGCCGCTTCGCCTGGGACCCGACGACGACCGCGATCACCCTCGACGAGGATCTGCACACCCTCCTGGGGGTACCGCCGAGCGAGTTCCCCGGCACCGCCGAGGCCTTCGCCGACGCCGTGGCCCCCAGCGACGCGCACCGCATCCTGGGCACCCTGCGCGACACCGCCGCGGGTCGGCCTCCGGCGCTGCCGCTCTACCTGCGGGACGCGGACGGCGCGCTGCGTCTGCTGGACCTGTGGACCGCCCACGACCCGCCCGCCGCGCCCGCGGTCCGGGGCGTGGTGGTGGCGCCGGGCCCGGCCCCCACGGCCGACTCGGCGGCGGACCTGCTGCCCGACGGCGTGTTCTGCCTCGACCGGCTGGGCCTCGTCGTCTACGCCAATCCCCGCGCCGCCCAGCTCCTGGGCCGCCCCCGCACCGAACTCGTCGGCCGCGACCTGTGGGAGGCCGTGCCCTGGCTGGGCCGCCCCGATTTCGAGGACCACCTGCGCGCGGCCCTCCTGGCCCCGGACCCGGTCCACTTCCACCTGGAACGTCCACGGCTCCGCGAGGCCGCGGATGAGGCGGGGGTCGAGGGCACCGGGCCGGGGGTGCAGGGCAGCGGAGCGCAGGGCGGGCCGGGGGTGCGGGGGGACGCGGGGCAGCACGAGGCGCAGGCACAGGGGACCGCACCGGAGCACGAGCCGCAGGCACAGGGCACTGCATCGGAACACGAGCCGCAGGCACACAGCACCGCAGCGGAACACGAGCCGCAGGCACACAGCACCGCATCGGAACACGAGCCGCAGGCACACAGCACCGCAGCGCGGCAGGAGGCGCAGGTCCGGGGCACTGCGGCGCGGGAGGTGCCCTCGCGCTCCACGTCCTCGCCGCAGGACACCGACCCCGCACCCCAGTCGTACGAAGGCGACTGGTTGGCGCTGTCCGTGTATCCCGGTCCCGACCGGCTGACCTGCACGGTGCGGCCCGCGAGTCGGGTGGCGGACAGTCCTGCCGGACACGGCGGCGCCGAGGCGGCCGAGACGGGGGCGAGCCCACTCGCGCCGCTGTACCGGCCGATCGCCCTCGCCATCGCGCTGAGCGAGGCCGTCACCGCCCGGCAGGTGTCCGCCGTCGTGATGCGGGAGCTGCTGCCCGCGTTCAGCGGGCGCCGGCTCGCGATCTACCTGCTCCAGGACCGCCATCTGTACCTGGCGTGGGAGAGCGGCTTCCCGAAGGGCTTCCTCGCGCCCTTCGACGGCGTGGGCCTGGAGGCACGCCTCCCCGGCGTCGAGACCCTCACCAGCGGCCGACCGCTGTTCTTCGACTCGATGGAGGAGCTGACGACCGCCTACCCCGGGATCGCCCTGGACGCGACCGAGGGCGCCCGGGTCTTCCTGCCCCTGATCGCCTCCGGCCGGTCCGTCGGTTCCTGCATCCTCGGCTTCGACCGGCCCCGCAGCTTCTCCACCGAGGAGCGCACGGTCCTCACCGCGCTGGCCGGACTGATCGCCCACGCCATGGAGAAGGCGCAGCGCTACGAGTCGGAGTCCGCGCTCGCCCGGGGACTCCAGCAGGTGCTCCTGCCCCGCCGGCTGTCGGCGCACCCGCTGCTGGAGACCACGGGCCGCTATCTGCCCGGCACCGCGGGGATGGACGTCGGCGGGGACTGGTACGACGTCGTCGAGTCGGGCGACGGGCTCGCCCTGGTCATCGGGGACGTCCAGGGGCACGGCGTGCAGGCGGCGGCCACCATGGGCCAGCTGCGCAGCGCGGTCCGGGCGTTCGCGCTCGGCGACCGGCCGCCGGACGAGGTCATGAGCAGCACCAACCATCTCCTCATCGACCTCGACCCGGGACTCTTCGCCAGCTGCTGCTACATCCGCCTCGACCCCGCCACCGGGCTGGCCCGGGCGGCCCGCGCCGGCCATCCGCCCCCGCTGCTGCGCCGCCCCGACGGCCGTACCCGGGTCCTGGACCTGCCCGGCGGGGTGGTGCTCGGGGTGGATCCGCGGGCCCGCTATCCGGTCACCGAGTTCCAGGTGGACCCCGGCACGGTCCTCGCGCTCTACACGGACGGACTGGTGGAGCGGCCCGGCTGCGACATCGACGAGGGGATCACCGCGCTGCGGGTGGCCCTGGCGAAGGCCGGCGCCCCCGCGGCCCGTCCCGGCCAGCGCTTCCTGGCGGGCGTGGCGGACCGGCTGACCGCGACGGCCCGGCACGCCCCGGACCGCCCCGACGACATCGCACTACTGCTGGCAACCCGCCGCGCCGAGCCCTCATCCGGCACCCACTGACCACCCCCACCACCCCGCCCCAGGCCCGCGGACGCGCACGGCACCCCGCCGAGCCCGCGAACACGCACCGCACCCCGCCGGCCCCAGGCACCGCCCCTTCCCCGACCGCACCGACGCGCCCGCCACGCTCGCCCGGCGCACTCAGCACACAGCGCACAACTCCGGTCCAGCCCGCGCAGACGCGCCGCACCTCCACCCAACGCGCACTCAGCACGCCCAGCCAGCACCCCTGTTCAGTCCGCGCCGACGCGCACTCAGCGCACCCACCCCCATGCCAGTCCGCACATGCGCGCCCGGCACCCTCACCCACCCGGCCCCCAGCACGACCCGCCCCCAGCCCCCCTGTCCCCCCACCACCACGCCGACCGGCGCCTGTCTCCCCCCTCCCCCTGCGTGCGCCCCGTGGAGGGTCTGTCGCTGTTCTGTCACACCGTGTGACGCCCCTCGCCTCCTGCGGCGCGGCAGTGTAGACATGGGCACATGGTCCGACTCCCGGGCCGTTCCGGGGGCGGGTCGGCCCGTCGCCCCGGCGGTCCCCGCCCACCGCAGACACCCGACCGCACTCACGACCAGCACGAGGGCCCGGCACGGGGCAGTTCACCGACCCGGGTGGAGCGCGACGGAGCCCGGAGCGGGCGGGGACCCGGGGCGCTGCGGGCGGCGGTCGGCGGACGCAGCGTGGCCGGACAGGTGTTCGTCCTGCAAGTGGTGATCGTCCTGCTGCTGGTCGTGGCCGCGGTGGTCGCCCTGGTGCTCCAGGTACGGCACGACAGCACTGTGGAGGCCCGCAACCGTTCCGTCGCCGTGGCCCAGGCGTTCGCCAACGCGCCCGGCACCCTGGAGGCCCTCGACAGCCCCGACCCCTCGGCGGTGCTCCAGCCGCGCGCCGAGGCGGCCCGCCGGGCGACGGACGTGGACTTCATCGTCGTCATGGACACCGACGGGGTGCGGTACACCCACCCCAAACCGGACCGCATCGGCAAGAAGTTCGTCGGTGACATCGGCCCCGCACTGGCCGGGCGCGTGGTCACCGAGGACATCACCGGCACCATCGGACCGCTCGTGCAGGCCGTCGTGCCGATCAAGGACACCGACGGCAAGGTCGTGGGCCTGGTGTCGGCCGGCATCACGACCGCCAAGGTGGGCGGCACCGCCGACGAGCAGCTGCCGCTGCTGCTGACGGCCGCCGCCGTCGGGCTCGCCCTCGCCATGGGCGGCACGGCGCTGGTCAGCAGACGGCTGCTGCGGCAGACGCACGGCCTGGGCCCGCACGAGATGACCCGCATGTACGAGCACCACGACGCGGTGCTGCACGCCGTGCGCGAGGGGGTGCTGATCGTCAGCGGCGAGGGCCGGCTGCTGCTCGCCAACGACGAGGCGCACCGACTGCTCGACCTGCCCGCCGACGCCGAGGGCCGGCACGTCCTCGACCTCGCGCTGCCCGCCGACACCGCGGGGCTGCTGGCCTCCGGACGGGTCGCCACCGACGAGGTGCACCGGGTCAGGGACCGGCTCCTCGCGGTCAACCAGCGGCCCACCGACATCCAGGGCGGCCCGCCCGGCAGCGTCGCCACGCTGCGCGACTCCACCGAGCTGCGCGCCCTGTCCGGGCGCGCCGAGGTCGCCCGCGAGCGCCTGGACATGCTGTACGACGCCACGGTGGGCATCGGCACCAGCCTGGACGTGACCCGCACCGCCGAGGAGCTGGCCGAGCTCGCCGTACCGCGGTTCGCGGACTTCGCCACCGTCGACCTGTTCGACGAGGTGCTCAGCGGCGGGCAGCCGGAGGCGGCGACCACCCTGCGCCGTACCGCGCTCAGCGGGATCCGCGAGGACGCCCCGCTGTACAAGGTCGGCGAACGCATCCCCCTGGTCGACTCCGCCCCCCAGGCCCGTGGCATCAGCAGCGGCAAGGCGGTCCTGGAGCCGCGGCTCGCCGAGGCCACCGGGTGGCACGCCCAGGACCGGGAGCGTTCCGCCCACGTCATGGAGTACGGCATCCACTCGCTGATCGCCGTCCCCCTGCGAGCCGGCCACCTCGTCCTCGGCACGGTCAGCTTCTGGCGCTCGGAGAAGCCGGAGCCCTTCGACACCGAGGAGGTCGCCCTCGCCGAGGAGCTCGTCACCCGGGCCGCGGTCTCCATCGACAACGCCCGCCGCTACACCCGCGAGCACACCATGGCGGTGACGCTCCAGCGCAGTCTGCTGCCCCGCCGGCTGCCCGAGCAGGACGCCCTGGACATCGCCTACAAGTACCTGCCCGCGCAGGCGGGCGTGGGCGGCGACTGGTTCGACGTACTGCCGCTGTCCGGTGCCCGGGTCGCCCTCGTGGTCGGTGACGTCGTGGGGCACGGACTGCACGCGGCCGCCACCATGGGCCGGCTGCGCACGGCGGTGCACAACTTCTCCGCCCTCGATCTGCCGCCCGACGAACTGCTCGCCCTGCTGGACGAGTTGGTGGCCCGGATCGACCAGGACGAGGCGGAGGAGAGCGGCAACTCCCCGGTGACCGGCGCGACCTGCCTGTACGCCGTCTACGACCCGGTCTCCCGGCGGTGCACGATCGCCCGCGCGGGCCATCCCCCGCCCGCCCTCATCCACCCCGACGGCACCGTCGAGTACCCCGACGTGCCCGCCGGTCCGCCGCTGGGCCTCGGCGGTCTGCCGTTCGAGACGGCCGACCTGGAACTCGCCGAGGGCAGCCGTCTGGTGCTCTACACGGACGGGCTCGTGGAGGACCGGGAGCGCGACATCGACGTGGGCCTGGAGCTGCTGCGCACCGCCCTGGAGCAGGCGGGCCCCTCGCCCGAGGACACCTGCCGGGCCGTGCTGGACGCGCGGCCGCCGTCCCGGGCCATCGACGACATCGCCCTGATCGTGGCCCGCACACAGGCGCTCGCCGCCGACCGGATCGCCGAGTGGCAGGTCCCCGCCGACCCGGCCGCGGTCTCGGAGGTCCGGGCGTCCGTGTCGCGGCAGCTGTCCCTGTGGGGCCTGGACGAGCTCGCGTTCACCACGGAGCTGATCCTGAGCGAGCTCGTCACCAACGCGATCCGCTACGGCGGCGACACCGTCCAGGTACGGGTGCTCTTCGACCGTTCCCTGATCTGCGAGGTCTTCGACAGCAGCAGCACCTCACCGCATCTGCGGTACGCGGCGATGACCGACGAGGGCGGCCGGGGTCTGTTCCTGGTCGCGCAGCTCAGCGAGCGCTGGGGCACCCGGTACACCCCGGCGGGCAAGGTCATCTGGGCGGAACAACCGCTGCCGTGACCCCCATGGACGCCTTTGGCCACCCATAAGCCGATCTTATGAGCCCATAGATCGGACCCGCGTACCGGGTTAGGCTTGCCTTAGCTTAGGCTTCCCTCGAGTTGATCTGTCACCGCTCGAAGGGAACCTGATCATGCCCCGCCCCCTGCGGGTAGCCATCGTCGGAGCCGGCCCCGCCGGGATCTACGCAGCCGACGCGCTGCTCAAGTCCGATGTGGCCGCCGAGCCCGGTGTCTCCATCGACCTCTTCGAGCGGATGCCGGCCCCGTTCGGACTGATCCGCTACGGCGTGGCCCCGGACCACCCCCGGATCAAGGGCATCATCACGGCCCTGCACCAAGTGCTCGACAAGCCGCAGATCCGCCTCTTCGGCAACGTCGACTACCCGACCGACATCAGCCTGGACGACCTGCGCGCCTTCTACGACGCGGTGATCTTCTCCACGGGCGCGACGGCCGACCGCGAGCTGCGCATACCGGGCATCGAGCTCGACGGCTCGTACGGCGCCGCCGACTTCGTCTCCTGGTACGACGGCCACCCGGACGTGCCACGCACGTGGCCCCTGGAGGCCGAGAAGGTCGCCGTCCTCGGCGTCGGCAACGTGGCACTCGACGTGGCCCGCATCCTGGCCAAGACCGCCGACGAGCTCCTCCCGACGGAGATCCCGCCGAACGTGTACGAGGGCCTGAAGGCCAACAAGGCGCTGGAGGTCCACGTCTTCGGCCGCCGCGGCCCGGCGCAGGCGAAGTTCTCCCCGATGGAGCTGCGGGAGCTGGACCACTCCCCCAACATCGAGGTCATCGTCGACCCCGAGGACATCGACTACGACGAGGGCTCGATCGAGACCCGGCGCGGCAACAAGCAGGCCGACATGGTCGCCAAGACCCTGGAGAACTGGGCGATCCGCGACGTCGGTGACCGTCCGCACAAGCTGTTCCTGCACTTCTTCGAGTCGCCCACCGAGATCCTCGGCGAGGACGGCAAGGTCGTGGGCCTGCGCACCGAGCGCACCGCCCTGGACGGCACGGGCAACGTCAAGGGCACCGGCGAGTTCAAGGACTGGGACGTCTCCGCGGTCTACCGCGCGGTCGGCTACCTCTCCGACAAGCTGCCCAAGCTGCCCTGGGACATCGACTCGGGCACGGTCCCGGACCAGGGCGGCCGGGTCATGCAGGAGAGCGGCGAGCACCTGCAGTCGACGTACGTCACCGGCTGGATCCGGCGCGGCCCGGTCGGTCTGATCGGCCACACCAAGGGCGACGCCAACGAGACGGTGTCGAACCTCCTGGACGACTTCGCCAACGACCGTCTCCAGACGCCCGGTTCGCCGGAGCCGGAGGCCGTGGACGCGTTCCTCGCCGAGCGGAACGTCCGCTTCACCACCTGGGAGGGCTGGTACAAGCTGGACGCCGCCGAGAAGGCGCTGGGCGAGCCGCAGGGCCGCGAGCGCGTGAAGCTCGTCGAGCGCGAGGACATGCTGCGGGAGAGCGGCGCCTGATCCGAACAGAAAGCCGGTCGTGCCGGAGTCCCTCAGGGGAGGTGCGACCGGCTTTCCGCTGCCGACCGGCGGAACCCCGGCCCGCGTCCGGTCGTTCCCCTCGTGCCTGTACGGCCGTGCGGGCGGACGCGGGACGAACGGGGTGGGTGTGGCACGCGTACTGGTCATCGGCGGCGGTGTCGCCGGTACGGCGACGGCCCTGGCGCTGCACAAGGCGGGCTTCGAGGTCGCGGTGCACGAGGCCCATCCCGACTCGGCCGAGGACATCGGCGCGTTCCTCACCCTGGCGAGCAACGGCATGCGCGCGCTGGCCCAGTTGGACGCCTCCGCGGCGGTCACCGCGATCGGCTTCCCGCTGACCTCGCTGCGGGTCCTGGACGACCGGGGCACCGAGCTGGCGCACGCGCCGATGGGCGAGGCCCTGGACCCGCTGCTGAACTACCGGTGCCTGCGGCGCGGCGACCTCAACTCCGCGCTCCAGGCCGAGGCGGTCCGCCGGGGCATCCCCCTGCGGCACGGCGCACGCCTCGCGTCGGTCGAGGACGGCCCCGACGGCGTCACCGCGCACTTCACCGACGGCTCCGCCGCCAGCGGTGACCTGCTGATCGGCGCGGACGGCCTGAACTCCGCCGTACGCCGGTCGGTCTCGCCCCCGACCCGGCCGTTCCCTTCCGGCCAGTACGTCTTCTACGGCTGCACACGCGCCGCCGCTCCCTCCGGACCGGAGGCGTGCATCACCATGGTCCGCGGCAGCGGGGCCGCCTTCGGCTACGCGGTGTCGCCCGAGGGTGAGACGTACTGGTTCGCCCGGGTGAGCGGAGATCCGCTGTCCGCCGAGGAGTTGGCGTCGGGCACGCCCGCCCAATGGCGCGAGCGGCTGCTGCCGCTGCTCCGCGAGGACGCCACGCCGGCCGCGGACCTGGTCGCGGCGACCGGCGAGGAGCTCATGGTCACCAACGCCACCGAGATCCCCACCGGCACCCCTTGGCGCTCCGGCCGGACCCTGCTGGTCGGGGACGCGGCGCACGCGGCCTCCCCCGCGACCGGCCAGGGTGCCTCGATGGCGCTGGAGGACGCCGTCGTCCTCGCGAAGTCGCTGCGGGACACCCCGGACACGGACACCGCGCTCGCCCTGTACGAGCGGCTTCGCCGCCCCCGCGTGGAGCACAACATCACCGTCAGCGGCAACATCTCCCGGGGCACCCACACCCCCTCCGGCGGACCCCGGCCCGCTTCCCCGGACGAGGAGCTCGTGCGGCTCCTGGGCTGGAACACCGACCTCTGGACGGAGCGGCGGGGGGCGCGCGGCTAGCGCCCGTCAGTGGTCGACGGTCACCACGATCTTCCCGATCTGCGTCCCCGCCTCCAGATAGCGGTGCGCCGCCACGATCTCGTCCAGGCCGAAGACCCGGTCGACGACCGGTGCGAACGCCCCGCCGCTCAGCCCGGAGGTGACGAACTGCGCGGCGCGACGCAGCCGTTCGGGGTCGGCGGTCGTCTCCCGGGTGACGGTGTAGGTGCGCATGTTCAGTGCGGGCATGCCGAGGTCGAAGCCCGGGTACGGGGTGGGTTCGCCGCTGAGGGCGCCGTACAGGAAGAGCGTGCCGCCGGGCGCCACCGCGCGGGCGAGGTCGCGGACGCCCGGTCCGGCGACGGCGTCGAAGACGAACTCGGCGCCGCGTCCGGCGGTCAGTTCGAGCACGCGGGCGGCGACGTCCTCCTCGTCGGTGACGATCACCTCGGCCGCTCCGGCGGCCAACAGCGCGTCCTTCTTGGCGGGGCTGCGGGTGGTGGCGAGAGGGGTGGCGCCGACGCGGCGGGCGGTCCGGATCGCGGCCAGGCCGACACTGCTGGAGGCGGCGGTGAGGACGACGGTGTCACCCGCCCGCATGCCGCCGACCTCGACGAGGGCGCCGTACGCGGTCAGGTACGGCATCCAGACCGCGGCGCCCGTGACGGCGTCGAGCCCTTCCGGGCGGTGCAGGACGGCGTGGGCGGGCACGATCGCGCGCTCGGCGTAGACGCCGTGGTCGTTCATCGAGAAGGCGGGGATCACGCTGACCGGCTGTCCCGCCGCGAACCCGCTCACCCGCGTGCCCACCGCCTCGACCACACCCGCGGCCTCGGTGCCGAGGCGGGCCGGGAACTCCTTGACCGGTTCGATGTAGTTGCCGCTGCGGAACAGGGCCTCGGCGCGGTTGAGACCGATCGCGTCCACGCGGACCAGCAGCTCGCCGGGGCCCGGTGCGCCGACCTCGACGTCCTCGATCCTCAACACGTCCGGTCCGCCGAGCTCATGGAACCGTACCGTCCTGGTCATCGCGCATCCCCGTCCCGTCGGACGGCGCCGGCGGCGCCGTACTCCCGGCATCGAGCCAAGCGCAAAGTACGATAGCTGTCAAACTACGAGAGACTTCGAACTTATCGGGTGCTCAACCCTCACACCGACCACCAGGCCCTTTAGAATTTGAGTCCGAACGACCTCCGCCCGACGAACGACCTCCGCCCGACGAAGGAGCCGCCCGTGCCCGGCCAGCGATCCATCACCCAAGCCGAGAAGCTCGCGGCCGAGAAGCTCGGCGGGTTCGCGATCCGCCGGGACCGGATGGCGGCCGTGGCGAACATCTACCGGGCCGCGTCCGCGGTGCGCCAGCACCTGGAGAACTCCGTCCTGCGCGGCTCCGACCTGACCTGGACGGCCTTCGTGGTGCTGTGGGTCGTGTGGGTGTGGGGCGAGTCGGAGACCCGGCATGTCGCCGAGGAGGCCGGGATCTCCAAGGGCACCCTCACCGGTGTGGCCCGCACCCTGGAGTCGCGCGGGCTGCTCAGCCGCTCCGGTCACCCGACCGACGGGCGCCTGGTGCTGCTCCGACTCACCGAGAAGGGCGAGGAGTTGATGCAGCGGGTGTTCCCGGCGTTCAACGAGGAGGAGGCCTTCGTGACGGCCGGCCTCAGCGACGCGGAGTGCCGGGGCCTCGCCGAGGGGCTCCGGCAGGTCGTCCTCCAGGTGGAGGAGCACGGCGAGGAGCGCCGCCGCACTCTGCTCGACGGCGCCGAGCCTGCCCCGAGGCGCAGCGGCCGGCGCCCGAAGGCCTGACGTCGGCCCCGCCGGAAGACATGGGGACCCGTCAGGAGAACAGGGCCTGGATGTCCGGCTTCTTGCCGCCGAAGATGCCGTCCTCCTCGCCGAGGGCGGCGAGCTTCTCCAGGGAGGCCGTGTCGACCTCGGCCGGCCAGCTGGGCAGGATGAGCCCGCTCAGCACATCGCCGCCGATCTTGGTGTAGGTGGTGAGGATCTGCCGGGCCTCGTCCGGGTGACCGCTGGCGTACGCCAGCGACTCCGTCATCGCCTCGGTGAAGTTCTTCACCAGCGCCGGGTCCTGCTGCACGGTCTTCGCCGAGGTGAACCAGGTCGCGACCGTCAGCTTCGGATCGGTCTCGGCGAAGGGCGAGGCGACGACCCGGGCACCCTGCGCCTTGGCGACGGTCTGGGCCGGCTCCCCCATCCACGCGGCGTCCACGCGGCCGCCGTCCAGCGCCGCCGGCATCTGGTCGAAGGGGATCTCGACGAACTTCACCTTCGCCGGGTCACCGCCGGCCTTGCGCACCGACTCGCGGACCGTGGTGTCCCCGATGTTCTGGAGCGTGTTGACGGCCACGGTGCGCCCGGCGAGATCCTTCGCGGACTTGACGGTGCTGTCCTTCTTGACGAGGACGGCGGTGACGTCGGCCCCCACCTTGCCGTTGGACGCGGCCCCGTTGACCACCGACTTCACGGGCACGCCCTTGGTCTGCGCGAGCATCAGCGAGGTGGTGTTG
Organism: Streptomyces griseorubiginosus; assembly: GCF_036345115.1. Classification (GTDB taxonomy): domain Bacteria; phylum Actinomycetota; class Actinomycetes; order Streptomycetales; family Streptomycetaceae; genus Streptomyces; species Streptomyces griseorubiginosus_C. The sequence goes on from NZ_CP107766.1 coordinate 453,635, forward strand.
CTGAAGCCGAACTGGAACTGCCCGCTCACCACCCCGGGGATGATGGCCGCCCCGCCCTGCGCGGTGACGGTCTTCAGCTCGATCCCGCGCTTGGCGAAGAACCCCTTCTTCTGCCCCAGATAGAGGGGCGCCACGTCGACGATGGGGATGACCCCGACCGTCACCCGGGTCTTCTTCCCGCCGCCCGCGGACGACGCGCCGCCGCTGCCGGAGTCCGACGATCCGCATCCGGCGGCACCCGCGAGGGTCATCACCGCAACGGCCAGTCCGAGCATGCGCCTTCGCATGGGGCCCTCCTGACGAGGCGGCAGACACCTCATGACCCGCCCATTGATGTTGTGCACATCATTGACGCCCGCAATGTACACGCCTACCTTCGCGGTGTCAGTCCCCCCGACCGCAGGAAAACCGGACTGCGCCAAGGAGCCCACGTCTCGTGATGCACCGCATCCGCACCCGTACGCTCGTCGCCGTCGCGGCACTGCTGCTCGCCGCCCCCGTCGCCCCGGCCGCCCACGCCGCCGCCGAGGACGTCCATGTCGAGGGCCGGCTGCCGTCCGGAGCGGCCTACCTCATGGACGTACCCGCCGACTGGAACGGCACGGTCCTCCTCTACAGCCACGGCTACACCCCGGCCGGCGCGCCCAACCCGGCGCGCAACGCGCCCGACGACACCACCAAGTCCCTGCTCCTGAAGCAGGGTTACGCGCTGATCGGATCCTCGTACGCCACCACCGGCTGGGCCGTGACCGAGACCGTGCCCGACCAACTGGCCACCCTCGACACGTTCACCGCCCGCTTCGGCCGCGCCGGACGCACCCTGGCCTGGGGCACCTCCTACGGCGGTCTGGTCACCACCGCCCTGGCGGAGCGTCACGCGTCCCGACTGGCCGGGTCCTTGTCGATGTGCGGGCTGGTGCAGGGCGGTGTCGCCAACTGGAACAGCACACTGGACCCGGTCTTCGCCCTCAGGACACTCCTCGCCCCCGGCTCCGGCATCCCCCTGACCCGGCTGCCGAACCAGACCGCCGCCACCGAGGCGTCCGACGCGATGACCGCCGTGCTCGCCGGGGCGCAGCGAACCGCCGACGGCCGGGCCCGCATCGCGCTCGCCGCGGCCCTGCACAACATCCCCGGCTGGAACGACCCGTCGCAGCCCCGGCCCGCACCCACGGACCGGGACGCCCAGCAGACCGGCCAGTACCAGGCCGTTCTCGGGCTGGTGCGGTTCCCGGCCTTCGTCTGGCGCCAGGAGGCCGAGTCCCGGGCCGGCGGCTCCATGTCGTGGAACACCGGCGTCGACCACCGCGCCATGCTCCACCGCTCCCCGTACCTCAAGGAGGTCGAGGAGCTGTACGCGAAGGCGGGCCTGTCCCTGACGTCCGACCTCAACGCCCTCGACAGGGCCCCGCGCGTCCGTGCCGACGCCAAGGCGGTCCGGTGGATGAGCCGGACGAGCACCTTCACCGGCCGTCTCACCAGGCCCCAGCTGAACATCCACACCACCGGCGACGCGCTGATCCCGGTGCAGTCCGAGAGCGCCTACCGCCGGGCCGCCACGGCCGCGGGCTCGGCGCCCCTGCTACGGCAGCGCTTTGTCGACAACGCGGGCCACTGCACGTTCAGTCCGGGCGAGCAGATCGCCGCGCTGCACACCCTGGAGGACCGCATCACCACCGGCCACTGGCGCGGCAGCGATCCCGCCACGCTCAACTCCCGTGCCACGAAAGCCGATCCGGCCTCGGCGGCCCGCTATGTTCCGTATGCGCCCACGCGTTACCCCCGCCCCTACGACCGGTCCCGTCCGTCCGACGAGCACCGGCGACAGCCCTGACCGGAGAACGCGTCACGGCTCCGTGGTCTCGGATTCCAGCGAGGCCCGCGTCTCCGTGCCGTACACCCCCGAGTCGTCCTGGAGGACGAAGCGGGTGACCTGGTAGGTGCGCACCGCGCTCTCGACGGCCCGGCTGAAGTCGCCGTCCGCCTCCCCGTCGTAGAGCCCGACCTGCTTCAGGCGGAGTTGCAGCTCGACGACCTCGGCGCCCTGGTCGCCGTAACGGAGCACCGGGGGCTGCCCGTTCGAGACGGTCGGCCTCGGGGCCACGGTCGAGGTGGCGGCGGCGCTGGAGGGCGCGAGGGTCGGGGTCGGGGTGGGCGGGCCCGACGGGGTCGCGCTGCCGCTCGGGTCCGCGCTCGGCGAGGAGGAGGGCGACGCGGACGCCTCGGTCGAAGTCGCCGTAGTGGAAGGGGAGATGGCGGACGGGCCGCTCGACTGCGGCGACTGCTCCGGTACGCCCGCCCGTACACCGCCGGCCACCGAGCCGTCGCGCGCGGGGCCGTCGTACGAGAAGAGTCCGCCGACGAATCCGCCGGTGACCAGGACGGCGACGGCCGCCCCGGCTCCCGCGAGGAGTACCGTCCGCCGTCCGGGGCGGCCGGGTTCGCCGTCGGCCGGGGACTGAACGGCCGGCTCTTCGACGGGGGCAGGCGACACCACGTCACCCGCGGTCGGCAAGTCCCCTGTGGTGCTCGGCTGTTCGGGCTCGTCGGCCGGGTCCACGGGCTCCTCGCCGACCTCCACGAACGGCCGGATCCGCACCGGATCGAAGTCCTCGGCGGCCGCCGCCTCGGCCGTACGGGACTCCAGGTGGGCCTCGGCCGCGCGGTGCGCGCAGGTGCAGGAGGGAGTGCCGTCCGCCGCCCGGGGCGCCCCGCACTCAGGGCAGACGAGGACTGGTGGTTCACTCACGCGCGTTCCCTCTCCGTACGATCTTCATATCGTAGACAGATATGCCGCGCGGAAATTCCACACCTCCTATCGATCTGGAACGGCCACATCCGCAGGGCCGAATTTCAGCCACCGCGCGTGAAGCGAGGGTGAACGGAGGCGGGCGCGGGGCCCCAACACCCCGCCAGCCCTGGGCGACTTGACGGAAGATGAGTGCACGGACCCGCGACAACATGGGGTAACCGGCGGTAACTTCTGTCCCGCCAGCACCACCCGCGCCACTCCTTCAGGAGACACTCCCCATGCGCAGACTCCTCGCCTGTCTGGCGGCGGCCACCGCCGTCCTCGGCGGGCTCACCGCGGCCGCCCCGGCCGCCTCGGCCGCCGACTCGGGCAGCTTCAGCGTCCTCAGCTACAACGTGGCCGGCCTGCCCGAGGCCATCTCCAGCGCGCCGACCCCGCGCGAGCCGAGCACCACGGCGATCGGCCAGCGGATCGCGCCGTACGACATCGTCCATGTGGAGGAGGACTTCAACTACCACGCCTACCTCTACGCGGGCGACACCGCCCACGCCTACCGCACCCCCACCAGCGGTGGCGCCGGCATCGGCAGCGGTCTCAACACCCTCTCGAAGATCCCCTACGACGTGGACGACTTCGAGCGGGTGCGCTGGAACTCCTGCCAGTACGACTCGGGCGACTGCCTGACCCCGAAGGGCTTCACCTTCATGCGGGAGCGCCTCGCCGAGGGCGTCTACGTCGACTTCTACAACCTGCACACCAACGCGGGCACCAACGACGGCGACCTCGCCTCGCGCGCGGACAACCTCAACCAGCTCACCGCCTTCATCAACAGCCACTCCAAGGGCAACGCGGTGGTCGTCATGGGCGACACCAACACGCGCTACACCCGCTCCGGCGACACCATCGGCGAGTTCGCCGCGGCCAACGGCCTCACCGACGCCTGGGTCCAGCTGATCCGCGGCGGCACCCCGCCCGCCAAGGGCAGCGACGCCCTGGTCTGCGACCAGACCGGGGCCACCGTGCCCAACACCTGCGAGGTCGTCGACAAGGTCCTCTACCGGGGCAGCAAGCTCGTCTCGCTGAACGCGACGTCGTACAACAACGAGCACGCCAAGTTCCTCACCGGCGACGGGCTGATGCTCTCCGACCACGACCCGATCGCGGTCGGGTTCAGCTGGTCGCGCAACGCCGCCTTCCAGCTGAGCGACCAGTTCGGCGGCCCGCACGGCGACTACTTCAACGACATCACCGGTGTCCCCGCCGGCGCCCGCGCCACCACCGTCGGACTGCGCGCCGGTTCCCGGGTCGACCAGCTGAGCCTGACGCTGGCGAACGGCACCACGCTCAGCCACGGCGGGACCGGCGGCACGGCCTCCTCGCTGACGCTGGGCAGCGGTGAGTACCTGACCTCGGCGCAGCTGTGCCAGGGCGTCAAGGACGGCAACACCCGTATCTTCTACGCCAAGTTCACGACCAGCCTCGGCCGCACGCTGGCCGGCGGCACCACGACCTCGGACTGCGTGACCCGCACCGCGCCGACCGGCTGGCAGATCGCCGGCTTCCACGGCCGTACGGGCGACGAGGTCGACAAGATCGGCTTCATCTACACCCAGCGCTGAACCACCCGCTCCAGCGCCGACCGACCCACCCCGGGGCGCGCTCCCGCGCCCCGGGGTGCACAGGAATCACAAAAGTGCGGCCGGATGATTGACGCGCTCATGGCCAGGGCCTACCTTCTGATCGATTTACCGAACTCCGTTCGAAATATCGGTCGTTGAGGTGTCCCCCCGCACGCCACCTTGGAGAACACGATGAGCGCAAACCCCCACCTGTCCCGTCGCGGCCTGCTGGGCATGACGGCGGCCGTACCGCTCGCCCTGGCCCTCGGCGCGGGCACCGCGCACGCCGCCGACTCGGCGTACGCGATGGTCTACTTCACCGAGTCGACCAACCTCGGTGACGGCACCGACTACGGCCTCCACCTCGCCGTCAGCCCCGACGGGCTCAACTGGACACCGCTCAACCAGAACAACCCCCTGGTCACCCCCACCGCGGGCGCGCTCGGCCTGCGCGACCCGTTCCTGATGCGCAAGCAGGACGGCACGTTCGTGGTGCTCGCCACCGACCTCAAGGGCACCGACTGGAACTACAACAGCCAGTACATCCATGTCTGGGACTCCGCCGACCTGCGCACCTTCACCGGCTACCGGCGCCTGAAACTGCACGACATGACCACCCACAGCTGGGCGCCGGAGGCGTTCTGGGACGCGGGCCGGGGCCAGTACGCGGTCATCTACTCCTCGGTGAACAGCAGCGGCCACAACGTGATCATGGTCAACTACACCAGCGACTTCGTCACCGCCTCCGCCCCGCAGGTCTTCTTCGACCCGGGCTACGACGTCATCGACGGCGACATGGCCTTGGGCGTGAACGGCTACAACTACCTCTTCTTCAAGAAGAACCAGACTCTGGTGTCCGCGCGCTCCACCTCACTGAACCCGGGCAGCTTCACCGAGTTCAGCGCGGGCGTGGCCCACGGCGGCACCGAGGCGCCGACCGTCGTGAAGTCCCTGACGTCCGGCACCTGGTGGCTCTGGGGCGACACCTACACGCCCAACGGCGTCTTCTACGCCTGGCAGTCCAGCAGCCCCGCCACCGGCACCTGGACCGCGCTGGACCAGAGGACCTACACCCAGCCGGTCAACTCCAAGCACTGCGGCATCGCGACGATCACCACGGCCGAGTACAACAACCTGCTCGCCAAGTGGGGCGCGCCGGCCTGGAACCGGCTCAAGTCCTACAACTACCCGGCCCGTTACGTCCGCCACTCCAACTACGTGGGCCGGATCGACGAGTACCCGGTCGAGCCGTACAAGGACTCCCTGTGGACGCTCGTCCCGGGGCTCGCCGACAGCTCCGGGGTCTCCTTCCGGTCGGTCAACTACCCCGACCGCTATCTGCGGCACTACAACTACCAGCTCCGGCTCGACGTCAACGACGGCACCTCGACGTTCGCCGGGGACGCCACCTTCTACCGCACGGCGGGCCTCGCGGACGCGAGCTGGGCGTCCTTCCGCTCGTACAACAACCCGACCCGCTACATCCGGCACGCCGACTACGTCCTGCGCATCGACCCGATCTCCACCGCCACGGACCAGCAGGACGCGACATTCCGAGTCGGTTACTGATTCAACCGAAAAGCCCCCCTGGCGCTCCGCGTTGTATACGCTCCAGGTCTTCTTCACCAGACCTTCACAGGGGGGCTTTTTCGATGCGCAGAGGACACATAGCCGCCGTGGCGGCCGCGGGTGCGCTGACCGTGCTGACCGCCGTTCCGGCCCACGCGACCGAGTACTCGTCGGCACTGAAGATCAAGGGCGTCCAGTACGACGCCCCGGGCCGGGACTCCAACAGTTGCTCCACCGGCAACACCGACGAGGAGTACCTGACGATCAAGAACTACTCGCGGACCGCGACGGTGAACCTCAAGGGGTACGTCGTGAGGGACTCCACCAGCACCAACAAGTTCACGTTCACGAAGAACCACACGCTCCAGCCCGGCGACTACGTGAAGCTGCGCGGCGGCCACGGCACCGACTCGGACGCGAGGAACGTCGTCTACCGCAACAACTGCAACTTCATCTGGAACAACGACAAGGACACCATCCGCTTCTTCAAGCCCTCGGGCGCGCACGCCGACACCCACGCGTACACCGCGAGCAGCGACGACCGGGACGGCAACGGGTACATCACGTACCACGGCTGAGCAGGTCGCGTCCGCTCACGACGGTCAGCGCGGCGGTCAGGGCGACCAGGGCCGCCGCCTGGCTCAGGACCCCCACCCGCAGGGTGCCGGGCAGGTCGTCGAGCCACGGGTACACCGCGGTGATCCGGACCGCCAGGAGGAGCAGCCCCAGGGCCGCGAGGGCGGCGGCCTCCCCGGCGGCGGGGCCGCGCCTCCCGCCCCGGACGCGGTAGAGCAGCCAGGCGAGGGCCGTCACGAGATAGCAGGTGACGAGCGCCCAGGCGGTGTCGACCCCGTCGGGCAGGACCACCACCGAGCCGCCCATCAGCACACAGCAGGCGGCGAAGACCAGTCCGGGCGCGCCCGCGGGGAGCGCGGCCGGGGGCGCGTCGCGGTGGTGGGCCGCACACAGGGCCAGCGCCGACGACCACGCCAGCACGGTGGCCGCGACGACATAGGCGGAGTCCGAGGGCGCGAAGTCGAGGGCCCACAGGTCGAACAGCGGCCAGAGCGTGGGCAGGGCCGCGACCAGCGCGGACACCTGGGCCAGACGGCGGTGGTCGTGCAGCAGGGCGAAGTAGGAAACCGTCCACAGCAGCGGCAGGAACCACTGGGCGACCGCTCCGACGCCGGCCCACACGCCGTGGCCGGTGAAGCCGTCCGTGAACAGGTCCCACTGACTCCCGCCTCGGGTGGACGCCCAGGTCAGGCCCAGCACCCGGTCGACCATGGCGGACGCCGCCTGGAGCAGTACGGCGAAGAGCGCGAAGAGGCGGACCGCCGAGCCCAGCAGGGCGTACCGGCGGGGCGCGCCACCGGCGCCGAGCCTGGAGCGCACGGCCAGCGCGAGAACGCTCGCCACCTCGCCGAGGGTGGGCCGGCTCTGCTCCTGGGTCTCCTGGTCGATGTCCCAGAGGTAGGTCTCGACCATCTCCTCCTCGCGCTCGCGCCGGTAGTAGGCGGGCAGCAGACGCAGCACGGCGCGGTAGCGGGTCTCCAGCAGGGTCGTCATGCCAGACCTCCGGCGAGTCCGGGGCCGGCGACGGGCCCGTCGGTCGTTCCGGACGTACGGCCCGGGGCGGGTCCCGGACCGCGCCGCCCCTCGGCGATCCGCTTCTTGGCGGCGCTCGCCCCGGCGGCGAGCCGCTCCGCCTCCGCGTCCAGGGCCGCGGTCCCCTCGTCGGTGAGCCGGTAGTAGCGCCGCAGCCGGCCCTGCTGCACCTCCTCGCGGTCCAGCACGATCAGTGCGTCGGCGGTGAGCCGGTCCAGTACGCCGTAGAGGGTGCCGACGCGCATCTGCACGGCCCCCTCGGACAGTTCCTCGACCTCGCGCAGGATGCCGTAGCCGTGCCGCGGCTGATCGGCGAGGGCGGTCAGTACGAAGAACGCCGCCTGTGTCATGTTCCTCGGTGCCATGAACGCGAATATATCGGCTCCCGATATATTCAGCGAGCCGAAACGCACGATCCGGTGGAAACGGCGAACAGGGCTCGCCCCAATGCGGATGGTGGGCGGGCCCTGTTCGAGAGGTCATTCTGGCGTGGCGGACCGTGAACCGGGCACAAGTGAAAGAAGGTTGCTCGGTGTGGACCTTGTGCGCCCCGTGTGCGCGGGCGCCGTCCGGCTGCCGGACCCCGCCTGGCCCGGACGGGCCGGCGGCGACGATACTTGGCCCTGGCACGCACCACCCCCTCTCACAGATGGACCCATGTCAAGCACTCCCACGGCAGACTCCACGGCACCTTCCACCGTCTGGCTGGCCCGCGGCCGCCATCTCGGATCCGACGCGGCGGACGTCCTGCGCCGAAGTCTGGAGCGACTGAAGGAGAGCGCGGCCCTCGACGACTTCCAGGAGCCGTCCGGGACCGACGACCTCCCGGAGCGGATCTTCGAGGCCCGCTGGCGGGTCGGGGACGAGGTGACCGTCCGGGCCCGCCTCTCGCTGTCCCCCGTCTCCAGCGGCAGTCAGGAGTGGGTGCTGGCGGCGGAGGCGGAACAACCGTGGGATCTGCGCTGGCCCTCGCCCGCGACCATGTTCTGGCCCGAGAGCGAGGACGTCTTCTGGGACCGGGACGCCGCCACGGGACTGCGGCTGCGGGATCTGAGCGTGCTGCCCGAGGAGGACAAGGACGTCCGGCGGGTGCTGCGGCAGGCCGTGCGCGGCAGTTGGGCCGTGCACGTCGTCATCCACGAGGCCATGACCCCGGGCCAGGGCGGCCGCCGTCCCCTGGCCGACATGCTGCCGCCCGGCCTGCGCCACCGGGTCGTCGAGCACCGGGCGCAGCCGCATCAGCTGCGGGTGCTGAACTGGGCCGTGAAGGAGTTCGGCGTGGAGGTGCCGCGCGGTGGGGCCGTCGTGCTGCCGGGGACGCCGGTGCCGCCCGGCTACGACGGCCAGGATTTCTCCGTACGCAATGTGTTCCTCGACGGCTCGGAGCCCACCGAACTGCTCGCGACCGTCACGCGCTACGCCTCGATGCCGAAGCCGCTGCCCGAGGGCGGCGAGGCGGCCCTCACCGCGCTGCGCGAGCAGTGGCAGCTGCTGACCCTGGAGGAGGAACTCGAGCGGGAGCGCGCGCTGGTGGCGATGTACGCCGAGGCGCTGGAGGCCATGACCAAGTCCCGGGACCTGTACCGGGAGGCCGCCGAGCGGGCGAACGAGGCGCTGGCCATCTACCGCGAGAACGCCCCGGCGCCCGAGATCCCGGCCGACCCGCAGGCGGGCTCGCCGTTGCAGCAGCTCTCGCGGACCTTCGGTCGCTGGAAGGGCACCCTGCGGCCCGCGGCCCGCGACGAGGACCCTGACCAGCGGATCGGCTGAAGAGCGGGAGGCGGGGCGGCGGATCAGCTGAAGCGGCTGAAGAGGGAAGCGGCCGGGCTGATGAGCTGAAGAGGCGGTTCAGCTGAAGAGCGGGAAGCGGTCCGCGTCGGCGCCGAGCGCGAGGCGGTCGGTGTCCGTCAGCGGCGCGCGTCCGGTGGCGGCGCGGGCGTAGTGCTCGTCGCTCCAGTCGAGCGGCAGGGGCCGGCCGAGGAGCCCGTCGAGGGTGGTCCGCACCGCGGCCAGCCCTTCGGGGGCCGGGCCGGGCGCGTCCGGCAGGTCGGTGACGAGGTCCAGGTGGTGGACGGTGGCCTCGACGGCGAGGGTGGACGCCAGGTCGGCGGCGGTCAGGACATGGCCCTGGGTGGAGACCCGCAGCTCCGCCGGGGTGTCCGCGGCGGCCCGCACGGTGGCCGCGGTGGTCTCCAGGTACAGGTCGCGCAGCTCACGGAAGTCCAGGAACATGCCGGCGCACACCCGGTTCCAGCGCCGCCCGTTCGCCGCGCCGACGGGGTCCGGCGCCCAGTCCCGCCAGTAGGTCACGGCGTCCCGGTCGGGCGGCCCCTCAGTGGGGGTGTGCAGTGCGACCAGGGCGCGCTGGGCGTCCCCGGCGCAGTGGAAGACCAGGTCACGCACCGCCCAGCCGGTGCAGCCGGTGGGCCGCCAGGACTCCTCGTCGCCCAGGGGGCGTACGACGGCGGCGAAGGCCTCGTAGGCAGCACGCAGTACGTCGGCGTCCATGCACGCCAGCCTAGGCGGAGGTCCCACCCGGGAGACGGGAGGTGTCAGAGGGCCGACTGTGGATACGCGGTGGGGACAGCACCTCGGCCCGTCCGGAAGGTCACCGTCATCATGAGCGGCGAGAACGACGACAGCGCCACCTGCTCGGAGACGACACTCACGGTCAACGGCAAACCCCACACGCTGCTCGTCGACCACCGGCGCGTCCTGCTCGACGTGCTGCGCGAGGACCTGGATCTGTGGGGTGCCAGGAAGGGCTGCGACCACGGCCAGTGCGGGGCCTGCACGGTCCTGGTGGACGGGCGCCGTGTCAACAGCTGTCTGCTGCTGGCGGTCGCCCTGGACGGCTGCGAGATCCGGACCGCCGAGGGCCTCGGCGGCGACGGGGAGCAACTCCACCCCCTGCAACGGGCCTTCCTGGACCGTGACGCCTTCCAGTGCGGCTACTGCACGCCCGGCCAGCTGTGCTCGGCGCTCGGCATGCTCGACGAGGCCGCCGCGGGCCACCCCTCGCACGTCACCGGCGACACGCCCGCCGGCCGGCCGGTGCCGCTGGACCGGGCCGAGATCCGGGAGCGGCTGAGCGGCAACCTGTGCCGCTGCGGCGCCTATCCACGCATCGTCGACGCGGTCGAGGACGTGATCCGGTGAAGACCTTCGACTACGTACGGGCCACCACCCCCGAAGAGGCGGCCGAACTCTTCGCCGCCCGCCCCGGCGCCCGCTATCTCGGCGGCGGCACCAACCTGGTCGACCTGATGAAACTCGGCGTCGAGCGACCTGACACGCTCGTCGACGTCAGCCGTCTGCCCCTGGACGGGGTCGAGGAGCTGCCCGACGGTTCACTGCGCGTCGGTGCCACGGTCCGCAACAGCGACCTGGCCGCCCATCCGGCCGTCCGCGAGCGCTACCCCGTCCTGTCCCAGGCCCTGCTCGCGGGCGCCTCGGGGCAGTTGCGCAACGCGGCCACCACGGCCGGCAACCTGCTCCAGCGCACCCGCTGCCCCTACTTCCAGGACGTCTCCAAACCCTGCAACAAGCGTGCCCCGGGCAGTGGTTGCGGCGCGCGCGAGGGCGTGCACCGGGACCACGCGGTGCTCGGCCACTCCCCGCACTGCATCGCCACCCACCCCTCCGACATGGCCGTCGCGCTCGCCGCGCTGGACGCCCGCGTCGAGTTGTACGGCACGGAGGGCGCCCGGAGCGTGCCCGTGGCCGACTTCCACCGGCTGCCGGGGGCACATCCGGAGCGGGACACCGAGATCCTGCCGGGCGAGCTCATCACCGGGGTGCTGCTGCCCGCCACCGCCGCCGGGTTGCCGTCGGCCTACCGCAAGGCCAGGGACCGGGCGTCGTACGCGTTCGCGCTCGCCTCGGTGGCCGTGGTGGTGCGGGTGACGGACGGGGTGGTCGACCACGCCGGGATCGCGTTCGGCGCGCTGGCACACCGCCCGTGGCGGGCGCGCCTGGCCGAACGGGCCCTGGTGGGCGCGGCGCCCACCCAGGCCGCGTTCGAGCACGCGGTCGACCTGGAGCTCGCCGCCGCCGAGCCGCTGCGGGACAACGCCTACAAGCTGCCGCTGGCGCGTTCGCTGGCCCTGGACGTGCTGACCCGGCTCACCAGGGCCTGAGGAGGAGAACGCATGGACGCCGCCGCGCACAGCACCGCCCTGGGCGCTCCCGTCGAACGCCGGGAAGGCCGGGAGAAGGTCACCGGGACCGCCCGCTACGCAGCCGAACAGCCCCGTCCCGGCCGGGCGCACGCCTGGCCCGTACCCGCCTCGATCGCCCGCGGCCGGGTCACCGGAATCGACGCCACGGCCGCTCTGGACCTGCCCGGCGTCCTGGCGGTGCTCACCCACGAGAACGCACCGCGGCTCTCCGAGCCGGACGATCCCACGCTCGCCGTCCTGCGCGACTCCCGTGTCCCGCACCGGGGTTGGTTCGTCGCCCTGGTGGTCGGCGAGACGCTGGAGGCCGCCCGCGCGGGTGCCGCCGCCGTCCGGGTCGACTACGCCGTGGAGGACCACGACGTCACGCTCACCGGCGATCACCCGGCCGCGTACGCCCCCGAGGAGGCCAACGCCGGGTACCCGGGAACCCGTGAACGCGGCGACCCCGAGGGCGCGTTCGCCGCCGCCGACGTCCGCGTCGACGTCGGGTACCGGGTGCCGCCGCTGCACAACCACCCCATGGAACCGCACGCGACGACGGCCGAGTGGCACGACGGCCGGCTCACCGTGCACACCTCCACCCAGGGCTCCACGGTCGTACGGGGCGTCCTGGCCGGCCTGTTCGGCGTCCCGGAGGACCAGGTCACCGTGGTCGCCGAGCACGTGGGCGGCGGTTTCGGCTCCAAGGGCACGCCCCGCCCGGACGTGGTGCTCGCCGCCCTGGCCGCCCGCCACACCGGCCGGCCGGTCACCCTGGCACTCCCCCGCCGCTTCCTGCCCGCCGTCGTCGGACACCGGGCCCCGACCCTGCACCGGCTGCGCCTCGGCGCCCACCCCGACGGACGGCTCGTGTCCCTGATCCACGAGGTCACCACCCACACCTCGCACGTCAAGGAGTTCGTAGAACAGGCCGCGGTGCCCGCACGCGTGATGTACGCCGCCCCCGACTCCCGTACGGCACACCGCGTGGCGCCGCTCGACGTGCCCACCCCGTCCTGGATGCGGGCCCCCGGCGAGGCGCCCGGCATGTACGCCCTGGAGTCGGCCATCGACGAACTGGCCAGCGAACTCGGCATGGATCCGGTGGAGTTGAGGATCGTCAACGAACCGGACACCGAGCCCGACAGCGGCAAGCCCTTCAGCAGCAGGCACCTGGTGGAGTGTCTGCGCGAGGGCGCCCGGCGCTTCGGCTGGGCCGCACGCGATCCACGCCCGGGCCCCCGCGCCGAGGGACCACTGCTGGTGGGATCAGGAGTCGCCGCCGCCGTCTATCCCGTCATGGCCCAACCGTCCACGGCCGCGGTGCGGGCACGGCCCGACGGGAGCTTCCTCGTCCGGATCAACGCCACCGACATCGGCACCGGCGCCCGGACCGTGCTGGCGCAGGTGGCCGCGGACGCCCTCCGGGTGCCCGTCGCCCGGGTGCGGACCGAGGTGGGCAGCAGCGATCTGCCCGCCGCGTCGCTGGCCGGGGGCTCGTCGGGCACGGCGTCCTGGGGCTGGGCGGTGCACGAGGCGTGCGCCCGGCTCGCGGAACGCCTCGCCGAAGGACCCCTGCCGGCGGAGGGCGTCGAGGCCCGTGCCGACACCGCGGGCCGCGCCGACGCCGACAGCGCCTACGCCCGGCACGCCTTCGGCGCGCACTTCGCGGAGGTCACCGTCGACACGGTCACCGGCGAGACCCGGGTCCGCCGGCTGCTGGGGGTGTACGCCGCCGGGCACATCCTCAACTCCCGTACCGCGCGCTCCCAGTTCGTCGGCGGGATGACCATGGGGCTCGGCATGGCGCTCACCGAGGGCAGCACGATGGACGCCGCGTTCGGCGACTTCACCGAGTCGGACCTGGCTTCGTACCACGTGCCCACGCACGCCGACGTGCCCGACATCGAGGCGCACTGGATCGACGAGGACGACCCCCACCTCAACCCCATGGGCAGCAAGGGCATCGGCGAGATCGGCATCGTGGGGACGGCCGCCGCGATCGGCAACGCCGTCTTCCACGCCACCGGCGTCCGCTTCCGCGAACTGCCCCTCACCCCGGACCGCGTGCTCAACGGCGTCCGGGAGAGGGGCAGTTCCTAGCGCCGGCAGTTTTCACGACGGGCCGGAACCCCAGGACGCTCGGCTACGGCGCCAGCGGAGCGTCCGCCGTCTCCCGGACCGGGCGCTCCGCCGACCGTCGCTCCGGCAGAGCCCGCTCCGGCCGGCCCGGCACCGTCAGCTGCACCACGAGCGCGGTCAGCGCGGCCAGGGACGCGCACACCGCCGCCGTACCGGCGAGCCACGCCGGGGCGAGCGGGAGCTCCAGGGCCCGGGACAGGCCCGCCGGACGGAGATGGCCGTCGAGGAGCTGGCCCGCGGCCACGCCGGCCGGCAGGACCACCGCCAGGGCGAGGAGCGGGACCATGGGCCGGATCGCCAGCAGCAGAGCCAGTACGGCGCACAGCGCCGAGACGCCGACGGCGAAGCCGTACACCCGCAGCGACGCCCCGTCCCGGTGCGCCGGGAAGCAGAGCACACCGCACACCAGCAGGAAGAGGGCGGCGAGGCGGCCGGGCCAGGCCGGGGTGCGTGCGGCCCGCCGGGGGGTGGGGGGATGCGGCGGAGGCGCCGGGAACCCCTCCGGGCCCGGCATCGAGTACTCCTCGTGGGCCGGGTGCGGCTCGGACGGTTCGTACGACGGCTGCGCGGGCCTCTCCTGTGCCAGCCGGCCGATCAGCTCGACGAGCTCCTCGACGGGCCGTCCGGTCGCGGCCGCCCGCACCGCCTCCTGACCGCAGTGGGGTTGCAGCTCGGAGCGGTTGAGCAGGGCCACCAGGCGGGTCACGTCCTCCACGGGACGGGACTCGGCGGCGGCCCGGATCGCCTCGTCGGCGCTGTCCGGGTCGCGGGGCGGCCGGGTGAGCAGGGCGACGAGCCGGGTGACGTCGTCCACGGACCGGTCCACGCCGACGGCACGGAGGGCCGCGGCCGTGGCCTGCGCGTACTGGGGCGACTGTTCCAGCAGGGTGATGAGGTGGACGACGTCCTCCAGGGGACGGTCGGCCACGGCGGCACGCACCAGGTCGCCGACGGTGTCGCCGTACGCCGTCTCGATCGGTATGGCGGGTTCGTTCGGGTGGGCTGCTGACGGGCCGGTGGTCATGCTTCTGCTCCAGACACAGGGTGCGGTCGCTGCTACGCGCCCCCGTCGTGCGACCGCGACATTGAGGTCTCCCATTCGTAAGCGGGTCCACGACGGCGTGCCACTCGGATGAGCCACGGGTGTGAGTGCCGCCCTCGGTGCGCCTAGGGCGGCCGGAAGCGGGAATCCGTCAGTCAGCGCGCCGTCGGGCGCCCGAGGAGGAGGTCGACCCGTGGATACGACCACAGCACTGATCGTCGTCGTCGCGGTGCTCGCGGCGCTGGCGCTGGCGGTGGCCGTGGGACTGCTGGTACGGCTCGTCAGAACCCGGCGCGGGCTGCGCCGGGCGGGACTTCCCACCGGGCCCCGCTGGGTCTTCTGGGGTGCGCTGCTGTACTTCGTGCTGCCCACCGATCTGGTGCCGGACCCGGTGTATCTCGACGACATCGGTGTCCTGCTGCTCGCCCTGCGCACCCTGCGCGGTTCCCCGGCCGACCGGGCCGCCCTGCGGCTGGGTGAGGGGGACCGGGAGGCCTCGCGCCGACCGTGATTACGCAGTGTAACGAAACCAATCACTCGTTCGATTCGTATAAGTCTCTGGGGACCGAAGAAAGTCGGTGACCCGGCGGCGTCGTGGGGAGACGGCCGTCCGCTAGAGGCAGTACCGGCGAGGGAGAGACGATGCAACCGTTCGCGCTCAACTATGCACGTCCGGCAGCGGCGTTGGAGGCGACCACTCCGTACGTCTACGACTCCGGACGGCAGTTGAACGTGCTCATGGACGGCCGGGTCGCGGCCCGCGACCACGCCCTGATGCGAGAGCTGGGGACCACCACCTCGACGGCGGGCTCCAAGACCCACTTCGACGACTGAACACAGGTCGACGACTGATGACCGTGTTGATTCTGACCTGCGAAGAGGACGTGACGGCCGACATGGTCGTGGTGCACCTCAACGCCACGGGGGTTCCGGTGGTCCGGCTCGATCCGGCCGATCTCACCGACGGGGTCGCGCTGTCCGGCGAGTACGTGCACGGCCGCTTCCGCGGCCATCTGTCGGCCGGGGGACGCCTGGTGGGCATCTCCGGGCTGCGTTCGATCTGGGTCCGCCGTCCGGGTACGCCCGCGGCGCGGGCCGCCGTGCCCTCGGAGTGGCTGACCGAGGAGTCCGCGCAGGCGCTGTACGGCATGCTGCGGGGCAGTGACGCCCGCTGGATGAACCATCCCGACGCGGCCGCCCGGGCCCGGCACAAGCCCTGGCAGCTACGGCTCGCCCAGCGCTGCGGGCTGCCCGTGCCGGCCACGATCGTGACGACGTTCCCGCAGGCCGCCCGGGAGTTCGCCGAACGCTATCCGGATCTGGTGGTCAAGCCGGTCTCCGGCGCGCATCCGCAGGATCCGCCGCGGGCGGTGCCGACCAGCCGGGTCGACCCGGACACCGACTTCGCGGCCGTCGCGTTCGGTCCCACCCTGCTCCAGCGGCGGGTGGCCAAGCGGGCCGACATACGGCTGACCGTCGTGGGAGAGACGATGCTGGCCGCCCGGAAGGCCACCGGGCCGGACGACGAGGTGGACGTCCGTTTCGCCCCGCCCACCTCCACCTGGCAGCCCGTCGACGTCCCGCCCCGGGTGGCCACGGCCGTCCGGGAGTATCTCCGGGCGGCCGAACTGGCCTACGGCGCCTTCGACTTCGCCGAGGACGGGGACGGGACCTGGTGGTTCCTGGAGTGCAACCAGTCGGGGCAGTTCGGCTTCGTCGAGGTGGAGACCGGTCAGCCCATCGCGCACAGCATCGCGGCATGGCTGGCCCGGCCGGGTCCGGAGCAGCGCTCCTCGGCCAACGGGGCCAACTCGGCGGTGTCCTGAGGCCGGGTCAGTACGGCCGCGGGGCGGCGGGCGGGAGGGCGGGCACCCAGCCCTGACCGGGCGAGGCGGGACGCTCGGGGGCGGGCGGGGGCATGAGGGACTGGTACGGCCGCATGACGTACTCCAGTTCCCTGCGTACGCGCTCGGCCTCCCTGCGGGTCAGAGCGGGGACGTCGCCGCGCTCGGCGACGAGTCGGTCGTAGATGGGGGAATCCTGGAACACCCGTCAACGCGCCTTTCGTTTCGCGGCCCACGTGCGCGGGCCGACTGTCGAGTCTAGGCGCCCCCACGCACCGGAGTGCGAATTCCGGTGTCGGGCTTGACGGCCCGACGGCGCTCATGCCCCGGTGGTGGACCCCGGCCGGACGATCATCAGGACGGTCACGGTCGCCCACAGCAGGTTGAAGACCCCGGTGAACATGGCGAGTTGGACGGTACCGCGGCGCTCGACGCTGCCCTGTCCGGTGAGTTCCTCCAGGAGTTCGCCCTGCCGGGGCAGGACGAAGGCGACGAGGACACCGGCGGCCGCCGCGGTCAGGGCCATGGACGTGGTCAGCCACGCGTCGCCGAGGACGCCCATCGCGGCTCCGGTGGCGACACCCAGGACGGGGACGGCGAGGCCGACACCGGCGTAGGCCCGGCAGATGCGGTGCAGCAGCCGGAGAGTGCCGGCCCCGGTCTCCTCCTCGTGGGCCCGGCGGGCCGCGGGCGGGAACATGCTGGCCGCGACGGTCACCGGCCCGACGGCGACGATGGCCGCGAGGACGTGCAGGGTCAGCAGGAACTTGGTCATGGGGCGGGGTGTCCTTCTCCGGTGCGGTCGGCGTGCCCGCCCACCCTAGGAAGCCGCCAGACGATCACCCCAGCGGCAGAAACGACAGCTTCCGACGGGTTCCCGCCAACTCCGCTGACAGCGCCTTCCCCCAGGCACCCGGGCGTACGGCTCTGGCGGGAATCCGCCTATCGTGGCCGTCATGCATTCCGTGGCGGTCCTGGCTCTCGACGACGTGGTGCCCTTCGACATGGCGGCTCCCATGCAGGTGTTCGACTGGACGCACCTGCCCGACGGCCGCCCCGGCTACCGGGTCCGGCTGTGCGCCGAGTCGGAAGAGGTCCGCGCGGACGGGGGGTTCGCCCTGCGGGTCGAGCACGGGCTCGACGCCCTCACGGAGGCGGACACGATCATCGTGCCGGGCCGCTCCCCCGTGGCGGGACCGCCGTCCCCGCGCGTCCTGGCCGCGCTGCGGGACGCGGCGGCGGCCGGGACCCGGATCGCGTCCGTGTGCGTGGGCGCGTTCGTACTGGCCGAGGCCGGACTCCTGGACGGACTGCGCGCCACCACCCACTGGGTGGCCGCCGACGACCTCGCACGGCGTTTCCCCGCCGTCGAGGTCCAGCCCGACGTGCTGTACGTGGACAACGGTCAGATCCTCACCTCGGCCGGCGCGGCCGCCGCCCTCGACATGTGTCTGCACATGATCCGCCGGGACCTGGGCTCTGCCGTGGCCGCGCACGCCGCCCGGATGTCGGTCATGCCGCTGGAACGGGAGGGCGGACAGGCCCAGTTCATCGTGTACGACCATCCGCCGGTGCCCCGCGGTTCGACGCTGGAGCCGGTGCTGGAGTGGGTGGAGGACAATCTGGCCCACGAGATCACCCTGGGGGCGATGGCGGCACGGTCGGGGATGAGCGAGCGCACCTTCAGCCGCCGCTTCCGCGAGCAGACGGGCAGCACACCCCTGCAATGGTTGCTGCGGGCCCGGGTGCGGCGCGCCCAGTACCTGCTGGAGAACACCTCGCACCCGGTCGAACGGGTCGCGCGGCAGGCGGGGTTCGGCTCTCCCACGGCGTTCCGGGAACGGTTCCGCCGGGTGGTCGGCACCACTCCGCAGGCGTACCGGGCGGCCTTCCACGCGAAGGACGCGGTCCCGGCGGCGGCGGGTTCGTGACCGCCCGCCGGGTCCGGCGTCGTGGGCCTGTGTCCTCGCGGAGGCCCCTGTCCTCGCGGGTCAGACGGCCAGTGGCAGGCCGCTCTCCCCTTCGGGATCCGTACGTCCCACGGCCGGCAGCAGGGCGTCCGCCCTGGCGACCGCCTCACCGACGTCGGTGGTGCCCATCATCACGCACAGTGTGTAGCTGACGTCGGCCAGCTCACGGGCCGTCGCCGGCCTCTCCCGCTCCGCCTGCGCGATCCTCAGTGACGCGTAGCGGGTCAGCAGCGTTCTGACGGCCTTCGGGTCCGGCACGAGCACGTAGTGCCCCTCTCTCGATTTTTCGCTGCGTATGCCCCGTGTGTCCCGGCCCAATCCCATCCGCCGCCGCCCGGCACGCAATTGGCGCAATACCGTGCGACCGCACCCGCTTCCCCGAGGGGTCGCAAACCGTTGGACAAGGGGCATCCCTCGCACCATGAACGGTATACGCACATGAACCGCTCCGCAGGACTCCTCAGTGCCCTCTACCTCGCCACGACCACCGGACTCGTCTGGGCCGCGGCGCTGGCTCTGCGCGACGGGCCGCCCTGGGTCGCGTGTCTGTTCGCGGCGGCGAGCCTGGTGCCGGTGATCGCCGTCGTGCGGGAGTGCGTGATCTGCGACCAGCGGCGGGCGCTGGCCGATATGCGAAGGCGTGCGGCCACCTCCGGCGGACCTGGTGCTGGGGTCGCCGACGAGATCGTCCGTGCCGAGCTCGACACCGCGTGCTGCGAGCGCTGGTGGACGAGCTGCGGCACCGACCACGACTCGACGTGCCCGCGCCGGGTGCCCCGCAGCAGCGCCGCGTGACACCCGGCGGGGTGCCGGCGCCTCAGGCGAGCTGACCGGCGTGCAGCGCGGTGTAGGCGCCGCCGCGGCGCAGGAGTTCCTCGTGGGTTCCGGTCTCCAGGATCCGCCCCTCGCCCAGGACGACGATCCGGTCGGCGCCGCGCACGGTCGACAGCCGGTGGGCCACGACGAAGGTCGTACGGCCGTGCAGCAGCCGGGCGAGCGCCTGCTGGACGAGCGCCTCGGAGCGGGTGTCCAGGGCGGAGGTCGCCTCGTCGAGGACCAGGACCCGGGGGTCGCGGATCAGGGCCCGGGCGATGGCCAGGCGCTGGCGCTGCCCGCCGGACAGCCGGGCGCCGCGCTCACCGACCAGGGTGTCGAGGCCCCGCGGCAGCCGGTCGACGAACTCCAGCGCGTTGGCGTCGCGCAGGGCGGCCCGTACGGTCTCCTCGTCGGCGTCGTCCATGCCGTAGGCCACGTTCTCCCGGACGGTGCCGTCGAACAGGATGGACTCCTGCGGGACGACGGACAGGAAACGCCGGTAGGTGCGCAGGTCGAGGGTGTTCATGTCGGTGCCGTCGAGCAGCAGCCGGCCCTCGGTGGGCCGGATGAAGCCGATGACGAGGTTGAGGACGGTGGACTTGCCCGCGCCGGACGCACCGACCAGGGCGACGGTCTCGCCGGGGGTGACGGAGAGGGTGAAGTCGCGTACTGCGGGCCGTCCGTTGTCGTACGCGTGTCCCACGCCCTGGAACTCGACGGCCCCGCGCACCGATGCGACCTGGGCCTTGCCCTCGTTGTCCTCCAGTTCGGGCGCCTGGAGCAGTTCGCCGACGGAACGGACGGATTCCAGGCCCTTGGTGATGACGGGGGCGAGGCCCGCCAGCGTGGTCGTGGAGTTGGTGAGGGTGGTCAGGAAGGCGCTGAGCATGACGACGTCGCCGGCGGTGACGCCCCAGACGCCGTAGTACGACACGAGGGCCGCCGCGGTCAGGACGAGCACGCCGACCACGTTGAGGACGACCCAGGCCAGCGAGCCGAAGCGGCCGTTGACCAGGTCGAGGCGGTTCCCGGAGGTGAGCAGGCGGCGCAGGGTGCCGTCCATGCGGCGCAGCGCCTTGTTCTCCAGGCCGTGGGCGCGGGTGACCGGGATGAGGCGGGTCATCTCGGTGACCCGGGAGGAGAGGGTCTCGACCTCGTGCCGGAAGTGCTCGTTGTGGGTGCGCAGCCGGGCCCTGAGCCGGGCGACCACGAGGGCGGCGGCGGGCACCACGACGAGGAAGACGGGCACGAACTCCGGTGTCCGTACGGCGATGATGACCAGTCCGCCGATCAGCACGGTGGTGGCGCCGAGGCCGGTCTCGGCGGTCTGCTGGACCATCTGCTCGACGGTCTCGACGTCCCGCACCACCTTGGCCTGGAGCACTCCGGCGCTGACGCGTGAGTGGTAGCCGATGGACAGCTGCTGCATACGGGTGCACAGGGCGGAGCGCAGGCCGGTTCCCATGCGGCGGACGCTGCCGTACAGGAGGCGGACGTAGAGGACGTGCAGGGGGTAGTTGATCAGCAGGATGAACAGGATGACGCCGACGCTGGTCCAGAGCCGGGAGACCGGCTGGTGCTGCACGACGGTGTCGATGATGGACGCGGTGATCAGCGGCAGCAGCCAGATCGGGCTGTGCTTGACGGTGAACACCGCGACGGCCGCGGCCAGTCGGCGGCGGTCGGCGCGGAACAGGTAGGCGAGTGTGCGTATCGGGTGTTCGCCCCGATAGCGGTGGTCGAGCGGTTTCTCCAGCGACGATGCCATCGTCGGCGGTCCTCCCCGGTTGCCGATGTGAGGGCAAGCGCTTTCTCCCCCTCGTCGACCAGGGATACACCAGCCGGCGGAGCGGCCTCCTACTCGTCCAGAGTGCGGGCGAGTTCCGTGGTCGCGTGGGCGATCTCGGTGTCGTCGTCGGCCATCAGGCTGCTGAGGGCCCCGCTCCTGGCCCGCACGGCCTGGCGGGCCTGGCGCTCCCAGACCACCGGGTTCTCGCGGTGGTTGAGCAGCTTGGGATAGACAGCCGCGGTGCTCTCCCACTGGCGGGCCCCGGCGATGCTCCTGAGCAGCTGGATGATCTCGGCCCGGCAGGTCACCTGGGGCAGTTGGGCGAGCTCCCAGAGGAAGGGGACGGTGGCGGCGGTGGCCTGCTCGACGACGAAGCCGTACTGGCAGATGCGCCGGCGCAGCTCGCCGAGTGCGGCGCCGGCGGTGTCGGCGTCGCCCCAGGCGACGCTGTTGAGGAGGAGCGGGATGGCCGCCGCATTGCCGGTGGAGTCCTGGATCTCGCCCCAGGGGACCCGGCTCAGCGCCGAGAGGGGCGTGGTGCGCGCCACCCCGGCGGAGGGAGCGGGGCTGCTGGTGCGCTCGTGGCTCGGCTGGTCCGGAGCGGTGCGCATGGCATGAGACCTTTCCGCGGCGGTCATGTCAGGGAGGAGGGGTGGTCGACAGCTTGGCCCAGACGGTCTTGCCGGCCGGTGGCCGCGAGGTCCAGCCCCACTCCTCCGCCAGGGCGTCGACGATGTACAGCCCCCGGCCGTGCTCCCGCAGGGAGCAGTCGTCGGTGGGGGTGTACGCGGGTGGTTCGTCCCCGGGGTCGGAGACGGTGACCAGCAGATGGGAGGGGCCCAGGGACAGCCCCAGCCACACCTCGGCCGCACCGTCCGCGGGCCGCAGCACCGCGTGGGCCACGGCGTTGGCCGCGAGTTCGGTGATGACGAGGGTGGCGTCGTCGCTGCGGTGGCCGATCGACCAGCCGCCGAGGGTCTCGCGGGTGAAGGCGCGGGCCCGGGCGAACCCCTCCCCGCTGCACGCGACGAGCAGCGCGGCGGAGACCAGCGGTCCGCCCGAGGGCGGGCGCCGGGCACCGACGGGGTCCGGGCGCCGCGGGGGCTCACCGGCCGTGCCCGCATCACCCGCCTCCGGCACAGCCTCGATCGGCGGCCGGAGCACATGTTTCGCAGGTGATGACACGGCATCTCCCTGATGCGACGTCAAGACGGGGCGCAACCGCAGGGGTTGACGCCGGAGCTATTATCCACGCTGAAGGCGCCCGCGTGCAATTGCACGAGAAATTGCGCGAAGGACGGGTGGGGCCACGGAGGTTGTGGATGTGCGCCCCCTCCCGCCCGAAGGGCCGGGCGGCAGCGCCCGGCGAGGAACGTGAACAGCAAGGAGACAGCAGTGCCACCAGTGCAGAACGGAGTGCGGGCGAGCTCGCTCGACGCCCGCTGGGTCAAGAGCCGCCACAGCAACGCCGAGGGCAACTGCGTCGAAGTGGCCTCACTGGTCGACGGTGGTGTCGCGGTGCGCAACTCCCGCTATCCGGACGGCCCCGCGCTGGTCTACACCCCGGCCGAGGTAGCGGCGTTCGTGGCCGGCGCGAAGGACGGTGAGTTCGACCACCTGCTGTGAGGTGCGGGCGGGGGCGGAGTGACAGCCGTTTCAACTCCCGTACGGCGACCGGCTTCTACGGAATGATGCGGTACGGCCACGCTGCGTGCGATAGTGTGAGTCGTCTCTGTGCCGGTTTACTGGGAGTCAGGATGTCTGCCGCGTCCCACCGCATCTCCCGCCTGGAACCGTACCTGGACCGGTCCGAACCGGCTCCTACGCTGCTGAAGATGCTGGTCGGCGTCCAGTTGGCGGGTTTCCGCGAGGATGCCGGGCTCGCCCAGGACCAGGCGGCGCGGGCCCTCGGATTCAGCCCCGCCAAGCTGTCCCGCATCGAGTCGGGCAAGGGCCGCAGGCCCCCGTCCGAGAGCGACGTCCGCGCCCTCCTGGAGCTGTACGGCACCGAGGACTACGAGTCCTCGGTGCTCCTCAAGCTGCTCCAGCGGGCCGGTGAGCCGGGCTGGTGGCAGCGCTACGACAAGCGGCTGATGCCGGAGTGGTTCGACCGGCTGGTGGGGCTCCAGGAGGCGGCCGCGGCCATTCGTACCTTCGAGATCCAGTACGTCCCCGGACTGCTCCAGACTCCCGACTACACCCGTGCGGTGGTGGAGCGGGGCCTGCCGACCGCGCCCGCGAGCGAGGTGAACCGGCGCGTCGAACTGCGCACCCGGCGCGCGCAGTTGCTGCTGCGCCCGGACGCCCCGCAGCTGTGGGCGGTGATCGACGAGTCCGTGCTGCTGCGGGTGCTGGGCAGCCGGGAGGTCATGCGGGAGCAGCTCGCGCACCTCGTCGCGATGGCCCAGCGGCCCAATGTGACCTTGCAGATCATCCCGTTGGACGTGACGAACGCCTCCGCCCCGGCCATCCCGATCACGTATCTGCGCTTCGGTGGCCTCGATCTGCCGGACGTCGTCTATCTGGAGCACATCAAGAGCGCCAACTTCCTGGAGGACCGGGACGAGACGGAGGAGTACCGCCTCGCCCTGGACCGCCTGGCGGACGACGCGCTCGAACCCCGGGACTCACTGGAGCGGTTGCGCGAGACGATGGAACAGCGCTACGGCGGCTGACGCGTTCGCGCGTCGCCTCCCGGGGCCCGGTCACGTCGGCGTCGGCACGGCAACGCCCCTGGCACCGGACCCGCTCGGTCGCGCCAGGGGCGTCGGGGTGCGAGTGGGGGT
The DNA here is from genome assembly GCF_036345115.1 of Streptomyces griseorubiginosus. Classification (GTDB taxonomy): domain Bacteria; phylum Actinomycetota; class Actinomycetes; order Streptomycetales; family Streptomycetaceae; genus Streptomyces; species Streptomyces griseorubiginosus_C. The sequence goes on from NZ_CP107766.1 coordinate 477,732, forward strand.
CAGGGCAGTCGGCCGACTCCGCCGAACTCGATCCACTCGTGGGTGAGCTGACGGGGGGCCACCTCGGAGTCGGGGCGCCAGGTGGAGACCTCCACGAGGCCGGGCTCGAGGATCTCCAGGCCGTCGAACCACTCGGCGACGTCCTTCTCCTCACGCACCCGGCCCCAGTGCCCCTGGGTCGCCTTGTCCATGAAGTCGGTGACGAAGGCGCGGACTTCGGGGTCCTCGCTGACCAGCTGGCACATCACCATGAAGCTGCCCGGCGCGAGCCGCTCGCGCACCCGGGCGGCCAGGGCGGCAGGCCCGTCGGTGTCGCTGTCGGGGATGCAGTGCATGACCGAGTTGAACAGCACGGCCACCGGCTGCGAGAAGTCGATCAGCCGCCGGGTGTCCTCGTGCGCGAAGATCGCCTCGGTCTCCCGCATGTCCGCGTGGATGACGGCGGTGCGATCGTCCTGCTCCAGCAGCGCCCGGCCGTGCACCAGGACCATCGGGTCGTTGTCGACGTAGACGACGTGCGAGGTGGGGTCGATGCGCTGGGCGACCTGGTGGACGTTGTCCTGCGTGGGCAGGCCGGAGCCGTGGTCGAGGAACTGCCGGATGCCGTGCTCCTGCGTGAGGGTCCGCACCACCCGCTGGAGGAAGCGCCGGTTGTTCACGGCGAGCCTGCGGGTGCTGGGGACGACCTTGTCGAGTTCCTCGCAGGCGGCGCGGTCGGCCGCGTAGTTGTCCTTGCCGCCCAGATAGTGGTCGTACATACGCGCGGCCGTGGGCACGGAGGCGTCGATCGAGGTGGACAGCTTCTTACCGGTGCTCATCTTTCCCCCAGCTATTGCCGCCAACTGGCCTGGCAGGGCAGGGAGTCCATCCTAGAGACACCACGATCGCCGGTGCCAGTCCGCACACGGTCAAAGACCACGGACGAGCGACGTGGCGGACCGGGGGACGGCACCGGCGGGATGCCCTGCGGGCCGGATTCAGGCGGCGTCGAGTTCCGCGAGTTCGTCGGCGCTCAGTTCGAGGTCGGTGGCGGCGAGCGAGTCGCGGATGGTCTCGGGGCGGCTCGAGCCCGGGATCGGCACGACGACCGGCGACTTGGCGAGCATCCAGGCCAGGCAGACCCGCTGCGGGCTCACCCCGTACTTCTCGGCGATCCGCGCGAACGGGGCGTGCGACGAGCCGAGTTCACCGGCGCGGGAGATGCCGCCGAGGGGGCTCCAGGGCAGGAAGGCGATGCCGAGCTCGTCGCACAGGCGCAGTTCCGGCTCACTGGAGCGGAAGGCCGGGGAGAACTGGTTCTGCACGGAGACCAGCCGGCCGCCGAGGACCTCGTTGGCCAGCCGGATCCGTTCCGGGTTCGCGTTGGAGACGCCCGCCATGAGGATCTTGCCCTCGTCGAGGAGGTCGCGCACGGCGCCGACCGACTCCTCGTACGGGACCCGGGGGTCGGGGCGGTGGAACTGGTACAGCCCGATCGCCTCCACCCCGAGCCTGGTCAGGGACGCCTCGCAGGCCTCCTTGAGGTGCCGGGGGCTGCCGTCGAGGGTCCAGCTGCCGTCGCCGGGGCGCAGGTGGCCGCCCTTCGTGGCGACGAGGACGTCAGCGCCCCGTTCGTGGGAGGCGAGCGCCTTGGCTATCAGGGTCTCGTTGTGTCCGACCTCGTCGGCGTCGCGGTGGTAGGCGTCGGCGGTGTCGATGAGGGTCACGCCCGCGTCGAGCGCGGCGTGGACGGTGGCGATGGAGCGTTCCTCGTCCGGCCGCCCCTCGATGGACATGGGCATCGCGCCCAGGCCGATCGAGCTGACGTCGACATCACCGATGCGGCGGGTGTGCATGGCCTTGGACCTCTTTCGGCTGTCAAACGGAACCGAGCACCTTCCAGAGTGGCCGCCTCCCGGGCCGAGGGTCCAATAGAAGAACGAGAACGGATTCAGCGACCGGATCGCTGAATCGCGGTGGTTGCGCGACGGCCGCCCGCGTGTGACACCCTCACCTCGACCACCCGGTTCCGCCGGGGCCGGTCGTCGTGAGATTCGGCAGTGGCGAGAGAGGCGGCGGCATGCGTATCGGACTGCTCGGAACCGGTCCCTGGGCCCGGATGGCCCACGCCCCCGCGCTCAGCGCACACCCGGAGCTGGACTTCGCCGGGGTGTGGGGCCGTCGTCCGGACGCCGCCAAGGAGTTGGCCGACGAGCACGGCACGCGCGGGTACGACGACGTCGACGCGCTGCTCGCCGACGTGGACGCCGTCGCGGTGGCCCTGCCGCCGGGCGTGCAGGCGGAGCTCGCGGCGCGGGCCGCGCGGGCGGGGTGCCATCTGCTGCTGGACAAGCCCCTGGCCACGACGGTCGAGCAGGGGCGGGCGGTGGTCGAGGCCGTCCGGGCGGCCCAGGTCGCCTCGGTGGTGTTCTTCACCTCCCGTTTCCTGGCCGAGACCGAGGCGTGGATCGGTGAACAGGCGGGTGTGGAGGGCTGGTTCACCGGGCGGGCGGAGTGGCTCGGGTCGGTGTTCACCAGCGAGAGCCCCTTCGCGGACTCGCCGTGGCGGCGGGAGAAGGGCGCGCTGTGGGACGTGGGTCCGCACGCCCTGTCGGTGCTGCTGCCGGTCCTGGGCGAGGTCCGTGAGGTGGCGGCGGCCGCGCACGGTCCCGGTGACACCGTCCACCTGGTGCTGCGGCACAGCGGCGGCGCGTCGAGCACGCTGACGCTGAGCCTCACGGCGCCGCCGGCGGCCGCGGGAGTGGGCGTGGAGCTGCGCGGGGCGGGTGGGGTGGCCCGGCTCCCGGAATCGTCCGAGGGCGTCGGACCGGCCATGGCCCGGGCGGCCGACGCCCTGCTCACCGCCGCCCGCACCGGGCAACCCCACCCGTGCGACGCCGCGTTCGGCCTGCGCGTCACGGAGATCCTCACGGAGGCGGAGGCACTGCTGGAACGCTGAGGCCTGTCCGTCGACGCCGGGTGGGGTCGCTGGTGCTGTCTTGTCCCGTGCCGCCCTCGGCGGCACCATGATGGGCATGACCACGCCGGACGTGCCGCCCTCGGGCTCCAGCTGGGTGCAGGCCGACAGGGCCGCCGCTCTCTGGACGGTCAGACGCAAGTACGTGCCCCAGGTGGCCTCCGCCCACGGGGTGGCGACCCAGGAGCGGAAGGGCTACGGGACCCTCGGCGTGAACACCTGCACGGTGTACTCCCATGCCGAGGTCCAGCGGGTGGCGGCGGCCCTCGAGTCCGGCGAGGTGGTCCTCGACCCGTCCTGGCGGGCGGACACCGAGGAGGGAGTCAAGGGCGCCCGACGCGACGCGCTGACCACCTGCGGCTGCCTGGTGCTGATGCTCGCGGCGGTCATCGCCATCGCCGTGCTGTCGAGCTGAGCCGGGACACGGCACACTTGACGGGCCACGCAGGGCGAGTGAGCGGCTCGTCGCGCCACGCCGGGTGGGGAATACAGGTCAACGACCCCGTACGGGCTGGAAGTTCAGCCGTTCCCGTACGACGGGGTAACCCGCCTTGGTGAAGTTGGCGGCCATCGGGAAGTTCCCCTGGTCCGTCGCGGCGGAGACGAACTCGGCGCCCCGCTCGACCAGGTGGTGGGTGCACTCGGCGAGGAGGTCGTAGGCGTAGCCGTGCCCTCGGTGTTCCGGCACGACGCCGATGAAGCCGACGCACGGCCCGGAGGGGTTGTGGGCCGGGATGTGGATGCCGGCCGTGTCGCCCTCGGGGGTGTACGCGATCTGCCACCACTCCCGGGGCGAGGGGCACCAGTGGAAGAAGTCGAGTTCCTCCTGGGCGGCCCGGTCGAGTCCGCCCTCTTCGATGGCCTTGAGGGCGTGCGCGTCGAGGGTGGCGGAGTGGATGCGGCGCAGCAGGTCGAGGAAGACGGCGTCGTCCGGTTCGGGACGGAACTCCAGGCGGCCCGGCCGCTCGGGCAGTCCGCACTCCGGTGTCCACCGGTACAGGAATCGCTCGACCACGAGCTCGTATCCCGCCTTCTGTACGGCGGTGAGGCGGGTGTCGGCGGCGGCGCGCAGGACCGGGTCCTCGCGCCAGCCCGCCGGCAGGTTCATCTCCAGTTCGACCTGCCAGGGCGCGGTGCGCAGGAGTTCGGCGCCGGCCTCCTCCTCCCCTTCGGCCACGTCGAACCAGTTGACGTTGAGGGGCGCGGTGTCGTCGGGGCCGCCCCACCAGGCGGCGCGCGCCACGACCTCGCCGTCGCGCAGGGCGACCCGCTTCCAGTCGGGGCGGTGCCGGGTGAGCCGGTGGGACTCGCGGACGCCGAGCGGGTCGGGCAGGGCGTCGAACAGGTGGGCGTCGCGCTCGTCGAGCGCGCGGATGACCAGATCGGTCATGGGTGGATTCCTCCGGGATGCGTACTGAGTGAGGCGCTCCCGGTCAGACGAGGCACGCCGGGACGACGGAGAGGGAGCGCTGGACGGTCGTGAACTGCATGGCACTCGCCTCCTTCCGCTGGTCTCGAGGCGTGGCGGCTCACGCTACGGGATCTCCGGGACGCCGTCCACCGGCATTCGCGGCCAACTCCGTTACACAGGGAGCGACTTAACCGGCCCTTAAAGCCGGATTAAACGCTGTCCGACCTCTGGGCCGCCCTGCCGGTGGTCCGTACCATCGGGCCTCACCCCCCACCTGAGAGCGCTCTCACGAAGCTGAGGAGATCCCCCACATGACACCTCGTCACCGACGCGGTCCCGCTCGCCGCAAGGTCCTCTTTGCCCTCGGCGGTGCCATGGCGGCCGCGCCCGCCGTCGCCGCCCTGGCCCCCCACGCCCTCGCCGACAGCAACCGCGCCGAGGCGGCCGGAGCGCTTCCGCTGACCGTCGTCAACAACACCGGCGCCTTCGACAACGCCAACGTCCACGTCTACATCGTGGGCAACGTGGACGGCCGGCAGGTCCGTGTCACCCCGGACGGCGCCCTCGCTCCGGTCGCGCTCGCGGACAACGGCGCCGACGGCTTCACCGACTACGCGATCAGCCTGTCCGGCAGCGGCGAGACCCGCCTGTCCCTCCCCTACCTGTCCGGCCGGATCTACGTCTCCCTGGGCGCGAAGCTGAAGTTCAAGGTCGTCACGGACGGCAACGGCGCCCCGGCCCTCCAGTACCCGGCGGGCTGGGTCGCCTCGGACCCCAACTACCCGGTGCTGCACGACTGCGCCGAGTTCACCCACAACGCGGCGGGCATGTTCTGCAACACCACCATGGTGGACATGTTCAGCGTGCCGCTGAGCATCCGGCTGACCGGCGCACAGGACCAGACGACCGGCACCCTGCGGGCCTCCGGGCGGGCCGGCGCCTTCGCCGCCCTGCGCCAGGTCGAGGAGTTCTCACGGCTGGTCGTGGACGACACACGGGTCATAGCGCCCGGCCACGGTCTGGACGCCGGCCTGTTCCCGGCGGACTACTTCGCCCCGTACATCGACGAGGTCTGGAGCACGTACACCGGCAGGGACCTGACCGTCACGACGAACGCGGGGACCTTCACCGGCCGGGTGCGCGGCGGGCAGCTCGTGTTCACCGGGCCCGCGCAGGTCTCCTTCGCCCGTCCCTCGACCCGGGACGTGCTGTTCTGCCACGGCGCGCTCGCCGCTCCCAACGACGGCACCACGGGACCGGTCGCCGCCGTGCTCGGCGCCGGTTTCAACCGTACGACGCTGGTCGGCGCCGCCGCCCAGCCGACCACCGACCCCGCGTCCTTCTACCGGACCGCGCTCACGAACCACTACGCCAAGGCCATGCACGCGGCCACACAGGACGGCAAGGCGTACGGCTTCGCCTTCGACGACGTGGCCGACTTCGCCTCCTACGTCCAGGACACGGCACCGACCGGGATACGGCTGACGCTGACGCCGTTCTAGCGGGTCCGGGGACCGGCTCGGGGTGCGGCGCCCGGCGCGTCGTAGCAGCGTAGTGGTGTGAGCGGAGTGCACGGCCGGCCGTCGCGCCGCGACCGGGACGGGCGGACCTGGCTGCGGGGCGGCGCGCCGCCGCCCGGCTGGGTGCGGGTGCTGCCCGCCGCGCTGCTGGCCGGGGTGTGCCTGGCGACCCTCGTGAGCCCGGATCCGCTGGACGTCGGGTTCCTGCTGGGCGCCATCCCGCCGCTGGCCGTGCTGTCGTACGGCCCGGCGGCGACCGCGGTGCTCGGTGCGTCCGTCCTGGCCGTGCTGAACATTCCGGCGTTCCGGCTGAACGATCCGGGCTCCGAGGACGCCCTGACCGTGGGCTTCGTGGCCGCTCTCAGCGTGGTCGTGTCGTACGTGCGCAGCCGGCGTGACGCCCAGCTGGTGACCGAGCGGGCGGTCGCCGAGGCCGCGCAGCGGGCCGTGGTGCCGCCGCTGCCGGCGCGGGTGGGAAGCGTGCGGTGTGCGGGTCTGTACCGGGCCGCGCAGCAAGGGACGCTGGTCGGCGGTGACTTCTTCGACGTCCGGGAGGGGCCCTGCGGGGTGCGGGTGGTGATGGGCGACGTACAGGGGCACGGGCTGTCCGCCGTCGCGACCGTCGCCTCGCTGCTGGGGGCCTTCCGGGAGGCGGTGCTCGACCGGCCGGACCCCGAGTCGGTGGCGGCACGCCTGGACCGCAGGCTGATGGTGGACTCCGCGGCCGTACGGCACTCGGAGCTGTTCGCCACCGCGGTGGTGCTGGAGTTCGGCGGCGGCGCGGAGGCGGTGCGGATCGTGGCGTGCGGTCAGCCCGGCCCCGTGCTGCTGCGTGACGGGCTGGCCGTGGAGCTCGACGCCCCGGTGGGCACCCCGCTCGGCCTGGGTCTGTCCGACGGGGCGTACCCGGCCGGGCTCACGGTCCCGCTGCGGCCCGGCGACCGCCTCTTCCTGGCCTCGGACGGCGTCTGGGAGGCACGCAACTCCGCCGGGGCCTTCTACCCCCTGCTCGACCGGCTCGTCGAGTTCTCGGCCGACGGCCCGGCCGGCCCGGTCGCGCTGCCGGTCCTCGCCGAGCGGGTGTGGAGCGACCTGGTGCGCTACGCCCCCGAACTCGAGGACGACGTCACGATGCTCGTTCTCGCGCCCGGCGCTCCGGAGTCCCGCTGACCGCGTCGTCCGACTCGTGCTCCCCCTCGGCGTCGATGTGCGGGAGGATCCGGTCGAGCCACCGGGGTGTCCACCAGGCGTGCCGGCCCAGCAGGGTCATGACGGCCGGGACCATCAGCAGCCGTACGACGGTCGCGTCGATCAGCACGCTCACCGCGAGGCCCAGTCCGAGCATCTTGACCACGATGTTGTCGCTGACGATGAACGCGGCGAAGACGCTCACCATGATCAGCGCGGCGCAGGTGATGACCCGGGCGGTGATCTCCAGTGCGTGGGCGACGGAGGCCTTGGCGTCCCCGCTGCGCAGCCAGGCCTCGTGGACCCGGGACAGCAGGAAGATCTCGTAGTCCATGCTCAGTCCGAAGATGATCGCGAACATCATCATCGGCACATAGCTCTCGATCGGCACCTTCCCGGAGACGCCGAGCGCGGGGCCGCCCCAGCCCCACTGGAACACGGCGACGACGACGCCGTAGGAGGCGGCGATGGACAGGACGTTGAGGACGGCCGCCTTCACGGCGACGAGCAGGCCGCGGAACACCGCGAGGATGATCAGGAAGGCCAGCGCGACGACCACGCCGATGATCAGGGGCAGCCGGCCGGCGACGATGTCCCGGAAGTCGACCTGGGCGGCGGTGGTGCCGGTGACGTACCCCTTGGCGTCGGTGCCAGAGACCGCTGCGGGCAGGGTGGTGTCGACCAGGCGGTTGGTGAGGTCGGTGGTGGTGGCGCTCTGCGGGGACTGCTCGGAGTAGACGGTGGCGAGCAGGACGTCACCGTCCTGGGTGGGGTTCAGCTGGGTGACCGTGGCGGCTCCGGCCACGGCGTTCAGGGTCTTCTGCGCCTGGGTGGACAGGTCCGAGCGCTGGGAGGACGGTACGGAGGTCTGGTCGATGACCACGGTCAGCGGACCGTTGGAACCGGGCCCGAAGGCGTCGGTCATCAGGTCGTAGGCCCGCCGGTCGGTGAAGGAGGTCGGATCGGCTCCGTCGCCGATATGGCCCAGCTGGATGGAGAACACCGGGATGGCGAGGATCACGACGGTGGTCACACCCGCGGCCAGGTAGCGCCAGGGCCGCCGCTCGACCCGTTGGGCGTAGCGGTGCCAGGTCCCGTGCGGCGTCTCGCCCTCGGGGGCGTCGGTCTCGGCGACCGGGCGGCGCACCCGGTAGCGGTCGATGCGGGTGCCGATCAGGCCCAGCAGGGCCGGGACCAGCGTCAGGGCGCCCAGGACCGCGGAGACGACGGTCACCGCGGCGGCGAGTCCGAGTTTCCCGATGAACGCCACCCCGGACGCGGACAGCCCGGCCAGGGCGATGATCACCGTGCAGCCGGAGACGAGTACGGCCCGTCCGCTGGTGGCGGTGGCCCGGCCCGCCGCGCGCACCGGGTCCCTGCCGTCCATGAGGCCCTGCCGGTGCCGGGTGATCTGGAACAGCGCGTAGTCGATGCCGACGCCCAGTCCGATCATGGTGGCCAGGGTGGGCGAGACGGTCGCGAAGGTGAACGCCGCGGCGAGCAGGCCGAGGCAGGCGAGTCCGCCGATCACGCTGATCAACGCGGTCAGCAGGGGGATGCCGGCGGCGATCACACTGCCGAAGCCGATGAGCAGGACGACGATCGCGACGGCGAAGCCGATCAGCTCGCTCACCCGGTCGTCGGCGTTCGGCCGGGCGAGTTCGCCGAGCGGTCCGCCGTACTCGACGTCGGCCCCCGCGGACCGCAGCGGCTGTACGGCGTTGTCGACCCCGGTCAGGTAGCTGTCGCCGAGGGTGGAGGGCTGGACGTCGAAGCGGACGGTGATGTAGCCCGTCTTCCCGTCCGAGGAGACCGGCCCGACCTTGGAGGCGGGCACGGAGAGCGGGTTCTGGGCCGACAGGACGTGCGGCAGTTTCTGCAGGTCGCTGACGGTCGTGGACATCTGCGAGCTGAGCGAGCTGATCGCCTTGTCACCGTCGTGCAGGACGATCTGGCTGCTGTAGCCGCCGGCCGCCGGGTCGTGCTTCTTCAGGACGTCGAGGCCCTCCTGCGACTGGACGCCCGGCAGCGAGAAGTTGTCGGAGTAGTCCCCGCCGAAGGAACGGTTGAGGGCCTGGAGGGCGACGAGGGCCACGAGCCAGGCGATCAGGACGATCACGAAGTGCCTGGCGCACCACTCGCCCAGTCTGCGCAGTGCCCCTTTCGATGCCTGGGGCTGCTTCCTCGTGCTGTCGCGGCTGGTGGTGGACATGGCGTCGTCTTCCCTGCCGTCCCCGAGTGCTCAGTACCCCCATTACACGCCTGTCGCATCAGCGGGGCATCCCGGGAGGCCGTTGTCCGGACGGCTCCGGATGCAGGGTCGGCCCGCGCGTTGAATGGTGATATCGGACCCGTTGATTCCACCGGGCCGCACAGCTTTCCGGATCCGAGGAGCCGAGATCATGCCGACGTCACAGCCCGACGCGTCCGGGCGTCCCGAGGACCGCGCCACCCCGGACGCCCTGCTCCACACCCGTACTGGCACCGAGGTGTCACCGGAGGACCTCGTCCTCGCCTCGGGCAAGGACATCACCCCGCACAGCCTGGAATGGGCCCGGCGCAAGCTGGCGGCGGAGGGGCCCGCGGCACTGGACAAGTTGCTGCCGTAGAAGGGGCGCTGGACAGGTCCCTGCCGTGGCCACCGCCGTGGTCGGGGCCCCGGATGCCCGGCTGTCGTCAGGCAGCCGGGCCCGGTGTCGCCGCTACTCGCCCTCCATGCACAGCACTTGGACCCGCTGGACGAGGTTGTTGGCGAAACCGCCACGGTTCCAGGGCTGTTCCAGTGGCTGGGTGTGGCCCTCCGCGTCGGTGGCCCGCGCGCTGAGGACGAACTCCCCCGGTTCCGCCCGCCAGTCGAAGCGCCAGCGCCGCCAGGCCCAGCGGTGGCCGGTGTCCGGTTCGAGCCGCGCCTCGTGCCAGGTGTGTCCCGCGTCCGTGCTGACCTCGGCCCTGGTCACCGGGGCCCGGCCCGACCATGCACGTCCCTCCAGGGTCACCGGGCCCGGCCGGACCACCCGGGCCCGGGACATGAAGTCCGGGAATCCGGGGGGCACGAGCAGGGCGCGCGGCGCGATCCGGGTGACCGGCTCGCCCTCGTCCCCGGGGTCCTGCCGAAGCCGGTAGGCGACGGTCTGCTGGAACCCGGTGAACGGCGTGTCGGTGACGGTGATCTCGCGCAGCCACTTCACGTGGGCCATGCCGTACCAGCCCGGTACGACGAGCCGCAGCGGGTGGCCGTGCTGCGGGGGCAGCGGTGCGCCGTTCATCGTGTGGGCGACCAGCACCTCGGGCTCGGTGCCGGTGGCCACGTCGACCGGCAGGGACCGCTGGTAGTCCTGTTCGACACCGCGCTCCACGCCGTGGTCGGCGCCGGTGCCCACCACGTCGACGGCGCCGGGCTCCACTCCGGCCTCGGCGAGCAGCAGCCGGAGCGGGACGCCGGTCCACTCGGCGGTGCCGACGGCTTCGACCAGCCAGGGCTGGCTGACCGGTCGGGGGGTCAGCAGGGCGCGGCCGTTGCCCGCGCACTCCAGGGTGACCCGGGTGGTGACCTGGGGGAAGGCCCGCAGGTCGGCCGGGGTCAGGGTGAGCGGGCGGCGGACCGTGCCGCCGATGCGGAGCCGCCAGGGGGTGTCCTCGGGGACGTAGGGGATGTCGTAGTGCGTGAGGACGTAGTGCAGGCCCGGCGGGGTGAGGTCGTGGCGCATCGCTTCGAGTGGCAGGCCGTGGTTGCGGGCGGCGAGCGCCAGTTCGTCCCGGCCGACGCCCTCGCCGGGTGCCGCCAGTCGGGCCGGGGTGCTCACGTCGCCGAGTCGGTGACCCATGGCGGTATTGTCCCGCGTCCGGCCACCCCTGTCGCGGTCCACGCGAAGCTCCCCTGCGGTCACGGCCCACGCAAACTCCCCGCGGTCGTCGCGCCCCTCGCAATCTGCGCCGCCCCGTAACGCCCCGCGCACGCCCCCCCGCAGTTGTCGCGACCGACGCAATCTCCCGCACCGCTGGCGCGGTCCAGGCATCCTCCCCCGCCGCCACCGTCCGCGAAAACTCCCCAGCAGACGTCCCGGCCCGCAAACCCCCGCACTCGCGGCGGACCATGCAATCTGCCCCGCCGCTGTTGCAGTCCGCGCAAGCTTTCGCCGCGGTGGTCCCGGCCGGCGCAAGCTCCTCAGAGTCGTCACGGCCCACGCAATCTGCCCCGCCGCGTCACGACCGACGCAATCTGCCCCGCCGTTGCAGCAGTCCACGCACCCTCCCCCGCCGCCACCGTCCGCGAAAACTCCCCAGCAGACGTCCCGGCCCGCAAGCCCCCTGCACGCGCGGCAATCCACGCAATCTGCCCCGCCGCTGGTGCGGTCCGCACAGCCTCCCCTCCGCCCTCGGGGCCGCGCCGGCTTCCCCGTTGTCTCGGTCAGCGGAGCTGCGGGCCGCGGGGCCTCCCCGGAAGTCGGGCACCGTCCGCGCAGTCTCCTCGGCGGCCCCAGCACAACATCCCCGTCCCCCCCGGCCCGTTCACACGCACTGCCGGTTGACCGCTCACCCTTTCGGAAAGGACCTCCCGGCTGCCAGACTTCCGAGGGTGCCCGACTTCGACATGCTCGTCATCGGATCCGGTCCGGGTGGTCAGAAGGCCGCCATCGCCGCGGCCAAGCTGGGCCGCCGGGTCGCCGTCGTCGACCGCCCCGACATGGTCGGCGGGGTCTCCATCCACACCGGCACCATCCCCTCCAAGACCCTGCGCGAGGCGGTGCTGTACCTGACCGGCCTCACCCAGCGCGACCTGTACGGACAGAGCTACCGGCTCAAGGAGGACATCACCGTCGCCGACCTGACCGCGCGCACCCAGCACGTGGTGGGCCGCGAGGTCGACGTGATCCGCAGCCAGCTCTCCCGCAACCACATCGCCCTGTTCGCCGGCACCGGCCGCTTCGTCGACGACCACACGATCGCCCTGCGCGAGGTCACCGGCCACGAACGGCTGCTCAGCGCCGAGCACATCGTCATCGCGACCGGCACCCGGCCCGCCCGGCCCGACAGCGTCGAGTTCGACGGCCGGACCATCATGGACTCGGACAACGTCCTGAACCTGGAACGGGTCCCGCGCTCCATGGTCATCGTGGGCGCCGGCGTCATCGGCATGGAGTACGCGTCGATGTTCGCCGCGCTCGGCAGCAAGATCACGGTGGTCGAGAAGCGCGCCGGGATGCTCGACATGTGCGACGTCGAGGTGATCGAGTCGCTCAAGTACCACCTGCGGGACCTGGCGGTGACGTTCCGGTTCGGGGAGACCGTGGCCGCGGTGGAACGGCATCCCCGCGGCACCCTGACCATTCTGGAGAGCGGGAAGAAGATCCCGGCCGACGCGGTGATGTACTCGGCCGGCCGGCAGGGGCTCACCGACGGCCTCGACCTCGACAAGGCGGGCCTGTCGGCGGACCCCCGCGGCCGCATCACGGTCGACGAGCACTACCGCACCGAGGTGCCGCACATCTACGCCGTCGGCGACGTCATCGGCTTCCCGGCGCTGGCGGCCACCTCGATGGAGCAGGGCCGTTCGGCGGCCTACCACGCCTGCGGTGAGCCGGTCGGGCAGATGCACAACCTCCAGCCGATCGGCATCTACACCATCCCGGAGATCAGCTTCGTGGGCCGGACGGAGGACCAGCTCACCGAGGACCGCGTGCCGTTCGAGGTCGGCATCTCCCGCTACCGGGAGCTGGCCCGCGGCCAGATCATCGGCGACTCGCACGGCATGCTGAAGCTGCTGGTCTCCGCCGAGGACCGCACCCTGCTCGGCGTGCACTGCTTCGGCTCCGGCGCCACCGAACTGATTCACATCGGCCAGTCCGTGATGGGCTGCGGCGGCACCGTCGACTACCTGGTCGACGCGGTGTTCAACTACCCGACGCTCGCGGAGTCGTACAAGGTGGCCGCCCTGGACGCCACGAACAAGCTGCGCCAGATCGACCGGATCGGGGACTGAACCCGCGACCCCCAGGGCCTCAGAGCTGCTCGGGGTCCTCGATCACGTGCACCGCCGCCTCCTCTGCGCCGGCCGCGCCCGCGTCGATGCCCACGTCGGTGGCGACCTCCTCCTTGGTGGTCGCCGAGTGGGCGCCCTCGTCGGGGGCGACCAGGCGTCCGGCGCGGTCGGTGCCGGCCTGCGGATCGACCGGCTCGCCCTCGCCACCGGGCAGGTCGCCCACCCCGTCGCCGAGGGGTTCGCCGGCCTCGGGGACCTCCTGGGCGAGGCGCTCGTCGAGGGTCTCGCCGTCGTGCTGTTCGGCCGCCGTGGTGCCGTGCCGGGTGACGCCGAGGGGCTTCTCCGGTGGCGAGTAGCCTTCGTCGAGGGTGTCGTCGTAGGTCCGCTCGTCGAGGGCGTCCTGGAGGTCGAGCGGCGCCGCGTCCTCCTGCTCCTCGTTGGTTCCGGTGGGCTGGTAGACGTCGTCGGCCATCGGGTCGCCGGACATGGGACGCTCCTTCACGCACGGGGTTGATCGGCGGTCCTGATCCGCGTTTCCCCGAACGCGCTCTCCAACCTCAAAAGGTGCGCGGAGTGGGCATTCCGCGGTTCGGAAGGTTACCCCCCAGTTAATCTTGAAGGCTCAAGGAATGGGGCTATTATCACTCGCACACGCGGAGTGACCGTCCGTCGACGCAGCGGCCGTACGGTCCTGCGCACCCCTCGTTTCCTTGCTGAACCACCCCTGGCCGAGGCCATCCCTCTCCGGTCCCGGGGCGGAGCCACCCCCCACCCTTTTTGCGCCGTGCGGGCGCCGGTGTCCGTGCGTCGTGCCCTACGGAAAGCAGCGCAACACATGAGCATCAACAGGGGCAGAGGGCTACAGGCCAACGCCCTCGGCACGTTCGACACCGTGGTCATGGCCGTGGCGGGCAGCGCGCCGGCGTACTCGATCGCGGCGACCACCGCGGTCCTGGTCGGGGCGGTGGGTCTGGCCAGCCCCGCGGCACTGCTGTACTGCGCGATACCCATGCTGGGCATCGCGCTCGCGTTCAGCTATCTCAGCCGCATCGACGTGAACGCGGGCGCCAGTTACTCCTGGGTGGGCCGTACGCTCCATCCCTTTCTGGGCTTCGTCAGCGGCTGGGCGCTGGTGATCTCGGCGACCATCTTCATGGTGGCCGGATCGCTGCCCGCCGGTTCGATGACGCTGGCCCTCTTCGACCAGGACCTCGCGGACAACACCGCGCTGTCGACCGTCGTGGGCGCGGCCTGGTTCGTGCTGATGCTGCTGGTGGTGCTCGGCGGCGCCCGGCTCACGGTGCGCGCCCAGCTCATCATGTCCGGCGTCGAACTCGCGATCCTGGCGCTGTTCGCGGTGCTCGCCCTCTTCCACACGGGCAGCGCCCGCGCCTTCGAGTGGTCCTGGCTGGGCTTCGGCCACTTCGACGGGATGCAGGGCTTCGCCTCGGGTGCGCTGATCGCCGCGTTCTACTACTGGGGCTGGGACGTCACCAGCAACCTCAGCGAGGAGACCCGCAACAGCCGCCGTACGACGGGACTGGCGGGCCTCATCGGGGTCGGCATCGTCTTCCTGCTGTTCGAGGTGTTCACCATCGCGGTGAACGTCATCCTCACCTCGAAGCAGATCGAGGACAACGACGCCAACGTCCTTGCCGTACTGGGCGAGGAGGTCTGGCCGGGCTGGGGCGGCAAGCTGCTGATCGTCGCGGTGATGCTGTCGACGATCGCCACCCTGGAGACCACGCTGATCCAGGTCACGCGGTCCCTGTTCGCGATGGGCCGGGACCGCACGATGCCGTCCGTGCTGGGCCGGGTGCACCGCCGCTGGAACACCCCGTGGGTGGCGATCGTGGTGGTCGGCGCGGTGGCGCTGATGATGTTCATCGCCTCCAACGCCCTCGGCTCGGTGGGCGACATCCTCTCGGACGCGATCTCCGCGATCGGCCTCCAGATCGCCGTCTACTACGGCCTGACGGGCCTCGCGGTCGTCGTCGCGTACCGCAAGATGCTGCTGAAGTCCCCGACCGACTTCCTGCTCGGCGGTCTGTGGCCGCTGCTGGGCGCCCTGTTCATGTTCTGGGTCTTCGTGGAGTCGCTGGGCGAGCTGAGCACGGCCGCGATCTCGATCGGCGTGGGCGGGCTGGCCGTGGGTCTGGTCCCGATGTTCTGGTACTGGAGGCGGGGCAGCGACTACTACCGGCCCGCACGGCTCGACGCGAGCCGTACTGTCGAGGCGGACTACGTTCCCGACGGCGGGGCGGCAGGGCCCTCGCTGGTCCACGAGGGTCTCCCCACCGACTTCTGAGGGGTTGTGCGATGGCGAGAGACCGATTCGCCCCCGAGTTCGACCCCGACTGCGGGGACGTCCCCCTCACCACCGCCCGACAGGACATCGTGATCGGCCGCTGGCAGGGGCTGCGTGAACTGCTGCGTGCCACCGGGCCCGACTGGCTCTCGCGGGGACACCGGGTCCGGATGCTGGCACAGGCCTGTGCGGGCAGTTCGACGGTGGAGTCGTGGCTGGCGGCCGAACCGCACAACGGCGACGCGCTGGTGCTGCGGGCGGCCACCGAGACGGCCAGGGCGTTCAACCTGGCCATCGCGGCGGGCCGGGGGGTGCCGATCGACCAGCGCCGCATCGACGCCGCGGTGATGGCCTGTCTCCAGGCCTCCGAGGCGTTCGTGGACGACCCGACGCCGTGGATCTCCCTGATCTCGGTGGCGCGGCTGTACCCGGCCGGGGTACGGCGCCAGGAACTCGGGCGCTGGTGGGACGAGTTGCACGCGCGGGACCCGTACAGCGTGGAGGGGCACCTGCAGGTCCTGCACTACTACTCGTCGCGCTGGCACGGCTCGAACGGCCTGATGTACGACTTCGCCCGCGACGCGGCCGGGGTGGCGCCGCCGGGGTCCGCGCTGCCGGTGCTGGTGCAGTACGCACGGGTCGAGGAGTACCGGTCGGCGGTGGACGCGGCCGACGGGGACCGCCCCGCGTCGGTGGGGCTCGGGCAGCACTGGAAGCACGACGGGGCGGTCAGTGACGTACGGCGGACCTGGCAGCGCTGGATCATGGGCCGCAGTGACCACACCGTGGTCCCCGGCGAGCTCCGCGACCTCAACTACCTGGCCCACGCGGCCTGTCTGGCCGGTGTCCAGGAGGTCGCCGTCCCGCTCCTGCGCATGCTGGACCGCCGCGGCACCCGCACGCCGTGGTCGTACACCGGTGAGGCGGAACAGCAGTTCACCAAGTGGCGCAAGGACTTCAAGGTGCGCACCTGAGCGGCGGCGACACCGCTCCCGGTCAGTCGGCGGCGGGCTGCTCCGCGAGCCCCGCCGTCCACTTCTCCTCGATCCGGCCCACCTTCCACACCACCAGGGCGACGATCCACGTGGCGAAGAACAGGCCCACGATGACGAAGCCGAGGAGGTTGAGGTCGAGGCCGCTGATCCAGTCCCAGAACGGGCCGTGCAGGCCGAGTTTGTCCGCGAGGAGGCCGAGGAGTTCGACCGTGCCGATGAGCAGGGCGACGGCCACGGACAGGCCGGTGATCGTCAGGTTGTAGTAGACCTTGCGGACCGGCTTGGAGAAGGCCCAGCCGTAGGCGAAGTTCATGAAGGAGCCGTCGACGGTGTCGAGGAGGGACATGCCGGCGGCGAACAGGACGGGCAGGGTGAGGATGGCGTACCAGGGCAGTCCCGAGGCCGCGCCGGATCCGGCCAGGACCAGCAGGGCGATCTCCGTCGCGGTGTCGAAGCCCAGGCCGAAGAGCAGTCCGAGCGGGTACATCTGCCACGGCTTGGTGATCGACTTCATGACGCGGCCCAGCAGACGGTTCATGAACCCGCGGTTGTTCAGCTGCTCCTCCAGCGCCGCCTCGTCGTAACGGCCGGAGCGCATCCGCCGGAACACCTTCCAGATGCCCGCCAGGACGACCAGGTTGACCGCGGCGATGAGGTAGAGGAAGGCGCCCGAGACAGTCGTACCGATCAGACCGGTCACGTCGTGGAGGCGGGAGTCGTCGTCGCGCACGGGTCCCGCGAGGGCCTTCACGCCGAGCGAGAGCAGCAGCGCCAGGACGAAGACCACGCTGGAGTGGCCGAGCGAGAACCAGAAGCCGACCGACAGCGGCCGCTGCCCCTCCCCCATCAGCTTGCGGGTGGTGTTGTCGATGGCCGCGATGTGGTCGGCGTCGAAGGCGTGCCGCATCCCGAGGGTGTAGGCGGTCACCCCGATGCCTACGCCGAAGGACTTCTCGCCGACGCTGTAGTGGTGCGGGGCGACGATCGCGACGAGGGTGACCCAGCCGATGACGTGCAACGCCACCACGACGGCGGCCATGCCGCCCGCCCTGACCCACTCCTGCCGCGTCATGGAGCCACGGACGCGGTGCCAGACCGAGCCCCTCGCGGGGGCGGTGGCGGGGAGGAGGGGCGGAGCGGAGTCAGGGGCGGCCGTCATCGGGCGGAGGATCCTTTTCGAAGGGGGTACGGCCGCGATCAGCAGCCTTGTGCCATCCTCCGGTACCTGCAAGTCATGTGCAGTAAAGCCCGTGGCAGGTCTTTCCCACGACTGGGGAAAGTGCCCTGTCAGGGCGTCGCGTGCGGCCCGTCCGGCCTGGCGCGCCGCTGTTCGACCATCTCCCGGCTCAGTTGCTCGGTCTCCGGTTCGGGCAGTCGCTCGAAGCCGTCCTCGGTGATGACGGAGACGATCGGGAAGATCCGCCGGTTGATGTCCGGGCCACCGGTCGCGGAGTCGTCGTCGGCGGCGTCGTAGAGCGCCTGGAGCGCGGCGAGCGCGGCCTCGCGGCGGTCGAGCCCCTTGCGGAACAGCTTCTTCAACGCGCCGGAGGCATACGGCGAGCCGGAGCCCTCGGCGTGGAAGCCGGTCTTCTCGTAGAGCCCGCCGGCGATGTCGAAGCTGAAGATGCGGCCCCGTTCGCCCTCCGGCCTGGCCGGGTCGTAGCCGGTGAGGAGGGGGACGACGGCGAGGCCCTGCATGGCCTGGCCGAGGTTCTGCCGGATCATGCCGGCCAGGCGCCGGGCCTTGCCGTCGAGGGTCATGGCGACGCCCTCGATCTTCTCGAAGTGGGTGAGCTCGACCTGGTAGAGCTTGACCATGTCGAGGGCCAGCCCGACGGTGCCGGCGAACGCGACCGCCGTGTGGTCGTCGGCCGGGTGCACCTTCTCCAGGTCACGCTGGGCGATGAGGTTGCCCATGGTGGCCCTGCGGTCACCGGCGATGAGGACGCCGTCGCGGAAGGAGAGGGCCAGCACGGTGGTGCCGTGCGGCACCTGGTCCGGTGCGGCCCGCACCCCGTCGGGCAGGACCCTACGGGTGCTGAGCAACTCGGGGCGGTGGGCCGCCAGGAACTCCGTGAAGGACGACGACCCCGGGGTGAAGAACTCCTCCCCCAGCCGTCCGCCGTGTTCGTTCCATGTCATCGCACTCCCCCTCGCCTCCGGCCGACACCCGGAGTCCTACCAGAAGCACGGGGACCGGAAACGCCGGTCGGCTCAAGCCCCTTGCCCGGGACCCGGCAACGCCGCTCGGCTCACAGCGCCTTGCGCCGGATCAGCAGGGCGAGCACCAGCAGCCCGGGGAGCAGGGGCAGCCACACGGTCAGCAGCCGGTAGCCGAGCACCGCGGAGGCGGCCGCCACGCCCGGCGCTCCCCCGGCGGTGAGGGCGAGGGCGAGCGCCGCGTCGAGGGAGCCGAGGCCGCCGGGGGTGGGCAGCAGGGCGGCCGCGCTGCTCGCGGTGAGGTAGAGCAAGGCCACCAGCGGCGGGGCCAGCGGCAGCGCGACGGCCCGGGTGACGGCGATCAGCACGACCGCGTGCAGGACCGCGAAACCCAGCGAGCCGCACCACAGGGCCGCCGCCCGGCGCGGCCTTGCGTGGACCGCCCTGATGTCGGCCAGGACGAGCGCCAGGGCCCGGCGGCAGCGCGGCCACAGAGCGGCCGCGAGGAGCCCGGCCAGGACGACGGCGGCCCCGGCCGCGAACACCCACCCGGCGGACAGCCGCGGCAGCCCGAGGACACCGGGACAGGCCGTCGCGAGTACGGCGATGAGGGCGGCCCGCGTCAGCCCGCCCGCCGTGGCCTTCACCGCGAGCGCGGTCACCGAGCGGGCGGCCGGCAGCCCGCACCGCATGAGGAAGCGCAGGTTGACCGCGCCGGTGCCGAGACCGGCGGGCACCAGCTGGCCCGCGGCACCGGCGGCGAACTGCGCGGCCACCAGCCGCCTGGCCGGCAGGGGCCGTAGCACCGCACCCTGTTGGGCCAGTGCCGAGCACACCCAGGTCACGGCGGCGGCCGCGGCGGCGGCGAGCAGCCAGCCCCGATCGGCCGCGGCCAGTCGCAGGGCGCCGGTCTCCAGGAGGGGCCAGTGGCGGCGGGCCAGACACCCCGCGGCCGTCAGGACGGCGACCGTGAGGGCGAGTTGCCCGTACGCGCGCCCGCGGCCGAGGGCGACGGCGACCTGCTCGGACGTCATGTCGGCCCGGGTTCGCTCTGTTTCGGCGCGACATGGAGGACCATCCCGGCGGCGGGCCGGGTGGGCCAGTCGCGGGCGTAGGCGGGCGGCGAGCCGCCGGGCCGGGTCAGGACGGCGACGGGCATACGGCGGGACGCGTCGAGGATCTTGGTTTCGGTGCTGTTGGTGTTGGGTCCGAACGCGGCGGCCGAGGTGCACCCGGCGTAGTAGGCGACGGGGACCGACAGGTAGCCGGTGAGCACACAGGGCGGCCGCACTCCGAGGCGGTGCAGCTCGGCCGCGGTGTCCGCCCAGTCCTGGTGGGAGTTGGTGGTGCGGTTGACCGCGCGCTCCAGCACGGCGTACTGCACCGCCAGATGGCCCGTCAGCCCGATCGCGAGCAGTACCGCGGCGACCGGACGCCACCGGCCCGCCGGGGTGGTCGCGAGGTGGAACAGCGCGTCGGCGACCGGAATCGCCATCAGGAGGTAGGCGGGCAGCAGGAAGCGGGGCGCCGCGTAGCCGATCAGGAACAGGTAGGGCACGGCGGCCGTCGCGGCGCAGGCCAGCGGGACGAGGGTGCGTGCCGTGCGCCCGGCCCGCACCGCGACCACCAGGCCGACGGCGGCCAGCAGCGGGAGCACGAACCACCACGTCATGACGGCCGGGTTGGGCAGTGGTCCGGTGCACGGCCGGCACAGGGCCCGGCCGCCGAGGCTGCGCAGTTGGTCGACGACGGCGAACTGCGGGCCGAGGCCGCCCTGGATGCGGGAGCCTTCGTGCAGTCGCTCGGCCAGACCGCCGTAGCTGGTGTACGCCTCGACCACCCACTGCGTGCCGCCCAGGACCAGGCCGGTCACGAGGGCGGCGACGGGCCGCGGGCGGCGGGTCATGGCGGCGACGACGAACAGCGGGACGGTGACCCACACGGCGTCGGTGGGCCGCATCCACGCCATGAGCGCGACGCCGGCCACGACGCCCCACAGGGCCCTCGGGTTCTCCCGGGCCCGCAGGAAGCAGCCGACCGCGCCCAGCGCGCCGACGGCGACCCAGTAGTTGGGCATGGCCTGTGGGCCGTAGAACAGGGTGATCCACAGGGAGGCGAACAGGGCGCCGCCGACGGCCAGGACGCGGTCCGGGAAGAGGCCGCGCCAGGTGCGCAGGGCCAGGTAGAGGGCGAGGCCGGACAGCACGGCGAGGTAGACGCGCAGGAGTTCGGTCGACGTCGACCAGCTCGCGATCGGAGCCACGAGGAGCGAGACGCCGCGGGCGCGCGGGGCGCTGAAGAAGGCCGCCGGGGCCTGGGTGCCGACCTGGCTGACGTAGACGGTCTCGTCCCAGCCGAGGCCCATCCCGGGCCGCACCAGCAGGAGTTGGGCCAGTGTGAAGGCGGCGGCCACCGCGGCGACGAGTCGCCTGCCCCCGGCCCACGGGGATCCGCCGGGGTCCACCGGCGGGGTTCGTCGTCGCGCACCGGTCAGCAGGGCGCTGTCGCCGTGGGCCATCGTCCTCGTCCACCCCTCACCCCGTCTGCCGCGGGGACTGGTCCATTACAAAGGCAAGGACAAAGTAACCCGCGGCGAAAGGGGGTGCAGGGTGGAGTTCGGCCAAGCGGCGACTGGCCGGATCTCCCGTCGGTGCTCAGCGCGCGTGCGGGGCGCGGTGCGGGGGCTGGCTCGGTGCCGGCCGGTCCCGCGGTGTCGGGACGGGGCGGACGACCGGGCCGTCGTCGCCCAGGGTCACCGGGGTGCCGTGGTGGCGGATCGTCAGGGGGGCGCCCGACACCAGGGTGTACGTCGCCTTGTCCGGGCCGATCTCCACGCGCAGACAGCGGTCCAGGAGCCGGAGGTTGAAGGCGAGCCGGCTGAACCGATCGGGCAGGCGGGGCGCGAAGCGGAGGGAGTCGCCGTCCCGGCGCAGTCCGCCGAACCCGGCGACCAGGGCCGTCCAGGTACCGGCGAGGGAGGCGATGTGGAGTCCGTCGCGGGTGTTGTTCTCCAGGTCCGCGAGGTCCATCAGCGCCGCCTCCGCGGTGTAGGCGTAGGCCAGGGAGAGGTGGCCGGCGCGGGCGGCGACGACCGCCTGGACGCAGGCCGACAGGGAGGAGTCCCGTACGGTCAGCGGTTCGTAGTAGGCGAAGTTGCGGGCGATCTGCTCCTCGTCGTGGAACTCCTCGAACCAGTTGCTGCACAGGTACATGGCCAGGACCAGGTCGGCCTGTTTGACGACCTGTTTGCGGTAGAGGTCGAAGTAGGGGAAGTGCAGCATCAGCGGGTACTGGTCGGCGCTCGTGCCCGCGAAGTCCCACGGCTGGTGGCGGGTGAAGCCCGCGTGCTGCTCGTGCACCCCGAGCTCGTCGTTGTAGGGGATGTGCACGGCGTCGGCGGCGTCCCGCCAGGCGGCGCTCTCCTCGTCGTCGACGCCGAGCGCGGCGGCCCGCTGCGGGTGGCGGGCGCAGACCTCGGCGGCGGCGAGGAGGTTCGCGCGGGCCATCAGGTTGGTGTAGGTGTTGTCGTCGGCGATGGCGCTGTACTCGTCGGGCCCGGTGACACCGTCGATGTGGAAGACGCCGCGATGGTCGTGGTGGCCGAGCGAGCGCCACAACCGGGCGGTCTCCACGAGGAGTTCGACACCGGTGTCGCGTTCGAAGTCCAGGTCGCCGGTGGCCTCGGTGTAGCGCACCACGGCGTCCGCGACGGCCGCGTTGACGTGGAAGGCGGCGGTGCCGGCGGGCCAGTACGCCGACCCTTCCGAGCCGTCGATGGTGCGCCAGGGGAACGCGGCGCCCTTCAGGCCGAGTTGGGCGGCGCGGTCGCGGGCGGCGGGCAGGGTGTGCTGCCGCCAGCGCAGGGCTTCGGCGACGGCACGGGGCTCGGTGTAGGTGAGCAGGGGCAGCACGAAGGTCTCGGTGTCCCAGAAGGCGTGGCCGTCGTAGCCGGAGCCGGTCAGGCCCTTGGCGGGGATGGCGCGTTCCTCGGCGCGGGCGCCCGCCTGCAGGACGTGGAAGAGCGCGAAGCGGACCGCCTGCTGGATCTCCTCGTCGCCGTCGACCTCGACGTCGGCGCGGCCCCAGAAGTCGTCGAGGTAGCCGCGCTGTTCGTCCAGGAGTCCGTCCCAGCCGCTGTGGGCGGCGGCGGCCAGGGCCGCGTCGACCTGGTCGCTCATCGCGGGCCGGGAGCGGGCGCCGGACCAGCCGTGGGCGACGAGCTTCTCCACCCGCAGCCGCTGTCCCGGCTCCAGCACCGAGGTGACGGTCAGCCGGGCCAGGTCGACCATCTGCTCGCTGCTGGTGGTGGTGCGTCCGGGGCCGTCGATCACGTGGTCGGCGGCCACGGCGACCCTCAGGCCGCTCTGCCGGGTGCGGTGCACCAGCCGCAGCCGGGTGCCCTCGGCGTAGCCCTCCTCGTGCTCCAGGGGGGACTTCAGGGCCTTGGCGGCACGCGGGTCACCGTTCGGTCCGGGCAGGCTCTCGTTGGTGACCAGCTCGGACTGGATCACCACACGGGTGCGGCTGTCGACGGGCTCCACCTCGTAGGCCACGGCGGCGATCGCCCGCTGGGTGAGGGAGACCAACCGGGTCGAGCGCACCCGGATCCGGGAGCCGGCCGGTGAGATCCACTCGCAGGACCGCTCCAGGACGCCCCGGCGCAGGTCGAGGGTGCGTTCGTGGGAGACGAGACGGCCGTAGCGCAGGTCGAAGGGCTCGTCGTCGACGAGGAGCCGGATGATCTTGCCGTTGGTGACGTCGATGACGGTCTGGCCGGACTCCGGGTAGCCGTAGCCGGCCTCGGCGTACGGCAGCGGGTGGAGTTCGTGGACGCCGTTGAGGTAGGAGCCGGGCAGGCCGTGCGGTTCGCCCTCGTCGAGGTTGCCGCGCCAGCCGACGTGGCCGTTGGACAGGGCGAACACGGACTCGCTCTGGGCCAGGACGTCGAGCTTGAGGGAGGTCTCGCGGACGGCCCAGGGTTCGACGGTGTAGGAGCGGTCGGTGATCACGCGTGTCCTCCCAGTTCGGCGAGACCCTTCACGACGATGTCCGCGCCGTGCTCGTACAGGGCGTCGGTCTGTCCGACGCGGTCGAGGCCGACGACGTATCCGAAGCCGCCCGCGCGGCCCGCGTCCATGCCGGCGAGGGCGTCCTCGAAGACGGCGGAGCGGGGTGCGTCCAGGCCCAGGTCCTCGGCGGCGGCCAGGAAGGTGTCCGGGCGCGGCTTGCCGGGCAGCTTCCGCTCCTTGGCGACCACGCCGTCGACGCGTACGTCGAAGAGGTCCTCGGCGTCGATCGCGCGCAGCACGTCGCGGCAGTTGGCGCTGGAGGAGACGATCGCGGTGCGCAGTCCCCGGGCGCGGGCGGCGCGGATGTAGGCCAGGGTGTCGTCGTAGGCCTCGACGCCGTCGGTGCGGATCTTCTCCAGGACGAGGGCGTTCTTGCGGTTGCCGAGGCCGTTGACGGTCTCGGCGCCGGGTGGGTCGTCGGCGTTTCCCTCGGGCAGTTCGATGTCGCGGGAGGCCAGGAAGGTGCGTACGCCGTCGGCTCGCGGCAGACCGTCGACGTACTGGTCGTAGTCGTGGTCGTCGAAGGGCCGGAAGTGCTCGCCCTCGCGCTCGCGCAGGAAGGCGTCGAACATCTCCTTCCAGGCCGCCGCGTGCACGACGGCCGTTTTGGTGACGACCCCGTCGAGGTCGAAGAGGCAGGCCTTGATGTCTTCGGGCAGACCGAGATCCGTCATACAGGACACGGTTCCCTGCCTTTCGCTTTGCCAACAGGTGGATTCAGTCGTGCGGGAACGAGTGGTGCTCGTGGGCCACCAGCCAGCGGCCGCGTTCCTTGCGCAGGCCGAAGGTGAGCCGGAGCCGGAAGCCGGGGTGGGCGGCGAGCTCCTCCGGGGTGGCGCAGCGCAGCAGGGCGTGGGCGTAGGCGACGTCGCTGCCGGCGGTGACGTGGAGGGTCTCGATGTCGAAGCAGGCGCCCTGGGCCTGCCAGGCGAAGAAGGGCGGCCAGTGCGCGCGGTAGGCGGCGAGCCCCCGGATGCCGTGGTGGGGCGGGGGCACGTCGAACATCACGATGTCCTGGGCGTGGTCGGCGACCACACCCGCGAGGTCGCCGCGGTGCACGGCGGCGGCCCACGCGGTGATGAGAGCGCGGATCTGCGCCTCGTCGGATGCGTCGGAGTCGTGGGTCACGGTGTGCCCTCCTTTCTCCCCCTTCCGCATCCAGGGTGCCTGGCCGGCCTGTGATCCACGAATGACACACTCGGCGTGTGCCGCTGACCTTCGACGACCTCGTGACCCGAGCGCGCTCCCTCGCCCAGCACGGCAGGCGGACCGTCCTCGGAATCGCCGGCTCCCCCGGCTCCGGGAAGACGACCCTCGCCGAACGGCTGGTGCGGGCGCTGAACGGCTCGGGCGAGCCCTGGGTGGCGCACGTCCCGATGGACGGCTTCCACCTCGCCGACGTGGAGCTGGACCGGCTCGGGCTGCGCGACCGCAAGGGGGCGCCCGAGACCTTCGACGCGGCCGGTTACGCGGCGCTGCTGCGACGGCTGCGCGAGGAACGGGACGAGGAGATCGTGTACGCGCCGGGTTTCGAGCGGGTCCTGGAGCAGCCGCTCGCCGGGGCGATCCCGGTGTTCCCGACAGCCCGGCTGATCGTGACGGAAGGCAACTACCTGCTGCTGTGGCCCCGGGTCCGCTCGCAACTGGACGAGGTGTGGTTCTGCGAGCTGGACGAGGACGAGCGACTGCGCCGCCTCATCGCCCGGCACGAGCAGTTCGGCAAGACCCACGAGGAGGCGGTGGCATGGGTCCTGCGCTCGGACCAGCCGAACGCGCGGCTGGTCGCGGCGACCCGGGACCGGGCGGACCTGGTGGTACCGGCGCGGACACGCACCCAGGGGGCGGGGGAATGAGCGACCAGAGCCCGACCGTGCGTGTCCGGGTGGCCGCCTACGTCCTGCGCCGGCGCGCGGGACGCGCCGTGGAACTGCTCGTGTTCGACCACGACGCGGACCTGCCGCCCGGCACGCACGTCCCGGCGGGGGGTGTCGCCCCGGAGGAGTCACTGGAACAGGCCGTGGTGCGGGAAGTCGCGGAGGAGAGCGGGCTGACCCGCGTGCGGGTGCTGCGGCCTCTCGCGGAGGAGCACACCCCGCACCCGATCCGCCGCTTCCCCCGCCACACCACCTTCTTCGAACTGGAGGTGGACGACGACGCGGACGTCCCCGACGCGTGGGACCACCATGTGACGGGCGCGGGGCGCGACAACGGCATGACGTTCCACTGCCGTTTCGAGCCGCTGCCCCTGGCGTTCCCGTTGGCGGACGGCCAGGACGCCTGGTTGGACCGTCTGGAAGCGTGAGGCACCGGCCCGCTCGGGTGCTTTCCTGACTGCGCTCAGCAGGCCGACAGAGTCAGCTCCGGCTCCCCGTGGGCGTCGCCCCCCACGTCCCCGATCCTCGCCGTGAACGCCTCCGTGCGTACCGTCAGCCCGGCGCCGTCACGCGTGAAGGTCGCCGTGACGGTGGCTCCGGGGCCGTAGCGGACGACGAAGGCGTGCAGGTCGTCGGGGGCGTCCGGCACGGGGTCCGCCTCCAGGGCCGTGGAGCTGACCAGGTGGCGCCAGCCCTCGTCGGGGTTGCCGTAACCGCGGGGATCGGCAGCCAGCGCGAAGGCGGCGAGCTCCTGGGTGGTCTCCGCGCGGGCGTCGAAGTGGTCGATCCCCTCGGCCGAAGGGTGCGTCAGCCGCAGCGCGCCCACGGAGGCCACCTCCCCCTCGGCCGTACGGCGCACCCGGTCGCCGTCGTCCTCGGCGTACGGCAGCCCGGCCAGCAGGTAGGGAGTGCCGGGGAGGCGCTCGACGGTCACGGTGGTCCACAGGCTCGTGCCGTCGGTGACGTACAGGGACTGGAGGTGGCGCAGGACGTGGTCGCGGCCGACGACCGGCTTGGTGACGAGCTTGGCCGTGAGGCCGTCGGTGCGCAGATCGCGGACCCGGACCTCGCCCATGGGGCGGCACAGCAGGAAGCCGTCGACGACCGGACCGAAGCCGTGCTGGCGGTTCACGGCCGCCGGCAGGTAGTACGTGCCGGCCGCCTCGACGACCGCCGGTGTCAGCTGCGAGTCGAAGGCCACCGAGACCGTGCCCGCGCGCAGTTGGTGGCGGGCGGTGGCCGCGGACGGCTCCCGGTGCCAGCGGGTGGTGTCCTGGCTCTGCCAGACCAGCATCCAGGCGAAGTGGCCGTCCACCCCGCCGTCCTCCTTGACCGCGTGCCGGGCCCAGCGGCTGTCGCCCCGGTAGCGGCCGAGGTCGGCGCCGATGCGGGCACCGAAGTAGCGCAGACCCAGGACCGACTCGAAGGCGGAGTGCTGTTCGCTGTAGCGCGGACCGCCGTTGTCGAAGCCCCCGTTGGTCAGGCGGGCGTCGATGTAGCGGGCGAGGGTGTCGCCGTCCTCGGCGAAGATCTCCTCGCCGCTGATCCGGTGGGCCTGGGCGAGGAAGGACAGGGAGATCGGGCCGTAGTTGTTGTCGTAGGCGCCGCCGTGCTCGGGGGGCAGGGCCGCGCCGCGGTCGGTGACCCGGTGGGCGCGGATCTCGTCGGTGTACAGCTGGAGTGCCCGGGCGCGGACCGACTCCCTTTCCCCGCCGGGCAGATGGGCCGCCAGCATCAGGCCGCCGACCACGCAGCCGATCGCCTGGTTGCCGGCCTCCTGCGGGTTGAAGAAGGTCGCCTCGGTGAGCCAGCGCCAGTATCCGCGGGCCAGGTCGAGGAGTTCGGCGCGCTGTCCGTCGTCGACCAGTCCGTCGGCGGCGTCGAGGATGTTCACCGCCTGGAGCAGCGCCCACACCGTGCTGGGCCAGTCCCCGATGGGGTGCGCGCCGGCCGCGAGGGTGTAACGGGCGTACGGCAGGCCCGAGTTCCGCTGCCTGAGGTTCGGGTAGCCGGGGTTGTCGTCGGTGTAGACGCGCTCGCGCAGGTGGAAGGCGAGGCTGCGGGCGACCGCCTCCGGGAGCCTCGGGTCCTTGCCGCGCTGCCAGGCGTGGGCGAGCAGCGAGGTGATGCCGAGGGAGGTGTCGCCGATGTCGTCGACGCAGTCGGGGTGTTCGAGGCTGCCCTCGGGCGTGAGGCGGGCGATGGCCTGCTCGGTGACGTCGGCGAGGACGGCGTCGTAGGCCTCCGGGGTGTCCGGCAGGTCGTGGAGCGGACCGAGCTGGCGGGGGAGGTGCACGGGGATCAGTCCTTCATGCCTGAGAGGTGGCGCGCAGTGTGAGGGTCAGTGCCTGCGGTCCGTGCCCACCGAGGTAGACGCGGTTCCCGGTGGTCGCGTCGGTGCCGCCGGTCACGGTGTAGTCCTGGCCCGGGTCGTAGCGCAGTATGTCGCTCCGGTCCGGTCCGGCGAGCGGTTCGCCCGTCTCGACGGTGGCCTCGACCCGGATCCCGTCGTCGCCGACGCGGTAGGTCATCGGCTCGGTCGTCAGGCACCAGCGTCCGTCGCCGAGCGGTACGGCGCCCTGCGGTTCGCCACCCGGCCGGAAGGTCAGTTCGAGGGCCCAGGGCACCGTCGGCCCGCTGATGTCGATCCGCAGGTCGGCCCCGTCCTCCCGGAGGTCGACCTCCACTCGGGTCGTGTGGGTGACCTCGTCCTGAGGGCGGTCGGGGAAGGCCATCGCCGCGGAGAAGCGGCCCTCGTCCACCAGGCGGTAGGCGCCGTCGTCGCGCCTGCGGTCCTTGGGGAGCGGCTGGTAGTAGGCGGTGGTGAGGGTCTGGGTGAGCCGGTACCGGTGGTCGTCGAGCCGTTCCATGTCGGCGGCGCGGAACGGGCCCAGGTCGAAGAAGGCGCGCGAGAGGCGGACCGCGTCGAGGACGGCGGCACCGGCGAACAGGCGCAGGAAGGTGGGGTTGCAGGCCAGGCCCGAGCGGATGCGCCGGTGCTCGGGCACGTCGGAGCCGCCGTGGACCACGGTGTGCGCGGTGGCCGAGACGTGGGCGGCGAGACGTGCGGTGGGGAGGTACCGGTGGCGCGGGAGCCGCTCCGCGTCCGGGTCCGGCAGGGCGCGGGACAGGTCCGGGGTGAGGAGCGTCTGGGCGAGCAGGTCGGGATCGTGGATGCCGTCGGCGGCGGCGAGGCGGGCCGCGCGGGCGAAGTCGCCCCGGCCGGTACGGATCGCGAGCAGCCGGTAGTGCGGGAGGTAGGGCCACAGCGCGAACGGCATCCGCTGGTCCTGCCGGCGCGAGTGGACGGTCTCCACGGTGCCGTCCGGCCTGATCAGGTCCAGGGTCGCGGTGAGGTTGCGTTCGACGGCGTCCGCCAGGTCCGGGCGTCCGAGCACCTCGGCCAGCAACAGGAGCGCGGGGTTGGTCACGATGGACGCGTAGACGGCGCTGCGTTCCGAGTACAGGCCGTCGGCGTCGATGTCGACGCCCTCGGCGAGCCACTCCTCGGCGCGGGCGAGGAGCCGGTCGTCGGGGAAGGACCGGTGCAGCCGGGCGAGCGCCGCGCTCAGCTCCCAGCGGTGGTTCGGGGTGTGCACGCCACCGGTCAGGAGCGCCTCGGTGGCGGCTGTCGCGATCTCGGCCAGCGCCGCCCTGACCTCGTGCAGCTCCGGCCCGGCGCCGGCCGCGAGGACGTACGCGTCGCACACGTCGTTGACGGTGAACGCGGAGTCCGGCGGCGACTGCACGTTGTCGCCGCCCGCGAAGAGGCCCGAGGCCGTCTGCACGGACCGCAGGGCACGCAGGTGGGTCAGCGCGGCGGCGACGGCCCGCTCGCTGCCGTGCAGGGCCGACTCCGGCGAGCGGTACGCCGCGACCAGGGTCTTCACCCGCCGGGCCAGGGCGCGGTGCGGCTCGATGAACTCCGCCGACGGGTCGGCCGACCCGTCGGCGGCGAGCGCTGCCGCGCGGACGAACTCGTGGTCGAGCGGGAAGGGCAACGTCAGTCCTTCAGTCCGGCGTTGATGTCGGCACCCATGACGTACTTCTGGAAGACCAGGAAGATCGCGATCAGCGGGATCATGGAGATCACGGACGCGCCCAGCAGGACCGACCAGTTGATGTTCTGCGCGCCGACGATGCTCTGGATACCGATCTGCACGGTGAACTTGTTGGGGTCGTTCAGCATCAGCAGCGGCCAGATGTAGTCGTTCCAGCGCCACTGGAAGGACAGGATGGCGAGGGTCAGCATGATGGGCCGGGACAGCGGCACCATGATCCGCGCGAAGATGGCGAGTTCCCGGGCGCCGTCGATGCGGGCGGCCTCCACGAGTTCGTCGGGGACCGTCAGGAAGAACTGGCGGAACATGAAGCATCCGGTCGCGGTGAGCACGGCCGGGAGGATGATGCCGGCGAACGAGTTGTAGAGGCCGAGGTTGCGGACCACCAGGAACTCGGGGGCGAGCATGACCTCGGACGGCAGCATCGTGGTGGCCAGGATGCAGATGAAGAAGAACTTGAGCCACTTGTTGTCGTACTTGGCCAGGGCGTAGCCGGTGCAGCAGCTGACACCCACCGTGAGGATGGTCGTGACCACGCACACGATGGCCGTGTTGATGAAGTACTGGGAGAAGTTGGCGCTGTCCCAGGCCGCCTTGAATCCCGACAGGGTGGGGTTGTGCGGGACCAGCGTCAGGGGGTAGGAGAAGAGGTCGCTGGACGGCTTCAAGGAGCTGAGGATGAACCACAGCACCGGGAAGCCGTACAGGCACGCCATGATCCACAGCAGTGTCGTCGCGGACACGGCCTGCCGGAGCCCCCCGGTGGCCGTCCTGCGGGGCCGCTTCCTGGAGACGCTCCGCCGGGAGCCGACGTCGGCCGGGCGCGGGATGTCTGTGGTTGTCATCGGTTCTCCACCCGTCGGTTGACGATCAGCTGGATGATCGCGACGGCCATCAGGATGAGCATGAGCACGAACGACGCGGCGCTCGCGTAGCCGATCTGGCCCCGCTTGAAGCCGGTCTCGTAGATGTACTGGACGAGCAGGTTGTTCGAGGTACCGGGTCCGCCGTTGTTGAGGGCGACGAACACCGGGTACTCCTTCATCGAGTTGATCGTGTTGAGCAGGATCACGATGAACGAGGTGGGCGCGATGCTCGGCAGGGTGATGCTGAAGAACTGGCGCCAGGGGCCGGCGCCGTCGAGCGAGGCCGCCTCGTAGTACGACACCGGCACGTTCTTGATCGCCGCGATGAACAGCAGCATCGTGAAGCCCGTCCAGGCCCAGGCCGCCGCCATCACGACCACGAGCAGCGAGAGGTCGGCGTTGGACTGCCACGGCACGGCGTCCCCGCCGAACTTCTCGATGACGTAGTTGACGAGGCCGAAGTTCTCACCGAACATCCACCGCCACAGCACACCCACGACGATGGGCGACAGCAGCCAAGGGATGAAGAAGATGACACGGGCGACGGACCCGCCCTTGGCGTGCTTGCTCACCACGAGGTTTGCGGCGAGCAGCGAGACCACGAAGTTCAGCGGGACGAAGAGGACCGTGTACAGCAGCGTCCGGGTCAGCGCGTCGTAGAACGTGGAGTCCCCGAACAGGTTCTGGTAGTTGTCCAGCCCGATCCACTGGAACGCCCCCACGCCCGTGTAGTTGGTGAACGAGTAGAGGAGCCCGATCACCGCCGGCCAGACGAAGAACAGCGCGAAGAGCACGACGTTGGCCGCGATGAGGACGAGCGGCGCAAGGGTGTACTTGCTGCGTCTCCTTGGCGGACTCGGCGAGCTCACCGACACGACCGAGGCGCGTTTTGTCATCTTCCTGTCTCCGTGCTGGTGGAAGGGATTGCTGCGGGCTCAAGCCCTGAGCCCGGCGTCCGGGGGCGGCCGGGGCCGGGCGGCGGGGTGGGGACACCGCCGCCCGGGCGCTGGTGGCCTGCGGTCAGCCGCCGACCTGCTGGTTGTAGCCGTCCACGATGTTCTGCAGGGCCTTGTCGGCCGACTGCTGGCCGTTGATCGCCTTGCCGAGCTCCGTCTTGGTCGGGTCCTCGGTCAGGCTCTTGCCCTTCAGCACCCACTGCGTCTGCGCGTTGTTGAAGTAGCCGGAGATCGGCGCGTAGAGCGGGATCTCCTGGTTGTAGAGCTTGAACGCCGCCTGCGCCGCCTCGGACTTGAAGGGGTACGTCGGGTTCAGACCGCTCTCGACCGGCAGGAAGCCGGACGTCTCGCACAGGACCTTGTAGTGGGCCGGCTCGTACAGCCAGGACAGGAACTTCGTGGCGGCGGTGGCCGCGGCACCGTTGTTGTTGAAGCCCACGACCATGCCGCCGCTGTTGACGTCACTGGCCTGCACCGGCTGGGCGGGGGTCGGGACGCTCGCCCACTCGAACTTCTTGATGCTGTCCGCGAAGGCGGGCACCTGCCACACACCGGACCAGTAGGCGACGACGTCACCGCTCTGGAACATGGCGGACGGGTCGGCGCCGGACGTCCACACCGACTTCGGCATGGTCTTGTCGTCGTTCCAGCCGACGAAGGTGTTCACGGCCTTCTTGGTGGCGTCGTCCACCGAGAACTTGCCGGAGTCGTCGGCGTGGACGTACTTGCCGCCCATCTCGTACACCATGGCGCGCAGCCGGGACGGCGACTGGTCGAAGGTCAGGGAGTACTTGGCGCCGGTCTTCTCGCGGACCTTGTTGGCCGCGGCGATGAAGTCGGTCCAGGTCCAGGTCTTCGCCGGGTCGGTCGGGAAGGAGACGCCGGCCTTCTCGAAGAGCGACTTGTTGATGAACAGGCCGGACGCGGTGACGTCCGAGGGGATGGAGAGCACCTTGCCGGAGGAGTCCTTGGCAAGGAAGTTCTGGTTGATGTTGTTGCTCTTCTTGTCGGCGATGGACTTGAGGTCGATCAGCTTGCTCGACCAGATCGGGTCCAGCGCCGGGACGGCGGCCACGTCGGGCAGGGAGTTCGCCTGCGCGGCGTTGTGCAGCTTCGTCGTGTAGCCGTCGTAGGGGATGTTGACGAGCTTGATGCTGACGCCGGCTTCCTTCTTGTAGTCGGCCACCACCTTCTTCCAGCCCGCGTCCTGGCCCGGAACGGTGGAGATCCAGAAGGTCAGCGACTTGGACGTGCCGCCGGAGCCGGAGTCCCCTCCGCAGGCGGTGAGCGTCAGTGCACCTGCCGTGACAACGGCAGCGAGCGGAACCAGGCGGCGCATCCCGCCGCGGCCGAGTCGGCGCGTGCGCCGTACACCCACAGTGGTCATCTTCGATCCCTTGTTTTCGTCGTAGGAGACGGAGCCCGGCACCGGTCGAGCGGCACGGGGGCATTTTGCAGGAAAAGTCACTTTCCGGGGGCGCGGCCTCGCCCGGCCGCGTCGTCCACGCGGGGTGAGCTCCCCGGCCGTCCTGGCCGTCACCGCACGGGCACGCCCTCGTGCGGTTGCCGTACGTCGAGTACGGGCGGGACGCTCGCCCCAAGCCGGCGTCCCGGCCGACTTAGAAAGCGCTTGTCCGGACATTGGCAGACCGAGTCCGAAACCGTCAATCCTTCGTCCGCACAGGCTGGGTCACGGTTTGGACTCCTCTGGCGACCGCGAGGCGTGCGGCGCCCACGACGGTGCCGAGATCGCCGACCTGGCTGCTCACCACCTCGGTGGGCCAGCTCAGCCGCTCCAGCTCGGCCCGCACACCGGGCAGGAGCTGCGGAAACGCACCGGTGCTGCCGCCCAGCACGAGCAGCCCGGGGTCCAGTACGGCGGTGACGGCGGCGGCCAGCCGGCCCACGTCGACGGCGTGCCGGTCGACGATCGCGCGGGCCGCAGTACTGCCCTGCCCGGCCAGCGAGAACAGCTGCTCGGCGGTCCGCGGGCAGGGGCCGTCGGATTCCGGCCAGGCCTCCGCCGCCCGGCGCAGCAGGGAGCGGGCCCCGATGTACTCCTCCAGGGCCTCGTGGCGGGGCTCCAGGTCGTCGTCCCAGGGGTAGGGCAGCCGGGCGAGCTCACCCGCCGCGCCGTTCGCGCCGGCCAGCACCTGGCCGCCCACGACGATGCCGAGACCGATACCGACGCCGATCCGCAGATAGCCGAAGGTGTGCCGGCCGCGGGCCGCGCCCTCGTGCAGTTCGGCGAGGGCGGCGCAGTTGACGTTGTTCTCCAGGTGGACGGGTACTCCGGGCGGCAGCGCGACGGTCACCGCGTCGAAGACCGGGCCGGCCTTGGCGGTGGCGGGGCGCATCCGCTGCGGCGCGGTGACGTCACCGACGGCCACGACGATGGTGCGCAGGGGGGCGTCGGGGGGCAGCGCGGACAGCGCCTCCCGTACGACGTCGGCGGCGTCCTCCCGGGGTCCGGTGGCCTCGGCGAGCAGGGTGCCGTCCAGGGCGCAGCCGCGTACCCGGGTGAGGGCGGGGCCCAGGTCGACGGCGAGCACGGCGCCCGCGGCCGGGCCGAGCCGGTAGACGGCGGCACTGCGCCCGGTGGCGCCGGACGAGGTGCCAGAGTGGGCGGCGAGGTGGACGCCCTCCAGTTCGGCCACGGCGGCGGAGACCGTCGGCTTCGACAGGCGCGCGAGGCTCGCCAGCTGCGGCCGCGTCGCGGTGCCCGCCTGGGCCAGCACGGCAAATACGGCGTTGGCGCTCTCGGTCAGACGGGGGGTTCTTACCACGTCGTGTTCCACAGTTCCCCCAGGTCACAGGCTGCTCTCCCGGGCCGGGCGGCTCGGTGGAGGCGGCGATGGGTTGCTCCGGCGGCGCGCGTGCCCGGCTCGGGGAGGATGCCCGGGAAGCCGGGGGCGCGACGCCTATTGACACGCACTGTACTTCGTTAGTTAACTTCCTAACGAACGTCACGGTACTCGCCTGCCGTGGTCCGTCAGAAGCCCGTCCCGGGGCTTCCCTAGTGCATCAACTGCCCTGCCTCCAGGCACGGTTCGCCCACCGTCGCAGCACCCAGCGCACCGACGAAAGAGGATCCGTGCAGGACACCGCACCCCTGGTGGTCGGCATCGACGTGGGCGGCACCAAGACACAGCTGCGCGCGTACGCGGGCGACGCTCTCGTGGCCGATCACGTCCGTTCCAGCGGCGGCTGGCGGCCGCACGACCCGGTGGCCGCCGCCGGCTGGCTGGCCGCGCTGGCCGCCGACGCGCTGCCCGCGGGCGCCCGCCCGTCCGCCCTCGCCGTCGGCGGGCACGCCTGTGAGACCCCGCGCCAGTGCGCGCAGATCCGCACCGCCCTCCAACTGCACTTCGACGCGCCCGCGCTGGTCGTGGGCGACGCCGAACTGCTGGTCCCGGCCGCAGGCCTGGAGAAGGGGGTCGGCCTGGTCGCCGGTACCGGTTCCGTCGCCGTGGGCCGTTTCGCCGACGGCACCCCGGTCCAGGTCGGTGGCTGGGGCGCGCTCCTCGGCGACGAGGGCGGGGCCGCCGGTCTGGTCCGCGAGGCCGTCCGTGCCGTCTGGGCGGCGCACGACCGCGGTGAGGAGCCCGACGCGCTGGCGCTCGGTCTGCTGGCCAGGTTCGACGTCCCCGAGGTGCCCGCGCTCGGCGCCGCGCTGGAGCATGTCACGGCCGCCTCCGCCGAGTGGGGGCGGCACGCCCCGGCCGTCTTCGCCGCCGCCGAAGCCGGATCCACGCTCGCCCGCTCCGTGATCGCCGAGGCGGGCCACGCCCTGGCCGCGCTCGTCCGACGCCTCGCCGGGCGCGGGGTCGTGGTCGACGACGTCGTGGTCGCGGGCAGCACCGTCCTCGCCCAGCCCTCGCTGTACGACGCCTTCGTGTCGGCGCTCGCCGAGGGTGTGCCATCGGCCCGGCCGCGTCCGCTGCGGGCGCCGCCGGTCGAGGGCGCCGTGGCGATGGCCCGTTCACTCGTGTGACATGTCCTGGTCGTCGAGTCTCCTCCGTTCCGACATGACTCGCCCGTAGATCTTCGCTCGTACGCCCTCCCGGCCGCACGGCCGCAGAACTGAAGAGAGAGGCCCATCCATGCCGTCATCCGCCGGGCAGCACTCCCCCGCGCGTGTCGCCGAACGTGCCGTGAACCGCAGGGGGTTCCTCAAGACCTCCCTGGGGGCCACGGCCGGTGTCGTGGCCGCGCCCACCCTCGTCAGCTGGCTCGCCGCCGCCGACGCGAAGGCCGCCACCGCTCCCCTCGCGTTCGTCGACGACTACAAGACCAACGTCATGGCGAACCTGACGCCCGAGACCAACGCCGTGGTGCGGGTCCTGGGCGGCTTCGCCGAGGTGTGGAAGACCGGCGGCGCCTGGAACACCGGCACCCCGCTGCGGCCCGAGATCCTGCGCGCCAACATGCGCTACTGCGCCCGCGTCACCCAGACGCGGACCGAGGCGCAGGCGAAGGAGGCGTTCCTCTACGACCGCCAGCACCAGAGCTACGCCATGATCGGCGGCCTCGGCCCCCTGGCCGGCCTCTACCGGTCCGGCGCCAAGGCGGTCACCTCGATCACCAGCGCCCCCGACACCACCCCGCCGACCACCATCAGCGACGCGGTGCCGGCCGACGCCCCCGCGGGCTCGGCGATCGGCGCCGGCTCCTACGACTCCTCGCTCGGCCAGGTGGCCAGGCTGGTGGACACCGTGCGCGGCCCGTACGCCTCGGGCAACCCCGCCAAGTACGCCTTCCAGTACCCCCGCCCGTGGCGCATGAACGAGGACAGCCAGGTCGTCGACACGGGCGCGAAGGACGCGCTCGGCTACCCGGTCTACGACTCCGAGGTGGTCGTCGCCACCCAGCTGCTGCGTCAGCGCAGCACCTCGCCGGTGGACGACGGCGG
The DNA here is from genome assembly GCF_036345115.1 of Streptomyces griseorubiginosus. Lineage (GTDB taxonomy): Bacteria > Actinomycetota > Actinomycetes > Streptomycetales > Streptomycetaceae > Streptomyces > Streptomyces griseorubiginosus_C. The sequence goes on from NZ_CP107766.1 coordinate 513,988, forward strand.
CTTCCCCAGCGGCCACACCAACGCCTTCCACCTCGCGGGCCTGGCCTTCGCGTACGCCGTGCCGGAGCGCTTCCAGGAGCTGGTGACCCGCGCCTTCGAGCTCAGCCACACCCGGATCATGTCCGGCATGCACTCCACGGTCGACGTCATGGGCGGCCGCATCATGGCCACCGCGCTGGCCGCCGCCACCCTGGCCGACCCCGCGAACGCCGACCTCAAGGCCGCGGCCCGGGCCCAGGCCCTGACGTACTTCACCGAGCGGACCGGCAGCACGGCCGACACCCTCTTCGCCTACGCCCACTCGGACCCCGCCGACGCGTACGCGGACCGGGACGCCAACGCCCGCTCCGTCAAGCCCCGGCTGACGTATGTGCTGAACCGGGAAGGCCGCGCCAAGCCGTTCACCGTGCCGAAGGGCGCCGAGGTGCTGCTGGAGACCCGCCAGCCCTACCTGGACGCCGCCCAGCGCCGTGAGGTGCTGCGGACCACCGGGCTGCCCTCCGGGTACGTCCTGCTGGACGGCTTCGAGGAGTGGGGCCGGCTCAACCTGTTCGCCGCGGCCGACGGTTACGGCTCCTTCGACTCCGACGTCACCGTCACGCTCGACGCGGCTTCCGGCGGCTTCCACGCCGCCGACAGCTGGCGCAACGACATCGACGGGTGCGGCGGGCTGACCAAGAAGGGCAGCGGCACGCTCACCCTGACCGGCCACAACCGCTACACCGGCGGCACCGTGCTCCAGGAGGGCACGCTGGTCGCCGCCTCGGCCCACGCGCTCGGCCACGGGGACGTACGGGTGCGGGGCGGCCGGCTGGCGCTCGCCGGCAAGTCGCTCCAGGTCCACGGCGCCTACACCCAGGAGTCCGGCGCGCTGGAGCTCACCCTGCGCTCCGGTCAGGAACCGGTCCTCGAGGTGACCCGGCGCGCGGTGCTCGGCGCGGGCAGCGTGCTGTCGCTGAAGCTGGACGCGGAGCAGCCCCCGAAGGCGGGGCAGCGGGTGCGGGTCCTGTCGGCGCCGGTGCTGCGCGGACAGTTCGACCGCGTCGAACTGAACTCCGACACGCTGCGGGCCGTACCCGTCTACACGGCGGAAGGTCTGTCGGTACGACTCCTGAAGCGGTGACCGCCCGCGGGGCGGGAGCCGGTGCGAGAGTGGCCCCCATGAGGTCCCTCCGGATCGCTCCCGCCACCGCCCGCCCGGCGGCACCGCGGGGCGGATGATGACGAGCGAGCAGCAGACGGTCCTGGACACTGTGGACGGGTCCCGGTCACGCGACGACGAGGAGCGGCAGCCACGACCCGCCCGGCGGTGGCTGGTGCCCCTCCTCGTCGTCGTGCTGCTGGCGCAGATGGCGGCGGTCATGGTGACGACCGCCGTGCAACAGACGCCGACGATCGACGAACCCGTCTACGTGGCCACGGCCGCGGAGTACCTGCACGGGCAGGGCATCCGTTACAATCCCGAGCACCCGCCGCTCGGCAAGCTCGTGATCGCCGTCGGGGTGGCGATCGCCGACCCGCACGTGGACACGGCGTTCGACGGCCCCCAGATCGACCTCGGCCCCCACCTGCTGTACGAGTCGGGCAACGATCCCTGGCGGCTGATGTTCTGGGGCCGGCTCCCGGTGATCGTGCTGACGCTGCTGTTCGGGCTGGTGGTGTTCGCCTTCGCCCGCGAACTCGCCGGAACGGCCGCGGGTCTCGCGGCGCTCGCGCTGTACGTCTTCTCCCCCGATGTCATCGCCCACGGTTCGCTGGCCACGCTCGACGTGCCGACGGCCGGCTTCCTGCTCACCTCGGTGTGGCTGCTGTGGCGGGCCCGGGTACGGCCACGCCGGTACGTGCCGCTCGCCGGTCTCGCCCTCGGGGCGGCGCTGGCCACCAAGATGAGCGCGCTGCCCGCGGTGCCGGTGTTCATGGGGCTGGCCGCCCTGTCGGTGTGGAGCGCGTGCCGGGACACCGTGACGCGCCGGCGGCTGTTGCGGGCCCTCGCGGCGGCCGCCGTCACGGCGGTGGCCGCGATCGCCGTCGTATGGGCGTCGTATCTGGTCGTCGATCCGCGGCTGCGGTGGACGTCCCAGGACCCGGTGCCGGTGGTGCACGGGCTGCGGGGGACCCTGGTCGATCTGCTGCCGTTCCCCCAGGCGTACGCGGACGGGATGCGCGTCCAGTTCCACTTCGAGAACTACCCGTGGGAGGGCTTCCTGTTCGGGCGGGTGTACACCGGGCACCTCTGGTACTACCTGCCGGCGGCGCTGCTGGTGAAGACCCCGCTGGGCCTGCTCGCGCTGTGGGCCACCGGTGCCGTGGCGCTGGTGGCGGTACGGCCGCTGCGGCCCGCGGCCCCCTATCTGCTCGTCCCCGCAGGGGTGTTGCTGGCCTCGGCCATGACGGGGTCGCGGGACTTCGGCACCCGGTACACGCTCTTCCTGCCCATGTTCCTGACGGTGGCGGCCGGTTGTGTCCTCGCGGTGCGACGGCGGTGGGCGACGGCCGGGACCGTGGCGCTGGTGCTGTTCGTGGCCGTCAGTTCGCTGCGGACCTTTCCCTACTATCTGCCGTACTCCAACGAGGCGTTCGGCGGACCGGCCCGCACCCATCTGCGGCTGCACGACTCCAACGTCGACTGGGGCCAGGATCTGGGCCGGCTCGCCGACCGGCTGCGCGAGCGTTATCCCGACGAGCGGATCTGGCTCGTCTACAAGGGCAGCGGTGTGCCCTCCGCCTACGGCATCGAGGCGTCCGATCCGCGCGAGGTGCCGGTGGGGGACGTCCGGGGACTGCTGGTCGTCTCGGACTCCTCGGTTGCCAAGGCGAAGGGCCGGCTGGCCGAGTTGATCGACAGCAGCCGTCCGGTCGACGAGGTCGGCCATTCGATCACGATCTACCGCCGATGATCACCCGGGCGGGGGCGGCCCGCCGCCGCTCAACGGGCCGCGAGCTGGAAACCCTCCGCGCTCACGTGCGGCATCGCCCTGCTCACCACCCGGTAACGGCCGTTGGGCACCTGGTCGGACCGGGTGATGTGCACGGTGAGCGGTCCCGCCCACTCGTAACCCTGCCGATCGCCGTGCCGGGCGAGGCTGTCGGTGAGCTCCTGGCCCACGTCGCTGCCCCGGCGCACGAGTTCGTCGTAGGCGAAGTCCGCGAGTTCGACGTCGTACGCGTTCGGGACCACCACCCTGCTCTCACTGCACACGACCACGTTGCTGTCGCACTCGCGTCGCAGTGCCTCCAGGAGCTCGACGGGCTCCCGGTCGGTGACCCGCGCCCACAGCGTCTCCCAGCCGTGCTCCATCGCTCGTTCCAGCGCGCTCAGCGCACCCATTCCCTCTCACCTGCCTGGTTCGCGTGCGGCGTCATTCCTGGGCGAAGTCGTCGGGTTCGAGGCGCGCTTCCTCGAACGCCTCGCGCAGGGTCCGTCCGCTGCCGCCCGGGGCGGGCGGCTCGCCCTCCCCGCGGGGGGTGTGCAGGAGTTCGTCGGTGGTGCCGGTCTTGCGCCGGTTCTCCTCGGGGACCGTCATGCGGGGCTGCTCCTCGGGTGTCGTCGAAGTCCTTGCCCAGCGGCGGGTTCCCGAACGGCGGCGGCGTACCCGTCCCGATCGGCGTTCGTCCGACGGCGTCGTACGAGCGCTGGTCACCGGGGCGTGTGAGCTATGTTGACTGCCCGTGGAAGACAAAGGAGGCGCCTCGGTGCCATCGCCGCAGCAGGCACGCGCACAGGCATCCGCGATCACCTCGGGCAGGACCGCGCCGGAAGCGGAGGCCGCCCCGGCCTCCCAGCTCAGGTCGCTCTTCGACAGGCCCCGGCTCTCGCCCGGGCAGCGCCGCATCGCGCAGTACCTGATCGAGCACATCACCGAAGCGGCGTTCCTCTCCATCACCGACCTCGCGGAGCGCGTGGGCGTCAGCCAGCCCTCGGTGACACGGTTCGCGGCCGCCGTGGGCTTCAGCGGCTACCCCGCCCTGCGGGAGAAGCTCCAGGCCGTCGCGCTGGGCACGCTCGCCGGCGGCCCGGTGGCCGACGAGGAGTCGCGGGGCAACGAACTCCAGGCCGCCGTCGACGCGGAGATCGAGAACCTGGAGAACCTGCGCCGCGACTTCGCCGACCCCGACCAGGTCATCGATCTCGGCCGCAAGCTGTCCGAGTCGACGCCGCTGACCATCCTGGGTCTGCGCATCTCTGCGTCGCTGGCCGAGTACTTCGCCTACGCGGCGCGCCGTATCCATCCCGACGTACGGCTGGTCACCCGCGGCGGCAGCGTCGCCTACGACGCCCTCCTGCAGTCACGCGAGGCGGGCGGCACCTGGGTGCTCGCGTTCTCGATGCCGCGGCACGCCCAGGAGACCCTCACCGCCCTGCGGGTCGCCCGCAGCGCCGGACTGAGGATCGCGCTCGTCACCGACCTGGCGCTCGGGCACGTGGCCGACGAGGCGGACGTCCTGTTCACCACCGGCACCGGCTCCCGCCTGGTCTTCGACTCCTACGCGGCGCCCGGGGTCATCGCCGCCGCCCTGCTCCAGGCCATGACCGACGCGGATCCCGAGCGGACCCAGGCGCGGCTCGAGGAGTACGAGCAGATCTCCGACCAGCACCAGTTCTTCCTCAGGGACTGAGCGCACCCCTCCCCGGTCATACGCCTTCACAACGGGACCATCCGTAATAAATCAAGCATGAATGTTTTCATACTCCTTGCAAAGCGGACGGCATATATAAATACTGCTCACGGATCACCCCCGGGACCGCTCCGGGACCCGTCCGCACCCCTGTCCCCTTCTCCACCCCACCCGCCCGAAAGGGCTCCTTTGCGGACATCCCGTGCCGTCGTCACCTACCCGCGTCGGCGCCCGGGGTGTTCGGTCGGGCCCCGCCTGCACGCGGGCCCGTGGCGGCCCCGGTCATCCCCTAGGCCGGGGCCGCCCGATCCGTCGACCACCCGCACGACGCCGCACACCGGAAGCGATGACCATGACCCTGACGACCACACGGACCCTCTTCCGGACCGGTCCGGACTGGCCCTGCCAGGTCAAGACCCCCGGCAGTTACGACTGGGAGCGCTCCGCCGCCAAGTGGCTGCGCGAACTGGTGCCGGCGCGGTACGCGAGCTATCCGGCCCTGATGCGGCACACCGTGCTGCTCGCCCGGCACGCGCACATCCAGGTCCAGCAGGAGATCCGGGTCGCCCGCACCGCGCTGCAGACCGCCCGCGCCGACCTGCCGGCGCTCGGGCTGCCGGAGTCGGTCATCGAGCACACCATCAAGCTGTACGCGGCCGAGGTCCTCCAGCTCCAGCACATCGCCCGCAGCGTCCGCGAGGTCACCCAGGCGCTGGTCGAGCACCACCAGGGCCGCTGACCCTCCCCACGGGCATGACCCACGCCGTACGTGGGACCCGTGGTGAGCATGAGCACCACCACCGACGTACGGCACGGCGATCCGGTCACCACGGTCCTCACGTGGGAGGTGCGCCCCGGCCACGAGCGGGAGTTCGAGCGCTGGACGCGGGGCATCAGCCGCTGCGCCAGACGCTTCCCCGGTAATGAGGGCGTGTCCTGGCTGCGCCCCGAGGGCGGTCACCGCTACCACGCGGTGCTGCGCTGGTCGGACGCGCACCGGCTGACCGCCTGGCTGGAGTCCGAGGAACGCGCCCACTGGCACGCGCGGATCGACGGCGTCGCCACCGAGCTCGGCGGCGAACGGCAGTCGACCACTGGTCTGGAGACCTGGTTCAGTCTGCCCGGCACGACGGTGCGGCCACCGGTCCGCTGGAAGATGGTGCTCACCACGTTCCTCGGCGCCTTCCCCTGCACCCTGCTGATCCAGTGGCTGGTGACACCCCGCACCGCCACCTGGCCGCTGCCGCTGCGGGCCGCGGTGTTCCCGGTGGTGCTGCTGCCGGTGCTGACGTACCTGGTGATGCCCCTGCTGAGCCGACTGCTGCGCCGGTGGCTGTATCCGCCTGCCGAGCACTGATCGCGCGTGGGGCGGGGGTGCGGTGGAACGGGGGGCGCGGCTGGAGCGGGGGCGCGGCCCGAATCGGGGGTGCGGTCGGTTTCGTCAACCGGCGGGGTCACCGGTGCGTGCGATGTGTGTCGGCAACAGCGGGATCGACCCGGGCGGCGTGTGCGATGCTCGACGCGTGACGAGCGAGCCTGCCGGCCCTTCACACGCCGGGACAGCGCCCGACATGGCCGCACTGGCCAGGGTCGTGGCCAGGCAGCGTGCGGAGATGGACCGGTTGCGGGACCAGGCCGCCACCGCGGCGGTGCTGGAGCGGGCCAAGGGTGCCCTGATGGCGCTGACCGGCTGCACCCCCGACGCGGCCGCCGACGAACTGCTGCGGCGCGCCAAGGCCGGCGAGCGCACACTCCTGGAGGAGTGCTGGATCAGCCTCGGCTCCCTGGTACCCCCGCTGCCTGGGACCGCCCCGCACCCCGGCACCGGCGAGGACCTTCCCGACACCGCCCTGTCCGCGGTCCCCGAACCGGCCGGACCGCGATCGGCGCGGGCAACCGCCGGCGTGGCCGGGGACCGGGACGCATCCGGCCCGGACGACGGATGCACCGCGCTCGGCCGGCTCGGCAAGGCCCTCGTCCATGTCGCCACCCCCCAGGACCTGGCCACGTGCCTGCTGGAGGAGCTCGCGGCGGACGTCGACGCCGACGCGCTCATGCTCTTCAGGACCCTGCCCGCCGGCGGGCTCGAACTGATCGGACACGCCGGGATCGACGACACCCTGGCCGGCCAGTGGGCGAAGGTCCCGCCGCTGCACGGCATCGCCCCGCTCGAGGCGCTCCAGGCGCGGGAGCCGCGCTGGCTGGAGGACTTCACCCGGGACCGGGAGCGGCAGCTGCTCATCGGGAACCCGCCGGAGCGCTGGCTGTCCCGCGCCTGGCTGCCGGTGCCGGCCGGCGGCGGCGCCGAGGTCTGCATCGGGATCCTGCGGACACGCGGCGGACCCTTCTCACCCTCGGCGCGGCAGCTGCTGCGGGCCGTCGCCCGGCTGTGCGCGGGCTGGCTCCGGTCCTTCGGCGCCCGGCAGGCGCCCACCGCCGGGGCCACGGCGGCCGCCGCGCAGCCGGTGTTCGACTCGCTGCCGGGCTCGGCGATGCTGCTCACGCCGCTGCGCGGGCCCGACGGGGAGGTCGCCGACTACCGGATCGACGCCGCCACCGAGGAGGCGGTCGACGTCGTGGGCCGCACCGGGCGTCAGCTACTCGGGCGACGGGTCCTTGAGTGTCTGCCGAGCATGGCGGACGGGGCGGTGTGGCACGGCTGTCTGCGCACCCTGACCACGGGTGAGCCGTTCGACGGCGAGCCGTTCGCCCACCAGGCGGTGGTGGAGGGCAGCACCGAACTGTCCACCTACGCCGTGCACGCGGCCCGGCTGGGCGATGCCCTGGTCATCAGCTGGGTCCGGCACGACTCCTCCGACCGGCAGGAGCAGCGGCTGGCGGACGTGCAGCGGCTGGGGAACCTGGGCTGGGCGAACTGGAACCTCGTCACCGGCGAGGGCAGCTGGTCCTCGCAGACCTTCCTCGTCATGGGCCGGGATCCCGCGCTCGGACCGGTCCGCCTGGCCGACCTTCCCCGGCTCGCGCTGCCCGAGGACGCCCCGGCGCTCACCCGGGCCGTCGAGGAACTCGTGCGCACGGGGCTCCCGTTCGACATCCCCTTCCGGGTGCGGGCCGGGCACGAGGTCCGGCATGTGCGGATGGTCGCCGAGGTGGTGACCGACACCGAGAACCGTCCCGTCGAGGTGCACGGCTTCGTCCAGGACCTCACCGCGCAGCGCAGCGCCGAACTGGCCCTGATGGAGAGCGAGCGGGCGATCCTGACGCAGGACGGCGTGCTGCACGCCGAGCGGGCCCTGGCCGCCCGTCTCCAGCACGCGCTGCTTCCGCTGCCCACCCGGCCGGTCCGTCTCGCCGGGCTGCGGGTCGAAGTGGCCTATCTGCCCGCCCAGTCGGGGATCCACGTCGGCGGTGACTGGTTCAGCGCCATCGAACTGCCCGACGGCGAGGCCCTGTTCGTGGTCGGCGACGTCGCGGGCCACGGCATCGACGCGGTGGCCACCATGGCCCAACTGCGCTTCACCGCCAAGGGCATGGTCATCACCGGGTCGTCGCTGACCGGGGCGCTGGCCCGGCTCAACACCCTGCTCCTGCACTCCCGCGACTCCCACGGCACCGCGACCATGGTCCTGGCCCGCTACGACCCCGACGAGCACTGTCTGGTGTGGGCGCAGGCAGGTCATCCGCCGCCGTTGCTGGTGCGCGGCGGCGAGGTGCGCTATCTCGAGCGGCCGGTCGGCATGCTGCTCGGGGCCTGCTCGGACCCGAACTTCGAGGAGGCGCGCTGCGTGCTGGAACCGGGCGACCGGGTCCTGCTCTACACGGACGGCCTGGTGGAGCGGCCGGCGGAGGGACTCGACCACGGCCTGGACCGGCTCGCCGCGGCCGTCGCGGCCCATCACGCCGAGGAGCCGGGATCCCTGGTCCCGCTGCTCACCTGTCTACTGGCGGGGGAACGGCGCGACGACGTGTGCGTGGTGGACATCCGGGTGCCCGACGCCCCGGAGTGACCGGCCGGCGGTTCGAGAAGGCGGGGTCAGTCCGCCGGGTGGCCCGGGGAGATCGAGGTCGCGTCGGAGAGCCGTAGCAGTGGCGTCCCCTCGGTGTCCTCGCGGGCTCCCCACGCCTCTGGGTCCAGGACGAACCCGACGTGGTCGCCGCCGTCGACGCGCGAGACGACCGTGCCGACGAACCAGGCCGCCGCGTCCTCGAGGACGACCGCCCCGCCGGCCTCCTGCCGCGAGCGGACCCGGGCGAACTTGTCCGTGCGGTCCCCCGTCTCCCCGCCGAACAGCTCGGCGAGGTCCCGCTGTTCACGGGTGAGCAGATGGACGGCGAGGCGGCTCGCGGAGCGGGCCACCCGGTAGGTGCGGTTCGCCTTCGACAGCCACACCGCGTACCGCACGGGCTCGATCGAGCACTGGCAGGCGAAGCCGACCAGGCAGCCCGCCCGGTCGCCGTCCGCGGCGGCGGTCACCACGCACATGTCGGGGTCGAGTCGGTCGATGAAAGCGTCCATGCCCGCCATCCTCCGCGATCAGCCGCCCGTACGGGACTCCAGGTCGCGCCGCGTGTCGTCGCCGTACACCCCGTCCTCGTCGCCGCGGATGCCGTACCAGAGCTGGAAGCGGGCCACGGCCGCGGTCAGGGTCGCGTCGTAGGTGCCGTCGGTGGACCCGTCGTCGTAGACGTTCGGGATGTGCCGCAGGCGTTCCTGGAGGTCTCTCACCTCGGGCCCGCTGTCTCCCTCCCGGAGGGTGCCGGGGCCGTCGGGGTCGGTGGCGCCGGAGGCGGTCGGGGTGGGCGCTGGGGTCGCGGGGGCTGTGGCGGAGGGCTGCGGGGCGGCCGCCGCGGCGCTCTCCTGGCGGTCGGCGAGCAGCAGCGCGCAGCCGAAGCCGATCACCGCGGCCGAGGTCACGGCCGCGGCGATCGCCGTGCGGCGCAGTCCCGGCACCCGGCCGCGGGGGACGTCCCGGTCGCGGCCGCGATCGTGGTCCCTGACGGGCGGCAGTTCCTCGGTCGCCGGCTCCGTGCCCGAGGGCAGTGCGATGGACTCGTAGCCGACGGCCGGGCGCGGCGGCAGGTCCTTGAGCAGTTCCGCGAGCGCGTCGGTGCGGCGCGGGCGCAGCACCCGGATGGGCTCGATGGGCGGGCCGTCCGGCGGCACCCCTCGGTCGGACGGTGTGGGCATCCTGTTCTCCTTCCGTCCCGTGCGGGCCGGGTCCGCGCCGTCCCCCGGGGAGAGATACGGGGCCACGGGGCCGGGAGTTCAGCGCGCGGGCCCTGTCCCCCCTCCCCCGACCTGACAGCACTCAGTTCCCTCACACGGCTGCACCGAGTGCCACAGACGTGGTCGAGGTGCTACGTTCGCGACCATGAGCTCCACTAAGCCCCCCATGCGGGACGCGCTGGTCGCGGCCGCCTTCCGGCTGTTCCTGGAACGGGGTTACGAGCAGACCACCGTCGACGACATCGTCGCGCTCGCCGGAGTCGGACGCCGGTCGTTCTTCCGGTACTTCCCCTCCAAGGAGGACGTGGTCTTCCCCGACCACGAACGCTGCCTGACCGACGTGACGGCCTTCCTGGACGCCGACGACTCGGGGTGCGACCCGGTGGAGCGGGTCTGCGAGGCGGTACGGCTGGTGCTGCGGATGTACACCGAGAACCCGACCTTCTCCGTGCAGCGCTACCGCCTCACCAAGCAGGTTCCCGGCCTGCGCGCCTACGAGCTGTCCGTGGTGTGGCGCTACGAGCGCGCCTTCGCCGCGTATCTGCGCGGGCGGCTGAAGGGGCTGCACGACGGGACGCTGCGGGCCGACGTGATCGCCGCCGCCGTGGCCGCGGCGCACAACAACGCCCTGCGCTCCTGGCTGCGCTCGGACGGGCAGGACGACGCCGAGCAGGCGGTGGAGCACGCGCTCGGCTATGTGCAGGCCGCCTTCGGGACGGCACCCGGGGCGCCGGCCGCCGACGAGCGGCCCGAGGACGTGGTGGTGATCGTCTCCCGCCGCGGCGCGCCGCTGTGGCGGGTGGTCCAGCAGATCGAGTCCACGCTCGACGCCGACTGAAAAGAGGGTACGCAGTACCTTTACTCCTGACACTGAGTGCCATACGCTGACGGCGTGCACGGTGGCACAGGACGCCGCGCACATCCGTGCACGGTGCTCCGCGCACGTGGGTTTCCGGCCGAGTGCAGGGAGTTGACCAGCGTGTACCACCACTCAGGCAGCATGGCTCGTCAGGCAGCCGGCCCCGCGACCGGCGTCCTCGAACCCGTCGCCCCGGCCACGGACTCGATCCTCTTCCAGCGCTGCACCTGGTGCGGCACGGCGATGTACCACCGGCTGCTGTGTCCGGTCTGCCAGGGCGGCGACCTGCGCACGGAGCGCAGCGCGGGCGTGGGCACGGTCCGCCACTCCACGGTGGTGCACCGCAACACCCCCGCCGCGCGCAATGTGTCCCTGATCGAGCTGGCCGAGGGCTTCGTCGTCCGGGGCCGGGTCATGGGTCCGCCCGCCGCGATCCACAGCGGTGACCGGGTCCGGATGTCGACGGCCAAGGACCCGGTCCGCGGCGAGCCGGTCTTCCAGCTGCTGGACGAGCCCTACCGCGCCTGGAGCTGACGGGACGTCAACCCCGGTCGGCTGCGCGGGACTTCGGGTCTCGCCACACCCCGGGGATCACATCCCGCACCCGCACCGGAAGCCCCGTCCCGAAGCACCGGTTGGCGGCCAGCCCCACGCCCAGCGCCAGGGCCCCGTCCCGTTCCGTGGCCGTCGGGTGGCCGGAGTCGTCAGGCCCCTCGCTCGCGGGCCGCGCTGCCGGGTCCACGGGGCCGAAGAGCGCGTCGAGCATCCGCGGGTCTCCCCCGCCGTGCGCCTCGTGCGCGGTGACGAGCGGGACGTCGACCGGGGGCTTCCACAGCGGTCGCAGGGTCAGCCGCGCACCGCCCGCGTGATCCGCCGCGGTGTCCCCGTGCAGCGCTCCGCTCGCCGAGGTGATCCTGGTCAGGGGCGCCTGCCAGCGGCTCTCCTCCACCTCCAGCTCCAGGCGGCCGGCGCTGCCGTTGAACATCACCCGGTAGCCCTCCCACGGTGAGTAGGCCGTGAGGTGGTACGTCATCGTCGCGCCGCGGGTGTGGCGGACGAGGAGCGCCATGTCGTCCTCGATGGTGACCGGCCCGTCGAAGACGTTGCGGTCGCGGAGGTAGCCGTCGTCCTGCTCGGCGTCCAGGTAGAGGGCCCGCAGGGTGTCGTCGGCGGCGAGGTCGAGGGCGTAGGGGTCGTCGGCGGCCCCACCCGCCCCGTGGGCCCGGGTGTACGCGCGGCGCAGACCGTGGCGCTCGCCCGCCTCACGGCCGTAGAAGCCGAGCCGCCCGTAGCCGAAGACGTCCTGGGGCTCGTCGGCGAGCCACCAGTTGACCAGGTCGAAGTGGTGGCCGGCCTTGTGGACCATCAGTCCGCCGCTGTTCCGCTTCTCGCGGTGCCAGCGCCGGAAGTAGTCGGCGCCGTGCCGGGTGTCGAGGAGCCATTCGAAGTGCACGGAGAGGATCTCGCCGATCGCGCCGTCGGCGAGCAGGGCGCGGACCTTCTCGTGCACGGGGTTGAAGCGGTAGTTGAAGGCGACGGTCAGGGAGTTGCCGGTGTCGCGGACCGTGTCCAGGATGCGGGCGCAGCGGTCCGCGTCGACGGTCATCGGCTTCTCGGTGACGACACGGCAGCCCGCCTTCAGGGCGGGGACGATGTAGCGGTCGTGGGCGGCGTCGACGGTGGTGACGACGACCTCGTCGATGCCCTCCTTCACGAGCAGGTCGGCGAAGCGCTCGGGTTCCCACTGGGCGGCGGCGGGTTCGCCGGCCGCGGCGAGCAGGCGGTTGTGGAAGGCCATCCGGGTCGGGTTGGGATCGCACAGGGCCGCGACGCGGTGGCCGGGGCGGGCGGCGAGGGCGCGGGTGAACAGCTGGGCGCGGTGGCCGGTGCCGACGACGGCCGCGCGGAGGTGGGGAGTTCGGCTCATGGAAAGCGCTTCCCCCATCCGGTGATCCGCTAGTCAGGTGACTTCGCTGGCTTGATCGCGTCGCTCCCCCGCGAGCGCCCCCGGCGCACAGACAACCCACAGGCGCCCCTCCCCCGTCCTAGGTGACGCGAGAGACGCCCGGGACCGACGGGACGTCTGCGCACGGGGTTTCGAGGAGACGACCATTGATCCGTGCCCGGCGAATAGGTGTGACCGCCGTGGCGGTACTGGCGGCCCTGGCGGGCTCGCCCGGACTGGCACAGGCCCAACAGCCGCCCCGAGTGGGCCCGTTGAGCGCGACGAACGACAACGGACTGCCTCCGGGGTGGCGGATCGACGGGAAGGGCGGGGCGCGTGAGCTGGTCTGGCGCGCGCCGAAGACCGTTCCCATGGGGGACGCGCGCGTCGAGTTCCGGACGGGGAACCGGCTGCTCGGGGTGCCGAAGCCGGCGAAGGACGGGCGGACCTTCCGCCTCACCCTCGAGGAAGCCCGGTCCACCGGGTTGCAGGACCTCCAGGTGACGGCCGCGGGACGTCGGCTGGACGCGGCTGAACAGGCGCCGAAGTCCGCTGCGCGAGGGGCCCGCGTCCCCGGGCAGGCACCGGCGAACGGTGTCGATCCCGGCAGGCCCGGCTCGTACCGCACGGTCTCCGGGGAGTACGACCTCGACCCGATACGCCTGCCCGGCTACGCCGCTCCCGTGGAGATGCGCGCCCAGGTGGTGGCACCGAAGGGCGCCACCGGCAACCGCCCGCTCGCCCTGTTCCTGCACGGCCGGCACGCCACGTGCTACAAGCCCGGCAGCACGACCGAGGAGGACGTGACCGGCGACTGGCCCTGCGCGACGGGCTACAAGCCGATCCCCAGCGACAAGGGCTATCTGCGCGACCAGCAACTGCTGGCCTCCCAGGGCTATGTGACGGTGTCGATCTCCGCCAACGGCATCAACGCCCAGGACGCGGACGCCGAGGACGCCGGCGCGCAGGCGCGTTCCTCGCTGGTACGGCAGCACCTGGCCCGCTGGGCCGACTGGAGCGCCCACCGCTCCTCCGCCCCCGCCGTCGTGCGCCAGGCGCCGAAGGCGGACCTGTCCCGGGTCCTGCTCGTCGGGCACTCCCGGGGCGGCGAGGGCGTCAACCGGGCCGCGATGGACAGCCTGTACCCGCCGCCCGCCGCCGAGGACGGCTACCGGGGCCCGGTGCGCTGGAAGGTGCGCGGGACCGTGCTGATCGGACCGACGATCTTCGGCCAGAATCCGGTCGCCGACGTGCCGTCCGTGACCCTGCTGCCGGGCTGCGACGGCGATGTGTCCGACCTCCAGGGCGAGGACTTCGTCGACGGCACCCGCGGAATCAGCCGGGGCAGCGCGCTGCACAGCGCGGTCTACGTCGTCGGCGCCAACCACAACTACTTCAACAGCGAGTGGACCCCGGGCGAGGCCGAGGCGCCCGCCTCGGACGACTTCTGGAACGACCCCGACGCGCCGGACCCGGTGTGCTCGCCGGGTGCCCCGACCCGGTTGACCGCCGCCCAGCAGCACAAGGCGGGCTCGACCTACATCGCCGCGGCGGCCCGGCTGTTCGTCGCCGGGGACGACCGGGTGCGTCCGCTGCTCGACGGCTCCGGGAAGCGGGCCCCGTCCGCCGACCCGGCGCGGGTGCTCACGCACGCGGTCGGCGGTCGCCGCACCGGCGGCTTCCTCCCTGACGCCGGGGCGAAGGTGACCGGCGCCCGGCTGTGCTCGGCGATCGACCCCGACCCGGCCAAGGCCTGCCTGGACCCGGAGGCCACCGGCTCGTCACCGCACTTCGCGTGGTGGGAGACGGAGAAGGAGACCGGCCGCGGCGCGGTGCACCTGAAGTGGTCCGCGCCGGGCACGGCCGCGCGCGTCACTCCGCCCAAGCCGCTCTCGCTGCACGGTTCCCAGAAGCTCGCGCTGCGGGTCTTCGTACCGCCGAACACGACCGGCACGAAGTTCGACGTGTCCGTCACCGACTCCGGCAACCGCCGGGTGAAGCTCGGCTCGGTCCGCGTCGACGGGCTCCCCGGCTCCACGAGCACCGCTTCCTACTGGGCCCAGGAACTGCGCGTCCCGCTGTCCGCCGCGACCCGGGCCGGGGTCGACCTCAGGCATGTGAAGTCCCTTGAGCTGACGCCCCGTTCGCGGTCCGGGCAGGCCTGGCTGATGGACGCCTGGGGCTGGGCACCCGGCACCCCGGCGGTGAAGGCGGCCGCACTGCCGCGTGTCGACGTGGGCCGCACGATCGTCAAGGAGGGCGACTCGGGCACCCGCACCTACCGGATCCCGGTCAAGATCTCCGGGCACGGCAGCGGGCAGGTCCGCGTGTACGTCCTGGAGCCGGAGAGCGGCCGGGCCGAGAGCAGGCTCGTGACCGTACGGCCCGGCAGCAACGCGATCGACGTTCCCGTCGAGGTCAAGGGCGACACGGCCTACGGCTTCGACGTGCGGTACGACATCGCCGTCAAGGCCGTCCACCATGCCGTCATCGGCAAGCACCGGGGCGGGGTCACCGCCGAGAACGACGATCCCGCGCCGGTGGTCACCCTGGCGCCGGTCGCCGACAAGGTGACCGAGGGCGAGACGCTGACCTGGCGGGTGTCCCTGGACGCCCCCACCACGGTGGACATCTGGCAGCCGGTGCGGGTGCTTCCGGTCACCGAGGGCACCGAGCTGTCCACCAAGGACGTGGACGCGCAGTGGCTGCACGACTGGACCGGTGACGTACCGGACCCGGAGCGGCCGCTGTCCCGGGCGAACCTGTGGGTGTGGCTGAACATCCCGCAGGGGAGCACCAGCGTGGACTTCGTCGTGCCGACCGTCCAGGACCAGCTGGCCGAGCCGACCGAGTCGATGCGCGTCGCGCTGACCGACTACGACGCCGAGCCACTGCCCGACAAGCCGGTGCTGACGGGGACGGTGCTCGACCGGGCCTGACCCCTGTGACGCGGGGCCCGGAGTGCCGGAACCCCTGTGACGCGGGGCCCGGAGGGTCCGGGCCCCGCGTTTCACAAGGTCACGCGGATGCCGACCGTGCCGTCCGCCCCGCGCCGCAGTCTGCTGCCGAGGAGGGTGAGCCGGCCGAGGATCCCGTACTTCCGGGCCAGGAGCTGCCGGTAGCGGCCGGTGGTCGCCGCGTCGACGATCTCCGCGGTGGCCGGGACCTGGTCGCCGGTCGGGTTGCCGCGCACGTCGCAGGGTCCGACCAGGACGTCCGCGCGGGCCCGGATCCGCTTCACCTTCCAGGCGTCGGCGGACGACCACACCCCGAGCGCGTCCTCGTCACGGACCACCCACACCGGGGTGGCGACCGGGGTGCCGTTCTTGCGAAAGCTGGTGAGCAGGAGGTACTTGCCCGCGCCGAGCCGCTCCAGCGGCGTTTCGTCCATGACGGCAGTCTAGGCGGCGCCCGGCGGCTCGGGGTATCGGCCAACCCGGGCCCGGGCCGGGCGTGTTGAGGTGGCTCCACGTCATTGTCCCGGCACCGGATCTTCGGCTTCCGTGAACGCGCCCGCCCCCGGCGCCGTATGCAAGGAGGGCGCTCAACGACCGGAGGGCCCCGCGGTGCAGTCACCGCTTGTTCTGGTTCGGGAGCCATGCATGAGGCACGCACGACGACGGGTCGTCCGGCGAGTGACACGGCTGGCGGCAGTCGGCGGACTCCTCCTGGGAGGCACGATGGTCACGCGGGCCGTCGCGAGCGAGCCTCCCGCCACCACGGTGCCGCGCACCTACGCGCAGACGGCCGG
This sequence comes from Streptomyces griseorubiginosus, assembly GCF_036345115.1. Classification (GTDB taxonomy): domain Bacteria; phylum Actinomycetota; class Actinomycetes; order Streptomycetales; family Streptomycetaceae; genus Streptomyces; species Streptomyces griseorubiginosus_C. The sequence continues at coordinate 530,348 of NZ_CP107766.1, forward strand.
GCAGACGGGGGCGGACATCGCGGCGCGGCTCGGTTCCGCCCGTACGGCCGGCACCTGGATCGGCGACGACGGCAAGCCCGTGGTCGCGGTCACCGACGACAAGGCGGCCGCCGAGGTGCGTGCGGCGGGGGCCAGGGCGAAGGTCGTCGAGCACAGCATGGACGAGCTCAAGGCGGCGGCGAAGACGCTGCGTTCGGCGCCGCGGGTCGCGGGGACCGCGTGGTCGATGGACTACCGGACCAACCAGGTGGTGGTGCAGGGCGACAGCACCGTCTCGGCGTCCGACTGGGCCGGCATGACGAAGGTCGCGGACGGCATCGGCGGCTTCGTGAAGACGGAGCGCACCGAGGGCACCTTCACGCCCCGCCTCAACGGGGCGCAGCCGATCCTGTCGACCGGCGGGCGCTGTTCGGCGGGCTTCAACGTGACCAACGGCCAGAGCGACTTCATCCTCACGGCCGGGCACTGCGGGCCGACCGGTTCGATCTGGTTCGCGGACACCGGCGGCACCAACCAGCTGGGCAAGACGGTCACGCAGAGCTTTCCCGGCAACGACTACTCCCTCGTGCAGTACGCCGACGGGAAGGCGGGCGACGGGGCCGGTGTCGTGTTCATCGGCAACGGCAAGGGCGTACAGATCACCGGCGCGGGCGATCCGTCCATCGGGCAGCGGGTGTTCCGCAGCGGCAGCACCAGCGGGCTGCGCGACGGGCAGGTGACGTCGGTCAACGCCACCGTGAACTATCCGGAGGGCACGGTCACCGGGCTGATCGAGACGAGCGTGTGCGCGGAGCCCGGGGACAGCGGCGGTCCGATGTTCTCGGAGGGGATCGCGCTCGGCATCACGTCGGGCGGCAGCGGTGACTGCACGCAGGGCGGGACGACGTTCTTCGAGCCGGTGACGAAGGCGCTGCGGGATCTCGGCATGCAGTTGATCGTGTCGAACCCGGCCGCGGCCGGCGGGGCCGCGTCTCCCGCGCCGTCGGCCACCTCGGCGCAGGGCTCGATCGCGCCCGGCGGTGCCTCTCCCGGTTCCTCGGCCGCGGTCGAGGGTGCCGAGGGCACACCGCTGCTGAGCCGGCTCACGGACACCCGGAACGTCGGGCCCGGCCTGCTGGTCGTCGGGGGCAGTCTGATCGCTCTGGTGGCGACCCGGTACATCCGCTCGGAGCAGGACCGCAAGGCGTATCAGCGGTACTACTCGGCGACTTGGGGCTGAGGCACCAGGTCCTCATCCGAGGCTCAGCAGGACCGTGGCGACGCCGGCTCCCATGAGGCCGAGGATCTGCTGCCGGCTGAGTCTCTCGTCGAGCAGGGCCAGTCCGAGGATCACGGGGAGGGCCGGGTAGAGGGAGGCGAGCACGACGGCGACCGCCAGCAACTGCCTTTGGACGGCGAGCAGGTACAGGATGAGCCCGAGCGCGGCGCCCGCCCCGACCAGGAGCGCCTGAACCGCGCGCACGGGTGGCAGGAGCAGGCGCCGCGGGTCCCGTGCGGCGCCGGGCAGCAGGACCAGTACGGCGGCCGCCCGTCCCGCGGCCACCGGCCACAGGCCACTGGAGGCACCGGCCTGGGCGAGCGCGATGTACTGGAGCGCGACCCCGGCGCTGGCGAGCAGCCCGTCGGGGACTCCCCCGCCGGCGTCCCGGCCGCCGCCGCAGACCATCCACAGCGCGGGGCCTGACAGCGCGATCCCCAGCCAGGCCACGGCGGTCGGCCGGTCGCCGAGCAGCACGCCGCACACCACGGACAGGGCGACCCCGGTGACGGCGCTGACGGGGACGACCACGCTCATCGCGCCGTGGCTGAGGCCGCGGTTGAGGAAGTGCATGGCGGCGCCGCTTCCGACGCCGGACAGCGCGCCCCACAGGAGGTCGGCGGGGTGTACGGCGTCGGCGGGCAGAAGGAGCGCGGCGGTGCCGGCGAGCAGCAGCCCGCCGAGTTGGCCGAGGAAGGTGACGGCGGCGAAGTGTGCCTTGCGGGACAGTAAGCCGCCCGTGGTGGGGGCACCTCCCGGTTCGAGCGAAGCCGAGAACTGGGGGACGACGATGCCGTAGCAGGCCGCCGAGGCCAGTGCGAGGAGAGGGCCCATTCCGTCAGGGGTGCCCAAGGGCGGGGCGGTGATGCCCCGAGGGGTGCTCGGGGTCAGGCCGCCGTGACCGGTTGCGGAGCGGCGGCGGCCCACTCCAGGACGAGGCGCTGGTACTCCTCGCGCTGCTCGCCGCTCAGTGTCCCGCCCGCCCGGCGCCACAGGGCCCGGATCTCCTCGTTGACCTCGTCGGCCGATCGATCGGTAACGGGTTCAACGGTGGTGGACATGGTGTGAAGCATACGGCTCCGGAAGTGAAGGCGCCGTGAGTAATCACGCCAGAAAAGGACATACCGGACCGTGTTACTGATCACGTCCATCTGTCAACAGGCGCTCCTGTCAAGGGTTGTGGCCTGCTTCACACTTCGACCACACCCAGGACCAGTACCTGGATCGCCAGTACGGCGGCCCCCCGGGCCCAGTCGTGGAAGTCGGAGACCTTGGTCTCCAGGTCGATCGGGGCGGCCAGGGGATGGCGGTGGGCGCGGACGGTGTCCTCGACGGTCTTGCCGGCCACGTCCATCAGTCCGACCCCCTCTCCGGCGAGCAGGATCTTCTGCGGCATGGCGAAGTTGGCGATCTGGGCGACCAGGACACCGAGGGCGCGTCCGGCCTCGTCGATGACGCGGGCGGGCATGGGATCGCCGGCCGCCGCGAGGGCGAGGATCTCCTCGTAGGTGTGGTCGCAGCCGGTGGCGGCCCGCACCTGGTAGCGAATGCTGGGGATGGCGAGCAGCGAGACGGCGCTGCCGCGGGTGCCGTCGGGGGTGAGGGGGCCGTTGGGGTCGATGATCCAGTGCCGTCCGAAGCCGCGGTCCTCCTCGGCGTAGGGGACGCGCCGGCCGCCGAGGACCAGGCCGTAGCCGATGCCGGCGCCGATGGTCAGGACGACGAAGCGGTCGAGGCCGCGCCCGGCGCCGAACCAGGTCTCGGCCTCGACGAGCGCGGCCACGTCGTTCTCGACGACCACGGGCAACCCCGTGCGCTCCTCGACGAGTTCACCGAGGGGGACGTCCCGCCAGTGCAGGAACGGGGACTCGCCGACCACGCCACGCTCCTGGACCAGGCCGCCGACCCCGATGCCGATGCCCGCGAGACGCGGGTGTTCGCGGGCCAGCTCGTCCGTCATCTCCGCGAGCAGGTCGGCGACTTGAGCCGGGTCGTGGTTGGTCAGGGGCCGGTCGTGGCGGGCGACGATCTCGCTCCTGAGGGTGGTGACGACGCCGTAGACCATGTCCTCGGTGATCTTGAAGCCGATGAAGGAGCCGGACTCGGCGACGACGTCGAGGGGCTGCGAGGGGCGCCCCTGGCGCACCTCCGCCGGGGTGCCCGCCTCGGGGACCTCGATCAGCAGGCCCGACTCGATGAGGGGCTTGGTGAGCCGGGTGAGGCTGCCGGCGGACAGGTCGAGGCGGCGGGCGAGCTCGGTGCGCGACAGCGGGCCGTGAACGAGCACCTCGATCGCCACCGAGCGTTCGCCGGTGCTCAGGGGGAGCCAGCTGGCGGCAACTGCGGTCATGAAGGTCAGACTCCCACATGATTTCTTTTGCCATAAAAGGAACATGACCATGTTAGGGCCATCAAGACTGTCCTGAAGAGATGTTTGCGGACCCCTTGACGCATGGATTCTTCCGCCACAAAAGTAAGTGGCCGAGGACGAGCCGCCGCAGACGAGGGAGTCTCCCGATGACCATCGCCTCCAGCAGCCCTCCGTCGCGTCTGCCCCTGGGCGGCGCCGAGGGGGCGCGGACGAAGCAGAGGACGCAGCGGGCACCAGCCCGTGAGGGGCGGGGGGACGGACGGCTCGCCGCGGTGTTCATCGCCCCGGCGCTGCTCGGCTTCACGGTCTTCCTGCTCTGGCCGACGCTGCGCGGCATCTACCTGAGCTTCACCCGCTTCAACCTGCTCACCCCGGCCGAGTGGGTGGGCCTGGACAACTACGTCCGGATGGTCCACGACCCCATCTTCTGGGCCTCGTTGGCGGTCACCGTCGAGTACGTGGTCATCAACATCGGCGTCCAGACGGTGTCGGCGCTCGCCATCGCCGTCCTGCTCCAGCGGCTGACTCAGTCGGCGACCCTGCGCGGGATCGTCCTCACGCCGTATCTGATGTCGAACGTGGTCGCGGGCCTGGTGTGGCTGTGGATGCTGGACAACCAGCTCGGCATCGGCAACGAGATCATCGCGGGGCTGGGCTTCGACCGCATCCCGTTCCTCGCGGACGAGACCTGGGCGATCCCGACCATCGCCCTGATCAACGTGTGGCGGCACGTCGGCTACACCGCGCTGCTGCTGTTCGCCGGTCTCCAGGCCATCCCGGGCGATGTGTACGAGGCGGCCAAGGTGGACGGCGCGAGCGAGTGGCGGATGTTCTGGCGGATCACGATGCCACTGCTCAGGCCGGTCCTCGCGGTGGTGCTGATCATGACGGTGATCGGTTCGTTCCAGGTGTTCGACACGGTCGCGGTGACGACGGCGGGCGGCCCCGCGAACGCCACCAACGTCCTCCAGTACTACATCTACGGCGCCGCCTTCGGCCGCTTCCAGTTCGGCTACGCCTCCGCGATGTCGGTGGCCCTGCTCGTCGTGCTGAGTGCCATCACCGTCCTCCAGTACCGGATCACCCGCGCCGGTCAGAGCGACCTCGGCTGAGGGAGAGGAGACCGACATGGCTGCCGTGACCACGACCACTCGGATACGGCCCGAGGGGCGCCGCTTCTCCCCGGGCAGGGTCCTCGCCTGGACGGTGATGACCGCGATCGTGCTCGTCACCCTGCTGCCGTTCTACTGGATCCTGCGCACCGCGCTGTCCACCAACGCCGGCCTCGCCGCCCACCCCGGCGACCCGTTGCCCGTCGACCTCACCACGGGCGGTTTCGAGCGGGCGCTCGGCCTCCAGTCCACCAAGGAGGCGATCGCGCAGGGCGGTGCGGGCGGCGGGCTGAAGTTCTGGCGCTATCTGCTCAACTCGGTGGTGGTCTCGACCCTGATCACCGTCTGCCAGATCTTCTTCTCCGCGATGGCCGCCTACGCCTTCGCCCGGCTGCGCTGGCGGGGCCGGGACAAGGTGTTCGGCCTGTTCCTCGCCGGGCTGATGGTGCCGGCCATCTTCACCCTGCTGCCGAACTTCGTGCTCATCAAGCAACTCGGCCTGGTCGACAACCTGTTGGGCATCGCCCTGCCGACGATGTTCATGACGCCGTTCGCGGTGTTCTTCCTGCGGCAGTTCTTCATGAACGTCCCGAGCGAGGTCGAGGAGGCCGCACTGCTGGACGGCGCCGGGAAGGTGCGGATCTTTTTCCGGGTGCTGCTGCCGATGGCGTCCACACCGATCATGACGCTCGCCGTCCTGACCTACATCACGGCCTGGAACGACTACTTCTGGCCGCTGATGGTCTCCTACAGCGACAGTTCCCGGGTCCTGACCGTGGCCCTCGCGATCTTCCGGGCGCAGACCCCGCAGACCGGCACCGACTGGTCGGGCCTGATGGCGGCCACGCTCATCGCCGCCCTCCCGATGCTCGCGCTGTTCGGGTTCTTCGCGCGCCGCATCGTCGGCTCCATCAGCTTCACCGGGATCAAGTGAGGGATTCGTGATGCGACTTCGTACGCTGACCGCACTGGCCGGTGCGCTGGCCCTGAGTCTGACGGGGTGCGCCGGGAGCGGCTCCGCCGGGTCCTCGTCGGGCACGGTGACGTACTGGCTGTGGGACTCCAACCAGCTGCCCGCCTACCAGGCGTGCGCGAAGGACTTCGCGCGGGAGAACCCCGGACTGCGCGTGAAGATCACCCAGTTGGGCTGGGACGACTACTGGACCAAGCTCACCGCGAGCTTCATCGCGGGCACCGAGCCCGACGTCTTCACCGACCACATCCAGAAGTTCGGCCAGTTCGCCGACCTGAAGGTGCTGGAGCCGCTGGACGGCCTCGGCATCGACCCGGCGGCCTACCAGAAGGGCCTCGCCGACAACTGGATCGGACAGGACGGCCACCGCTACGGCGCCCCCAAGGACTGGGACACGGTCGCCCTCTTCTACAACCAGAAGGCGGCGACCGACGCGGGCCTGACCGCCGCACAGCTCAACGACCTGTCCTGGAACCCGCGGGACGGCGGCACCTTCGAGAAGGCCATCGCCCGCCTCACCGTCGACAGGAACGGCAAGCGGGGCGACGAACCCGGCTTCGACAAGAACCACGTCAAGGTCTACGGCCTCGCCAGCAACGGCGGCGGGGACGGCGACGGCCAGACCCAGTGGAGCAGCTTCGCCGCCTCCGCGGGCTGGACCTACACCGACAAGAAGCGGTGGGGCACGAAGTACCAGTACGACAGCAAGACCTTCAAGTCGGTGATCGACTGGTGGTTCGGGCTGGCGAAAAAGGGCTACATGGCGCCCCTGACCTCCTACAACTCCCAGTCCAGCCCCGGCAACGCCCAGGTCGCGGCGGGCAAGGCGGCGGCGACCTTCGACGGGGCCTGGATGATCTCGACGTACGCCGGCTTCAAGGGCGTGAAGATGGCCACCGCGGTCACCCCCGAGGGACCCACCGGCAAGCGGGCCACGATGATGAACGGCCTCGCCGACTCCGTCACCAAGAACGCCCGCAACAAGGCGGGGGCGCTGAAATGGGTGAAGTACCTGTCGTCCGACGAGTGCCAGCGGACGGTGGGGAGGTACGGCATCGTCTTCCCGGCCACGCCCGACGGCACGGCGGCCGCGGTCGCCGCGTACAAGAAGAAGGGCATCGACGTCACGGCGTTCACCAAGCCGGTCGCCGACAAGAAGGACTTCGCGACCTTCTCCTATCCGATCACCAACTACGCGGCGGACGTGTACGCGCTGATGCACCCGGAGATGCAGGACATCTACGGCAACGGCAAGTCCGTCAACAGCCTCGACCAGACGACCGACCAGATCAACCTGATTCTCGACCAGTGAGTCGACCTTCGAAGGGCAAGTCCTCCATGACGTTCTCTCTCGGCATCGTCGGCGCCGGCCAGTTCTCCGGCCAGTTCGCCACGCTGTTCCAGGCCCACCCCGGCGTCGGCGACGTGTACGTCACCGATCTGCTGCCCGAGCGGGCCGAGCAGCTCGCCGCCGCGCAGGGACTCACCGGCACCTTCCCGTCGTACGAAGCGATGCTGGAGTCGAAGGACGTCGACGCCGTCGCGATCTTCACCCAGCGCTGGACGCACGGGCCGTTGGTCCTCCAGGGGCTGAACGCCGGCAAGCACGTGTACTCCGCGGTCCCCATGGCGATCACCACGGAGGAGATAGCGGCGATCATCGACGCGGTCCGGGCGACCGGGCTGACGTACATGATGGGCGAGACCAGCCAGTACAACCCGGCGACCGTGCACGCCCGCAACCAGATCGCCGAGGGCGCCTTCGGGCGGCTCTTCTACGCCGAGGGCGACTACGTCCACGACATGGATCTCGGGTTCTACGAGGCGTACCAGTACAGCGGCGGCGAGACCTGGAAGGAGACCGCCAGCTATCCCCCGCTCCTGTACCCGACGCACTCGGTGGGCGGGGTGCTCGGCGCGTGGCAGACGCACGCGGTGAGCGTGTCGGCGATCGGCGTGGTCGACGACCGCGGCGACGGTGTGTTCGACAAGGAGGTCAGCCAGTTCGGCAACGACTTCTCCAACGCGACCGCGCTGTTCGAGGTGGCGGGCGGCGGGTCGTTCCGTACGAACGAGTTCCGGCGGGTCGGCTACCCGTCCCACATCCGGGAGTCGCGCTTCCGGTTCTTCGGGACCGAGGCGAGCATGGAGCAGCTGGCCACGGTAGCGCTGTGGCAGGACAAGAAGGGGGTGAAGGACATCAGCGAGCTCCTCGAGCCGAAGCCCACCATGTCTCCTGACGATCCGTCACTCCAGCACATCGCACCGGAACTGCGGGCCGCGTTCACCTCGGGCTCGGCGCCGGTGCACGACCGGGCGCGGCTGCCGCGGTCCTTCGACAACCTGCACAACGGGCACGAGGGCAGCCACCACTTCCTGGTGGACGACTTCGTGACCGCCGTGAACACCCGCTCGCTGCCCTCGGTCAACGCCTGGGTGGCGGCCCGCTACACCCTGCCGGGCATCATCGCCCACGACTCGGCACGGCAGGGTGGGGCTCGGCTGGAGATCCCGGACTTCGGGGACGCGCCTCAGTGACCCGGCTCTGGGGCCGGGCATCTGTTGCTCAGGTGCCCGGCTTGCGGCCGTACACGAAGACGTCGTCGCCCTTCTTCAGCAGGGACCAGTACTTCTTGGCGTCCTTGGGGGTCATGTTGGTGCAGCCGTGGGAGCCGGGCGGGTTCCACATGCTGAGGTTCACCGAGTGGAAGGCCTGGCCGCCGTCGAAGAACTGGCTGTAGGGCATCGGCACGTTGTAGATCGACGAGACGTGGTTCTTGTCGCGCCAGTAGATCTTCTTCAGGCCGGTGCGGGTCTCGTAGCCGTCGCGGCCGGTGCGGACCGGGACGGGGCCGTAGACGAGTCGGTCGCCGTCCTGGATCCAGCTCAGCTGGAGGGTGAGGTTCACGCAGGCGATGCGGCCCTTGTTGGTCGGGCACTTGCCGTCCCGGTTGGGGTTGTTGCCGACGGCCTTCTGCTTGGTCATCAGGTCCATCACGCCCCAGGTGACGGATCCGGCGTAGCCGATGTTCGGGGTGATGCCGTGCTTGGTCTGGAAGGCCTTGATCGCCTTGCAGTCGGCGGTGGACTGCTTGCCGTCGACCGGGCGGCCGAGGAACTTCTCCACCTTCTTCTGGTACGGGCCCGCCTGCGTGGTGCAGCTCCCCGCCGCCTGCGCGGGCGAGACGCCCAGCGCGATGGTCAGCGGTGCGACGAGTCCGGTGATGCCCAGCGCGACGGCGCCCCGTCTGCGTATGTCCCCCATGGCCTGTCCCCTGTCCCCTCAGTACGGAATTGATCAGTACGAATCTGCTCAGCACGAATGTGCGATCTCTGCCACCTAGACGTGGCCGCGCACGTGTTCGTTGTACTGCCGGGCGGGCTGCGACGAAACGGTGACATAAATCGGTCCAGTTTGTTCGAGGTGGACCGGGCTCCCGGCGACCTCCCCCACCTACGCTGCCCCGCATGCACCCCGCACTCACCAGCGATCTGGCCCGGCTTCCCGACCTTCTCCAAGCTGCCCGTGATCTCGCCGCCCAGGAGCTTTCCGGGCTCGACGAGCGGCCTGCCGTACGGCTCGACCAGGCGCCCGGTCCCGAGGCCGTGCCGGGTGCGGGGGCCGGGGCCGGGGGTGCGCTGGCGCGGTTCGCCGAGCGGTGGGCGCCCGGGTTCTCCGGATCGGCCGGTCCCCGTTATCTCGGCTTCGTCACCGGGGGTGCGACGCCCGCCTCGGTGGCCGGGGACTGGCTGACCAGTGCCTACGACCAGAACGCGTCCGGGGCGGTCGGTTCCTGGGCGGCCGCGCTGGAGCGGGAGACGGTGGGCTGGCTCCGGGAGCTGTTCGGGCTGGGCGACGCGCACAGCGGGGCCTTCGTGACCGGGGCGACCGTGTCGAACACGGTGGGTCTCGCCATCGCCCGCGAGTGGCTGGGCGAGCGGCTCGGGGTGTCCGTGTCCCGGCAGGGGGCGGCCGCGCTCGGTCCGGTGGAGGTGCTGTCCGGCAGCCCGCACTCCAGCATCACCAAGGCGCTGTCGGTGCTGGGCATCGGCCGGGACCGGCTGCGGCGGGTGCCGGTGCTCCCCGGGAACCGGGAGGCCGTCGACGTCGACGCGCTGGACGCGGCGCTGGCCGGGCTCGGTGGGCGTCCGGCGATCGTGGTGGCGAACGCCGGCACGGTGAACACGGTCGACTTCGACGATCTCCGGGCCATCGCCGCCCTCAAGGAGCGCCACGACTTCTGGCTGCACGTCGACGCCGCGTTCGGCGCCTTCGCCGCCCTGTCCCCCGCCCACGCCCCTCTCGTCGCCGGACTCGACGCCGCGGACTCGGTCTGCGTCGACCTCCACAAGTGGCTGAACGTCCCCTACGACGCGGCCGTCCAGTTCACCCGCCGCCAGGACCTCCAGATCGCCGTCTTCCACAACGCCTCGCCCTACCTGGGCCTGCCCACCGGCGACCCCGACTTCCTCCACCTCACCCCGGAGAACTCCCGCCGCCTGCGCGCCCTCCCCGCCTGGTTCTCCCTCGTCGCGTACGGCCATGAGGGCCACGGCGAGATCGTGGAACGCAATGTCGCCCTGGCCCGTGAGCTGGGCGCCCGCATCGAGTCCTCGGAGGGCCTGCGTCTCCTGGCCCCGGTCCGCCTCAACGTCGTCTGCTTCACCCTGGACCGGGACCCGACCCAGGAACGGGTCGACGCCCTGTCCCGCGCGGTCGCGGAGTCCGGCGAAACCTTCCTCACACCGACCGTCCACGAAGGCGTCCCCGCCCTGCGAGCAGCCTTCAGCAACTGGCGCACGACCCGGGCGGACGTGGAGAGGGTGGCCGACGCTCTCGCTGCGGCGCGGGAGGCCCGGCGGTTCCCGGTCTGAGGGTGTCCTGCGATGGCCGGCTCGTCGTAGCGGGCGCGGTCAGCCATGCGCCGATGCGGGTGATCGCGTCTTCCACGGTGGTGCGTGGGGCGCCGGAGGCTTCGAGGGAGGTACGGGCCACGGCGGCGAGTTGGTGGTCGGTGAGGGCGAGTGCCGTGCGGGCTGTTTCGTACTCCTGGAGCAGGCCCGGACCGAACAGGAGAGGGTCGTCGGCGTTGAGGGTGCACCGGACGCCTGCTCGCAGCAGCAGCGGGAGGGGGTGTTCGGACAGGGACGCGACCACTCCGAGGGCGACGTTGGAGGTGGGGCAGACGTCGAGGACTGTGCCTTCCGCGGCCAGGCGGGCGAGGAGAGCGGGGTCTTCGACGGCCCGCACGCCGTGGGCGATCCGTCGGGCGCCCAGTACGTCGAGTGCGGCGCGTACGCCGGCCGGGCCGGCGAATTCTCCGGCGTGCGGGGCCGCGATGAGTCCGGCGGCGCGGGCGATGGCGAACGCCTCGGCGAACGGCTCAGGACCGTGGCGGGCCTCGTCCCCGGCCAGACCGAAGCCGACCACTCCCCTTCCTGGCCGGTCGGCTGCGAGGCGGGCGGCCTTCAACGCCTCCGACGGGTCCGCGTGGCGCCGGGCGAAGACCAGGATGCCGAAACCGACCCCCAGCCGGGCTCCCGTGCGGCGCCCCTCGTCCACCACCTCGTCCAGCAGGTCGAGCGCGGCGTCCGGATCGTCCTCGTAGGTCAGCGGGTTCAGGTGCGGTTCCACCCACACCGCCCCGTCCGCGGCAGCGTCCTCGACCACTTCGCGTACCAACCGCAGAAGGTTCCCGCGCGGGCCCTCGCGCACCAGTCGGGCAGCGGCCCCGTAGAGGGTGCCGAAGTCCGCGAACGAGCCGAAGCTGCGGGAATCCGGCGGGTGTTCGCCACGTTCGGCCGCCAGCTCCGCGAGCGTGGCGGGACGCATCGCACCTTCGAGATGCAGATGGAGATGGGCCTTCGGCAGCCGGTGCAGGCTTCGCACGTTCAGGCGCCCCGATCCGGATGGACCGTCGTGTGGAAGCCGGTGTTGACCGCGGTCAGGCCGCCGTCGACGATCAGGGTGGTGCCGGTGATCCAGGCCGCGTCGCGGGAGGCGAGGAAGGCGACGGCGGCGGCGATGTCCTCGGGCGCGCCGACCCGGCCGAGGGGGTACAGGCGTCGCATCTCGGCGAGTTGGTCCTCCCGTCCCTCCCAGGCGGAGGTGTGGACCGTGCCCGGGGCGACCAGGTTGACGCGGACCCCGCGGGCCGCCGCGTGCCCGGCGAGGGTGCGGGTCAGGGAGCCGAGACCGGCCTTCGCGGCGCTGTAGGCGTGGTTGCCGAAGTCCTGGAGGCCGTTGACGGAACCGATGTTCACGATGGCGCCGCGCCCGGAGGCGACCAGGTGCGGGAGTGCGGCGCGCGAGCAGCGGTAGGGGCCGCCGAGGGTGATGTCGAGGTCCCGGGCCCACTCGTCGTCCGAGTCGTCCTCGAAGAGCGGGGTCTCCGGGGTGCAGCGGGCGGCGCAGTTGACGAGGACGTCGAGCGAGCCGAACGCGTCGACGGCGTGGGCGACGGCCGCCTCGATCGCAGCGCGGTCGGCGATGTCGCACGCCAAGGCCTGTGCGTCCAGGCCCTGTTCACGCAGCCGGGCGGCCGTATCCGCCACGACTGTCCCGTCCCGGTCGGTCAGCAGGACCCGCGCGCCCTCCTCGGCCAGCCGGCGGGCCGAGGCCGCGCCGATGCCGCGGGCGGCGCCGGTGACGAGAACTCCGTGTCCTTCGAAGCGCTGTGTGTGGGTCATGGGGCGAAGGTAGCCCCTCGGTGATCAACAGGGCAGATACCGTTCGCCCATGTCAGCGTTCTTGCAGCAACTCCCCGCGCTCATAGGCGTCGTCATCGGCGCTCTCGGTTCCTATGCGGCGGTCGTGCGCAGCGACCGCGCCCGCTTCCAGCGGGAGCAGGCGGCCCGTTGGGAGGAGCGGCGGCTGGCCGTGTACTCGGACTATGCGCGCACCCTGAAGAAGACGATCACGCTGGCGTGCCGGGTGGCGTCCCACTTCGGAAACGATCCCCATCCGCATCCGCTCTCCCCGGAGGAGGCCGCCCCGCTTCTGGCGGAGTCCACCCTCGCGCGGGATCCGGACGGGGAGGCGCTGTTGCTGCTGGGGAGTCCCGCGGTGGTGGAGAAGGCACGGGTGTGGGTCACGGTGGTGCTGGAGATGGAGGGGTTCCTGCGCGCCGGGACCCGCGACCCGGAGGCGTGGCGGGCGCTGCTGGAGCGGCACCGCAACGGCCGCGACGGCTACTACGCCGCCGTACGCGACGATCTGGCGCTGCCACCGGGCCTCGCGGTGCGGTGGCAGCTGCCGCCGGTGCAGCCCTCCTGATCTAGCGGTATCCCGTCACGTCCGCCGGCTTCCCCGCGTCCTGTACCTCGACCAGGTACCGCCACGCATCGGGGCGACTGCCGTCGAGGTCGGTGAAGTCGTAGGTCCGGGCGAGCGTGCCGCTGTCGAGGGAGCGGCCGTTCCAGCGGGACACGTCGGGGTCGGCGGCCAGCGCGGCCACGGCGCGGCCCACGTAGCGCGGGGTCTCCGAGATGGCGAAGTGGGGCACCTGGCCGAGGGCGTCGCGCCAGTTCTCCTCCCGTACCCCGAAGATGTCGAGCATCATCTCCGAGCGCAGCCAGCCCGGGGTGAGCGCGACGGCGGTGGCGCCGCGCGGGCCGAGTTCATGGCCGAGGGCGAAGGCCATGCGCAGGACGGACGTCTTGGCGAGGTCGTAGAAGAAGGAGACGCGGTAGTTCTCGCGGTTGTAGGTGTCGGTCCCGTCGGTCATCTCCACGACCAGGCCGCCGGGCCGGCGCAGCAGCAGGGGCAGGGCGTGGTGGCTGGTGATCGCGTGGGTCTCGACCGCGAGCCTCAGGAGCCTGAGGCCGTTGTCGAGGTCGTGCTCCCACAGCGGGCTCTCCCATGCGAAGAGCTTCTCGCCGCCCCAGATGTCGTTGACGAGGATGTCGAGACGGTCCTGCTCCTCGGCGATGCGGTCGACGAGGGCGCGGACCTGTGCCGGGTCCAGGTGGTCGGTGGGGACCGCGATGCCCCGGCCGCCGACCGCTGTGACGAGGTCCGCGGTGTCCTCGATGGTCTCGGGACGGTCGTACTCGGAGCGGTGGTTCCTGGTGCTGCGTCCGGTGACGTAGACGGTGGCGCCCGCCGCTCCCAGTTCCACGGCGATCCCGCGCCCGGCTCCCCGGGTCGCTCCGGCGACCAGTGCGACCTTGTCCCGCAGCGGCTGTGACATGTCCGACCTCCCGTTGTGCCCGATGACTTTTCGAGCATGGCCGGGAAGCCGGACAACCTCTGTCGTGATTTACGGGAGGGTCACCCGGTCGCGCGGAGTTTCTCGTCCAGTGTGTCCAGATCCGGCAGGAACCAGATGTGGCCGCCCTGGTTCGTCTCGTGGACGAAGTCGCGCAGGGCGGTGCTGTCGTCTGTGTGGCGGGTGACATCACCGACGACGGCGAGCCGGATCTGGTAGTTCACGAACTTCTGCATCACCGCGCCCGCGACGCCCGACCGCAGCCGGAAGAAGTCCTCGGCGACCCGTGCCACGGGTACGGCGACCACCAGGGCGTCGCGGCCCATCGCGTCGCCGATCAGGTCGAGGGCGGCCCGCTCGCCGTCCAGCTGCGGCCCGTCGGGGGCGCAGTGCAGGACGTTCACTCCGCTCAGGGGAACGACGTCGTCAGTGGCCACGCGCGATCCACTCCTGCAGGTGCGGAGCCTCGGCGCCGATCGTGGTCGGGTCTCCGTGGCCGGTGAGGACCTTCGTCTCGGGCGGCAGGGCCAGCAGCCGGTCGCGGATCGAGTCGATGATCGTGGGGAAGTGGGAGAAGGAGCGGCCGGTGGCGCCCGGGCCGCCCTGGAAGAGGGTGTCGCCGGTGAAGACGGTGCCGAGGCCGGGGTCGTAGAGGCAGACCGCGCCGGGCGCGTGGCCGGGGGTGTGCAGCACCTGGAGGTCGGCACCGGCGGCCTCGATGACCTGTCCGTCGCGCAGGTGGGCGTCGGGGTCGCGGTCGGGGTGGGTCTGCTTCCACAGCGGCAGGTCGTCGGGGTGCAGCCAGATCGTGGCGCCGGTGCGCTCGGCGAGGGCGGGCGCGGCGTCGATGTGGTCGTTGTGGGCGTGGGTGCAGACGATCGCGGTCAGCCTGCGGTCCCCCACCGCCTCGAGGATGGCGTCGGCGTCGTGGGGGGCGTCGATGACGATCACCTCGTGGTCGTCGCCGACGATCCAGACGTTGTTGTCGACGTCCCAGGTGCCGCCGTCGAGGCTGAACTGCCCGGAGGTGACGAGGCGTTCGATGCGGGCGGCCATCAGAGCACCACCACCGAACGCAGGACGTCGCCGTGGTGCATGCGCTCGAACGCCTTCTCCACCTCGTCGAGTTGGATGGTCTCCGTCACGAACGCCTCCAGGTCCAGGCGGCCTTGCAGGTGCAGGTCGATCAGCATGGGGAAGTCGCGGGAGGGCAGGCAGTCGCCGTACCAGGAGGACTTGAGCGAGCCGCCGCGGCCGAAGACGTCCAGGAGCGGCAGTTCCAGCTTCATCTCGGGGGTGGGCACACCGACGAGGACGACGGTGCCGGCGAGGTCGCGGGCGTAGAAGGCCTGCTGGTACGTCTCCGGGCGGCCGACCGCCTCGATGACGACGTCGGCGCCGAAGCCGCCGGTCAGTTCGCGGATCGCCTCGACGGGGTCGTTCTCGCGGGAGTTGACGGTGTGGGTGGCGCCCATGGTGCGGGCCTTCTCCAGCTTCCGGTCGTCGATGTCCACGGCGATGATCCGCGCCGCGCCCGCGAGGTTCGACCCGGCGATCGCCGCGTCGCCGACACCACCGCAGCCGATGACGGCGACGGTGTCGCCCCGCCCGACGTTGCCCGTGTTGATCGCGGCGCCGATGCCCGCCATGACCCCGCAGCCCAGCAGCCCCGCGACCGCGGCGGAGACCGACGGGTCGACCTTGGTGCACTGTCCGGCGGCCACCAGGGTCTTCTCGGCGAAGGCGCCGATGCCCAGGGCGGGCGACAGCTCGGTGCCGTCGGTGAGGCTCATCTTCTGCTTCGCGTTGTGGGTGTTGAAGCAGTACCAGGGCCGTCCGCGCAGACAGGCGCGGCAATTGCCGCACACGGCACGCCAGTTGAGGATCACGAAGTCGCCGGGCGCGACGTCGGTCACCCCCTCGCCGACCGACTCGACGACACCGGCCGCCTCATGGCCGAGCAGGAAGGGGAACTCGTCGTTGATCCCGCCCTGCTTGTAGTGCAGGTCGGTGTGACAGACCCCGCAGGCCTGCACCTGTACGACGGCCTCCCCGGGTCCCGGGTCCGGCACCACGATCGTCTCCACCCGCACCGGCTCGTCCTTGCCGGGTGCGATCACTCCGCGTACCTCCTGCGCCATGGCCTGACCCTTTCCGTCGCCCGGTGTACGTCCCTCCGACCCTACGCGTGACTGATCAGTAAGGGCCCGTTTCCGCACTGACGAGGGCGCTCAGGGCTGGGTGAGCCTGGCGGCCACCGCGTCGAGGACCCAGTCGAGGCCGGTGGCGAAGGAGGTCTCGGCGTCCACGTGCGTGCCGTCGTACACGGCCTTGCTCAGCGCCGGGAAGCGGCCCGTGGCCAGCATCCTCGTCACATGGGGGCCCGAGGCGCGCTGCCAGTCGCTCTTGGTCAGGCCGGTGGCGCGCTCGGCCCGCAGGTTCGCGATCTCGCGCCGGATCGCGCCGGTGAAGTAGGAACTGACCGTCTCCACGGCGCGCATGACGGTGTCGACGTCGGCGAGCCCGTCGAGGGGGGACAGGGTGGCCTCGGCCACGGCGAGGCCGTTCGGGCCCAGGCTCGGGCGACCGCCGAGCAGGTCGGCCAGCCATTCATGACGGAGCGCGGCCCTCCTGGTGCGGTGGGCGAGGTCGCTCAGCGCCGCACGCCAGTCGGCGGGCTGCTCCACGGGGAGGATCTCGGCCTGGACCTCGTCCACCATGAGGTCGAACAGCTCCTCCTTGGTGGAGATGAAGCCGTACAGCCGCATCGGGCCGGCGTTCAGCCGCGCGGCGACCTTGCGCAGGGACACCGCCTCCAGCCCGCCCTCGTCGGCGAGCGCCACGGCAGCGGCGACGATCCGCTCCCGGTCGAGCGGCACGGGGCGAGTCGGCGGCTCCGGCCGGTCCCACACAGTCATGGTCACATCGTACTGTTGCGATACGGCGTAGGCTCTCAATACAGTGTATCGCCATGAGACATCGTATCGCCGTGGTCGGGAGCGGTCCCGCCGGCCTCACCTTCGCCCGTGTCCTGCACCGCCACGGCCACTCGGTCACCGTCCTCGAACGCGACCCCTCCCCCGACGCCCGGCCCCCGGGCGGCACGCTGGACCTGCACGAAGGGCTGGGCCAGCTCGCGCTGGACAAGGCGGGGCTGCTGGCGGACTTCCAGAAGCTGTCCCGCCCCGAGGGGCAGGCCATGCGCATCCTGGACACGGACGGGACCGTACTGCGCGACTGGCGGCCCGGTCCGGACGAGCTGGCCAATCCCGAGATCGACCGCAAGCAGCTCCGTGACCTGCTGCTCGGCCCGCTCGACGTCCAGTGGGGGCGGGGCGTGACGCAGGTGGTGCCGGGGACGCGGGACGGTGTGCTGGTTTCCTTCGCGGACGGCGGCCAGGAGGCGTTCGACCTCGTGGTCGGCGCGGACGGCGCCTGGTCGCGGGTCCGCCCGGCCGTCTCCCCGGTGACGCCGCACTACACCGGCGTCACCACGGTCGAGACCTCCCTCGACGACGTCGACACCCGCCACCCCGAGCTCGCCCGGCTGATCGGCGACGGTTCGACGGCGGCGTACGGCGCGAACCGGAACCTCGTCGCCCAGCGCAACAGCGGCGGCCACGTCAAGGTGTACGCCACGTTCCGCGCACCGCTGGACTGGCACACGAACCTGGACCTGGGGGATGCCGAGGCGGTGCGATCGAGCCTGCTCGCGCTGTTCGACGGCTGGGCCGCGCCGGTCCTCGACCTCCTCCGCCACGGCAGCGTCTTCGTCCACCGCCCCCTCCATGTCCTGCCGGTGTCCCACACCTGGACCCATGTCCCCGGGGTGACGCTGCTGGGCGACGCCGCCCATCTGATGCCTCCGTTGGGGGCGGGCGCCAACCTGGCGATGCTGGAGGGCGCCGAACTCGCCGAGTCCGTCGCCGTCGACCCCGACAACCTGGACGACACCGTCCGCGCCTTCGAGGAACGGATGTGGGCGCGGGCCGGCAAGTGGGCGAAGATCACCACGGCCGGTCTGGACCGCCTCGTGAGCCCGGACCCCACCGAGGCCCTCGCCCTCTTCGACGAGCTCCAGCCTTCCTGACGCCAGGCACCTTGCGCGGGCAGGCGACAGCGGGTCGCGCTCACATCGTCCGGAAGTCCCCTGCGGGGCGGCCGAGTTGTTGTTCCGCGCGGGGCGGCCGAGTTGTTGTTCCGTGCGGGGCGGCCGAGTTGCTCCTCGCCGGGGATCCCGCCCGTGGGTGGCTCGTGCCGCCGGGAACCCACAGGCACCTCCGCAGACCGCCGACGTAGCCTTGAGGCCTTCGCCGCCGAGCCCGAGGGAGTGCCGTGAGCACCACCGAGACCACGTCCGGCCCGCCCACCTGGCGACTGCTCCTCGGCTACGTACGACCGCACCGCTGGACCCTGCTGGCGGGTGCCGTGCTCTCGCTCCTGACCGGGGTCACCGGTCTCCTGCTGCCCCTGGTGGCACGGGAGTTGATCGAGGACCTCTCCCACGACCGCACGATCACCGGCGCGTTGCTCGCCATGTCGGGGCTGGTGATCGCCAACGCGGCGATCGGCGGGCTGGGTTCGTACGTGCTGCGGCGCACCGCGGAGTCGGTGGTCCTCGGCGCCCGGCGCGCCCTGTCGTCGTATCTGCTGCGACTGCGCGTCAGCGCCGTGGACCGCACCGAACCCGGCGACCTCATGGCCAGGATCACCTCCGACACCACGCTGCTGCGCGAGGTCACCACCGACTCGCTCGTGGGCCTGGGCACCGGCGGGCTCACGCTGCTGGCGACCGTCGTGATGATGGCCCTGGTCGACCCGGTGCTGCTGGGGGTCACGCTGGCGGTGATCCTGGCCGCGGGCACGGTCCTCGGTGTGATCGTGCCGCGCATCAACCGGGCCAGCCGGCAGGCCCAGGACGCGGTCGGCGTGATGGGCGCCTCGCTGGAGCGGATCCTCGGCGCGCTGCGCACGGTGAAGGCGTCCGGCGCCGAGCACCGCGAGGAGCGGACCCTGCACGCGGCCGCCGAGGAGTCCTGGCGGCAGAGCGTGCGGGCCGCCAAGTGGGCCGCGGCCGCGGGCAACACGGCGGGACTCGCGATGCAGATCGCCTTCATCACGGTGCTCGCGGTGGGCGGGGCGCGGGTCGCCACCGGGGCGATCGGCGTCGGCACACTGGTGGCCTTCCTGCTGTACGTCTTCTATCTGATGTCGCCGATCCAGCAGGTCGTCGGGGCCATCACGCAGTACCAGACGGGGTCGGCGGCCCTCGCCCGGATCCAGGAGGCGCTCCGGCTGCCCGCCGAACCGGCCGCGCCCGAGGCGCCGTTGCCCACCGAGGGGGCGGAACCCGCCGCCGTCGCCTTCTCCGACGTCCGGTTCCGGTACGCCGACGATCTGCCCCATGTCCACCACGGGGTCTCCTTCGATGTGCCCGCGCGAGGGATGACGGCGTTCGTCGGGCCGTCCGGAGCCGGGAAGACGACGGTGTTCTCGCTGATCGAGCGGTTCTACGATCCCGAGTCCGGGGTGGTGACCCTGGACGGGCGGGATGTCGCGGAGTGGGAGTTGCCGCGGCTGCGGTCCGCGATCGGGTACGTGGAGCAGGACGCGCCCGTGCTGTCGGGGTCGCTGCGGGAGAACCTGCTGCTGGGCAATCCCGACGCGGACGAGGACGCGATCGCTCGCGTGCTGAAGACGACCCGGCTGGACGGGTTGGTGGCCCGGCTGCCCGCCGGGCTGGAGACGCTGGTCGGGCACCGGGGGACCAAGCTGTCGGGCGGGGAGCGGCAACGGGTGGCGATCGCGCGGGCGTTGTTGCGCCGGCCCCGGCTGCTGTTGCTGGACGAGGCCACGTCCCAGCTGGACGCGGTGAACGAGGCGGCGCTGCGGGACACGGTGGCCGATGTCGCGCGCACGACGACCGTCCTGGTGGTCGCGCACCGGCTGTCCACGGTGACCATGGCCGACCGGATCGTCGTGATGGACGCCGGGCGGGTGCGCGCCGTGGGGACGCATCAGGAACTGGTCGCCGGGGATCCGTTGTACGCGGAGCTGGCCGCGACGCAGTTCCTTGCCACGGCCGGCTGAATCCCGGGTCCGCGGTGAGACGTTCCGCCGACGCGTCGAGGGCCGCCCGGTGATCCGGGCGGCCCTCGATGTGTGCGTGCGCGAGCGATCACTCGATCGCGGGGACCAGCCCGGTGACGGGGGCGGCGAGGTCGGTGACCTGGTGCAGTTCGTTCAGCCGGTAAAGGTCGTTGGCCTTGTTGAGCTGCTGGGAGACCTTCGGCATCTCGGCCCTGTGCTCCGCGGGGATGTCGCTCACCGCGAGCGAGTCGAGCATGGCGATCGGGCTGAGCGGGCTCGCGTCCGGGGCGGCCGCGTCGGCCGCGTTCGCGAGGGGGGCGGCGAGACCGGTGACGCCGACGGCGAGACCGACGGCGGCGACGATACGTCGAGTTGAGATCATGTTGTCAGCAACGCCGGCCGGCCGTCCGCGGACACGGCCACCCGGCGCCCCTCACCCGTCAGGCGGAGCGCCCGGACTGCGCTTGCCGTGACCGCCGGGGCGGAGGAGGCTCATAGGAGGAGGCCCCTGCGCGGCCCGTTCCTCGTCGGGCCGCGGCCCTCTCGAAGGAGGTCACCATGGGCACTACCGCAAACACCGGCTTCACCAGCGAAACCCTGCGCCGTGGCGTCGAGGGGAACTCCGCGGCGAATCTTCTGTCGCTCTACGCGGACGACGCCGAGATACGCATCGTCGACCGCAACACGCAACCCAGCCACCCCAAGGTGGTGCACGGCAAGGACGAGATCGGCGCGATGCTCGACGACGTCTACAGCCGCGACATGACACACAAACTGGAAGGGTGCGTCATGGAGGGCGATCACGTCGCCTTCAGCGAATCCTGTCTGTACTCCGACGGCGTCCGCGTCCTGTCGGAGTCCATGCTGACCCTCAAGGACGGCAAGATCACCGAACAGACCATGATCCAGGCCTGGGACGAGTGACGGACGGGTGCCGAGGGTCCGGATCACGATCCGTCGGACCCGGACCCTCTCGGCACGGGTACGGCCTCTCCGGCCTGTCCAGCTCCTCCCGCCTCTTCGGCCTTTTCGACCTGTCCCGCCGCGCTGACCTCGGCGGCCAGGACCATCTTCCGCAGCAGGTCCGCGAGCGTCACCCGCTCCGCCGGGGTCAGCGCCGCGAGCAGGGCGAGTTCGTCCGCCTCCTCCGCGGCGACCTGCTGCTCGAACGCGGCATGCCCGGCGTCGGTGAGCCGGACCCGCACCCTGCGCCGGTCGGCGTCCTCGTGTGTCCTGACGATCAGCCCGGCCTCCTCCAGCGGCGCCAGCCGGGCCGAGAGCGCGCCCCGGGTCAGGCCGAGGTGGTCGGCGAGCAGTGAGGGGCTTCCGGTGTACGGCGGTCCGAGCCGGCGCAGGGTCAGCAGTACCTTGTACTGCCAGTTCCGCAGACCGTCGGAGTCGAGGGTGGCGCGGCGGGCCTGGGAGGCGTGCCGGGCCAGGATGGCCAACCGCGCGAAGATCGCCTCCTTGACCGGGTCCATCCAGTCGAGCTCCCTGGCCCACACCTCGACGTGCCGGTCGACCGAGTCCCGCATTACCCGCCCCCTGCAATGGTTTTCTTGTGGATGGTTTTTCGTCTGACTACTTTCCCCTGCCATGACTGCAAGGACTGCAAGGACTGCAAGGACGAACACCACGAGCACTGCCGTCGAACTCGACGAACTCCTCGCTGCCGCGCGCGAGTTGTCCCTAGCGGGCCGATGGGAGCGGGCGCTGCGCCTCCTGGACTCGGCGAGCTGCGCGACACCTGGGGACCGGGCCCGGCTCGCCTTGGCCGCCGCCGAAGTCGCCCTCCAGAGCGACTGGTTCGGCGGTACGGCCCTCACGGCCACCCGTGCCGAACACGCGGAGAAGCAGGCGCCGAGCACGGGCGGGGGCTCGGGCACAGGCCGGGACCCGGGCTTCGACTGGGACCTCGGTTTCGTACGGCTGCGGCACGACTACCTCCGTCTGCTGCGTGGCGACGGCGCCTTCCGGCCCGGCCCCGAGGGCAAGGACCCCGAGGCGCTCACCGGCCTCCGGCGGCGCGCGCTCGCACTGCGCGAGGACGGTCCTGACGAGGTGCGGCGGGGCTGGGCCTCGATGTACCTGGGGCTGATCGCCGACAACCTCTTCGCCGAGCGCACCGCCGCGCCCGCCCACTACGAGGCCGCCCTGCGCGCGGGCGAGGCGGGCGGGGACGACCTGCTGGCCCGGGAGGCGCTGCGGCACCTCGGCGACCACGACCACGACGACGGCGATCACGTCCGCGCCCTGGAGCGCTGGGAGCGGGCCACCGCGCTCGGCGCGCGGGCCGGGATGGTCCCCGGGGTGCTCACCCAGCAGCTGCTCCTGGCGGTACTGGCCCGGGACGCGGGCGACGAGGCCGGGGCGACGGCGCTGGCCCGGGAGATCGCCCGCTGGGCCGAGGCGATCGGCATGGCCTCCGTACACGCCCAGGCGACCGGCTTCCTCGCCGGGACCGATCCGACGGCCGCGCCCCAGGAGAGCGGGTCCTGACCTCGGCGGAAGGTCGGCTAATCTGTGGTCCGGACCGTGACTGGCGCTGAGGTGGAGCACCACCGTGGAGCGGTCCGCACACCCGATGCCGTGCGCCTGGGCGATTCCTTCGATCGGCTCAGGAGTGGATCATGTCCCAGGCACGGCTCATCGACGGCACCGGGCTCGCCCGGCGGATCGTCGAGGAAACCGCCAAGAAGGCGGCCGATCTCACCGCACGCACGGGCCAGGCGCCCTGTCTCGCAACGGTCCTGGTCGGCGAGGACCCGGCCTCCGTCACCTACGTCCGGATGAAGCGGAACCGCTGCCGCACGGCCGGCATCGAGTCGCGGCACGTGGAACTGCCCGAGGCCACCACCACCGAGGAACTGGTCGGCACCCTGCGGGAGTTGTCGGCCGACCCGTCCGTGCACGGCATCCTGCTCCAGCATCCGATGGGCGCGCACATCGACGAGCGGGCGGCGTTCGAGGCGATCGCGCCGGAGAAGGACGTCGACGGCGTCACCTTCGCCTCCTTCGCGACGATGAGTTTCGGACTGCCGGGCTTCGTGTCGTGCACGCCCGGCGGGATCATGCGGCTCCTCGACGAGTACGACGTCGACCCGGCCGGCAAGCGGGCGGTGGTCGTGGGCCGCAGCGCCATCCTCGGCAAGCCGGCCGGCATGCTGCTGCTCGCCCGGGACGCCACGGTGACCTACTGCCACTCCCGCACGAGCGACCTGTCGGCTGCCGTGCGCGAGGCGGACATCGTGGTCGCCGCGGTGGGCCGCCCCCGACTGATCCGGGGCCAGGACATCAAGCCGGGCGCGGTGGTGATCGACGCCGGCTACAACGCGGGGAACGTCGGTGACGTCGACTTCGACTCCGCGGTGGAGCGGGCCTCGCTGATCACCCCGGTGCCGGGCGGGGTCGGCCCGATGACCATCGCCACGCTGCTGGACCAGACGGTGACGGCGGCCGCCCGGCAGAGCTAATCCGGCTGAGCGTTCGCACGAGGGTGAAGCCAACGGCTGCGGCAGGGGTGAACTGGCCGGTATGCACGGGTCGTTCGCGTCGGAGGCTGGAGCACGACGCCATACTGTCCGGCGTGCGGGTAGCGATCATGACAGCGGGTTCCCGGGGCGACGTGGCCCCCTTCACCGGCCTGGGGCACGGTCTGGCGCGGGCCGGGCACGAGGTCACCCTGGTCACCCACAGCCGTTTCGCGCCTCTGGCGGCCCGGGCCGGCCTGGGGTTCCACGCCCTGCCCGTCGATCCGCGGGCGGAGCTGGAGTCCTCGCGGGGACGGGCCCTGCATCGCAGTACGACCGGCGTGGGCAAGCTGGTGCGGGTGGTCGCGATGGCCCGGACCCTGGCCGTGGAGATGGCCGACGAGCTGGTGACCGCGGCGCGGGGCGGCGACGCACTGCTCCTGTCCGGGTCGGTCGCCCCGCTGGGGCACGCCGTCGCCGAGGGCCTGGGACTGCCCAGCCTGGGTCTCAATCTCCAACCCCTCGCCGCCACGAGGGAGTTCGCGCCGCCCATGCTGGGCATCGGCTCCTGGGGTGCGCTCGGCAACCGGGTCGCCGGGATCGGCCTGAACCTGGCCGTGGAGCAGGTCTTCGCCGCGGCCCTGCCCCCAGTACGCAGCCACCTGGGCCTGCCCCCCATGGGCACGGCCGCGGCGCTGCGGGCCCGGGACCGGCAGGGCTGGCCGGTCCTGCACGGATTCAGCCCGCGCGTGGTCGCCCGGCCCCGGGACTGGCGGCGCGGCCTCGAGGTGGCGGGCTACTGGTGGCCGTACGACGGAGACGAGCCGCTTCCCGACGAGGTGCGGAAGTTCGTCGACGCGGGTCCGCCGCCGGTCTTCGTGGGTCTGGGCAGCGCGACCGTGCCCGATCCCGCCCGGGTCAGCGCCGAGATCGTGCGGGCGCTGCGCCGGGCCGGGCTGCGTGGGGTGATCCAGCGCGGGTGGGCGGGCCTGGCGGCGACCGGGGACGACATGCTGACGATCGACGAGGTACCGCACTCGGCGCTCTTCCCGCACATGGCCGCGGTGGTCCACCACGCGGGCGCGGGGACCACGGCGGCGGGCCTGCGCGCCGGTGTCCCGGCGGTCCCGGTGCCGATCCAGTTCGACGAGAGCTTCTGGGCGGCGCGGCTGGTGGCGCTGGGCGTGGCTCCGAGCGCACTCCCCCTGAGACGCCTGACCGCCGCCACGCTGGCCACGGCACTGACCCGGGCGACGCGGGACGCCGAATGCCGGGCGAGGGCGCAGGTGCTCGGGCGACACATCCGCGAGGAGGACGGCGTGGCACCGGTAGTGGAGGCGGTGAACGCACTGAGGAGGTGAGCGAAGGTGCCGCCAGGGGCGCGGGGAACTGCGTGACCGCCACGACGGCGCCGCACCCACTCACCACCCGCACTGGTCTCAGGCCGCGCCCCACCCCGGCGGCCGCAGAATCCCCAGCAGCTGGCGCACCAGTTCCTCCACGACCTCGTCCAGGGTCGCGTCCACCCACCCCGCGTTCCAGTCGTGCAGCAGGCCGTTCACGCTGCCGATGAACGCCGTCGCCGCGAGCCGGAAGTCACGCGGTGCGGCCTCACCCCGGGCCACCGCCCGTTCCGCCTCGGCGCACACGAGGTCCACCCAGTGCGCCCGACGGGCCAGCCGCTGCTCCTCCAGCCTCGCGCTGACCCCGATGATCTCCACGAACGTGATCCGCACCCGCCGGGGATCGGACGTCACGTTCGCCGCGTACGCGCGGAAGATGGCCGCCGCTCGCTCGGCCAGCGGCAGCTGGTCCGCGTCGGCCACCGCCTCCAGCACGGCCGCCGTCGCCCAGTCGTTGACTTCGAGGTGGAGCGCGGCGAGGACGTCCTCGAGGGTGCGGAACTCCTCGTAGAACTGGCGGGTGGAAAGGCCCGCGGCCTCGCTGAGAGCGGCGACGGTCGTGGCGCGGTAGCCCGGCGTGTCCCCGAAGAGCTGGAGTGCCGCGTCCAGGAAACGGCGGCGGCGCTCGGCCTGCCGCTCCGCGGCGGTCTTGCCGCCGTAGCGACCGGTCGGGGCCCTGAGCCTGCCCGTCACCGCACCTCCCGTTCGGGCCGGAACGTCCGGCCTCCCGTATGAGCGCCAATTTTGTCGTGTACGCAGTCTTGTGGAGAAGGGCACCCCTTCCTTACTTTGCAGTAAGTTCACTCTGAAAGCACGCATCTTCAGATTCACCGCCCTGGCATGCCCACGTCACGAGCCGCCCAGAGGGAGACCCGTCATGCCCGCTATCCGCCCCAGACATCTGTGTGCCATGGCCGCCGCCGTCGTCCTGACCGTCACCGCCCCCGCGACCGCCGCCTCCGCCGCGGACTCCGCCGCCCTGCGCGAGGTGCTGTTCGTGGGCAACAACTGGGACGGCACCGCCGACGTCATCAAGTCGTCCGGCGACCTGGCGAAGATCGGCCGGATCAACGTCATCCCCGACAAGGACGCCCGGATGGCGGAGATCAACGCCGACCCGATCAAGTGGATCTACTTCATGGCGATCCGCAACAGCGTCGGCGAGGGCCACGACCAGTTCGTCGACGACATGTACTCCACCCCGGACGGCAAGTCGGTGGTCGTCTCGCGGCCCAGCTTCGCGGACGTCGTGTCCATCGACCTGGCCACCGGGAACATCAACTGGCGCTTCAAGGTCTCCGGTTACCGCGCGGACCACATGGCGGTGTCCCCCGACGGCACCCGGGTCGCGGTGTCCGCCTCGACCGCGAACACCGTGCACGTGCTGAACATCAACACCGGTCAGCAGCTCGGGTCCTTCGCCACCGGTGACAAGCCGCACGAGAACATCTTCACCAAGGACGGCAAGTACATCTGGAACATGGCGATCGGTGACGTGAACACCGACTCCGACGCCCCGTGGCTGGACTGGACGAAGGGCGACCGCCACATCACGGTGGTGGACGCGACCACGTACAAGCAGGTCAGGACCATCGACATGCGGGACAAGCTGAACGCGATCGGTCTCACGGACTACTCGGACGCGGTCCGGCCGGCGGTGTTCTCGCCCGACGAGTCCAAGCTGTACTTCCAGGTGTCGTTCTTCAACGGCTTCTTCGAGTACGACGTGGCCACCGACAAGATCACCCGCACCAAGACCCTGCCGAAGAACCCGGCGACCAGCGACGACCGCACCACCATGGTCAACGACTCGCGCCACCACGGCATTTCCATGAGCCCGGACGGCAGCAAGCTGTGTGTCGCGGGCACGATGGACGACTACGCGACGGTGGTCAACCGCAGCACCCTCCAGGAGGGCCCGCTGGTCCCCGCCTCGAAGCCGTACTGGGCGACCGTCAGCGGTGACGGCAAGAGCTGTGTGATCTCCGAGAGCGGTGCCGACCAGGTCACCGCGATCGACTTCGCGACCGGGCAGAAGACGGCGTCGGTGGCGGTGGGCGACCACCCGCAGCGGGTGCGCCTCGGTCACGTGGCCGCGAACTGGACGAGCCCGGCCTCGTAGGACCCGTCAGCCGACACCGGCACCGAGACCGCGGGCATCCCGGCGTGCAGCCCCACCGCCGGGGTGCCCGCGCGGCGTTGCAGTGGCGGGGGGATCGGGAGGGGTACTGCGGCACTGGGCGAAGCGCACGGATGCCGGAGCGGCGTCTGCCCCAGCAGGCCGAACCCGAGGAGTCCCGACAGCGGGTGAAGCCGACTCGTCCCCCGGATGCCCTCCGCGCGGCGTAAGCCCCAGCCGGCCGACACGAGAGGACCTGCGGCTCCGCGCCAAGTGAGCACAGCCCCGGGCCCCGGCCGACCCCGTCCCGGCGAAGTCAGCACAGTCCTCGGCCCCCGACCGACCCCGTCCCGGCGAAGTCAGCGGCACTGTCGTCCGCCGTAGCGCAGAAGACGCAGCCGGGCCGGGTGCGCCTCGTCATCGAGACACGCCCGGCCCGGCTTCACGCGCCGTGGACGTCAGCTCAGCTTCTGGCTCACCCACGTGGCGAGTTCGGACCTGGCCGCGCTGAGCAGGGACGCGGACGGCGAGGTCGACCCGTTGGTCACCAGCGCGTAGTGCAGGACGCCGGAGTCCGCGTCGGTGAGCAGGAGCCGGCGGCTGCCCGTGCCGCCCGGTTCGGGAGCGGCGCCGATCGGGGTCGACGAGGTGTACGCCGGCGGGCCGTAGACCGTGCCCAGGTCGGAGACGACCGTGGTCGTCGCGGTCGGGAAGGAGGCGGGGAGATGGAGTTCGGTGGGGGCCGAACCGCTGCCCGAGCGCCACACCAGCAGCGAGTACTGGCCGGAGCCGACCAGCGACGCCACGTTCGGCAGGCTGCTGGGCACCGGGTTCCAGGTCAGGGTCGTGGAGCCGTCGCGTGAGCGGTCCTCGTAGGTGAAGGCGACCGTGGAACCGGAGGTGGCGCTTGGGTAGAGCCGGTCGAGCAGCCGGCCGTCCTGGCGGAGCACCGCCGTACCGGAGTCGTCGAGCTTCACGGCCGACAGGTCCTCGTCGTTCCAGGCGTCACCCGAGGTCATGACCTTGTCGGGGTTGTCGTTCATCAGCTCGTGGTGGCGGCCGTTGTAGATGTCCCACTGCCATTGGGACCCGGACAGCACCGGCCCCGAACTCGCGGGCGTGGACCACCAGTTGGCGCCCTTCACCCGGGAGTCGAGGGCCTGGTACATGGCCTTGAGGACGGTCGGCGCCTTTCCGGCGGTGGAGCCGTTCAGCGGGTGCCCGAACTCGCTGACCACGGACGTGGTCCCGAGCGCCGCGGCCCGGTCGCGGACCGTGCCGAAGTCGCCCACGTACTGGCCGTCCGAGGCGTTGCCCCACATCAGGATGCCGGAGATGGCCTTCTGGTCGTAGAAGTGGGTGTTGAAGACGTACCTGGAGCCGATCGTGCCCGCGTCCAGCAGCCCGCCCTCCTCCTTGCTGACGTTGCCGTTCCAGAAGAGGTTCGGCTCGACCATGGCGGGCTTGTCCGTCCAGCCCGCCGCGTCCATCCGGGCCCGGAACTTCACGTAGAAGGGCCACAGCACGTCCCGTTCCCAGGTGCGGCTGTTCTGGCCGGAGTCGTACTTGCCCGCGTAGGGCTCGTTGTAGGGGTCGAAGCCCACGACACCGGCGAACTCCTCGGCACTGAGGTTCGCCTTGATGTACGTCATGGTCTTCTGGGCGGTGGCCAGGAAGTAGTCCTGGAGGCCGTAGTTGTTGTGCCAGAAGTCGTACTGGCCTGCCTTCACCGCCCCGTTCGAGGTGATGTTCTGGCCCCACATGATGCAGATCCCGCAGGACTCGGCGGGGTAGTTGCCGAGCGCCACCGCCCACGCGGGGGCGCCGTCGCCGGTGTACCAGCTGCCCGAGTTGAACAGCCAGCGCGAGTACAGGTCCTGATGGAAGTCGGGGTAGACGCGGATGCCCGCGTCGAGGAACGCGCGCATCTGCGCGGTGGCGGCCGCCAGGTACGTGGTGTCCACCTGGCCCTTCACCGGTTCCGCGTAGGCCCAGGACAGCAGGAAGCGCACGGAGTTGCCGCCGCCGAGGGCTCTGAGGGCGGTCGCCGACTTCTTGGCGTCGGCCACCGAGGCGAAGGGCAGGCCCTTGTTCTCGGCGAGCTTGGTCTCGCCGGAGACGTTGTAGCCGCGCAGCACGACCTCGCGGCCGTTGCCGTCGACGAAGCGGCCGTTCGCCACGGTGAGGGCGGTGCCGTCGAAGGACAGGGAGTCGGCGATGGTGGCGGCGGAGGCGGACGGGGTGCCCGCGACCGTCAGGAATCCGCAGAGGACAACCAGAACAACGAGCAGACGCGCACGCATATTCGGCATGTCCATAACAGTCCGACTCATCCGGCACACCGTCAACACTTATGACTGATGAGTAAGTTTCAGCTTTTTCGGGTAGGGGTCGCCCGATACGGGACCGGCCCGTGGGTGACCGCCGCGTAGTACCCGAAGGCGCTCTCCATCTCGCCCTCGCCGCGGGTCAGTCCGGGCAGCCGCTGCTCCATCTCGTGCAACCGGGCCGCCGGAACCACTCCTTCCACCCCACAGGCGGCCCCGCGGACCTCGGTCGTCTCCGGTACGGCCCGTAGCGCGGCCAGCACCGGGAGCAGGGCTCCGAGGGTGTCGGCCGGGGCCTCGACACGGAACCGGTGCAGGGGTTCATGGACCCGGGTGCCCGCCCTGCGCAGCGCCTGGGCGAGGACCAGCGGGGTGACGCCCCGGAAGTCGGCGCCGGTGCTGGACATGCTCTTGTTGAAGCCCTGGTGGGCGTGGCTCTGCCGGGGCGAGTACCCGCAGTGCGTCATGGTGACGGTGCAGTCGGGGACGGGCCAGCCGTACATGCCCTGCCCGAGGGTCTCGCGCACGGTGTCCTCGACGGCCCTGAAGAACGCGTACGGCATGGCACCCAGCTCCACCTCCAGCCGGAACTCCACTCCGGAGCCCACCGGGGCCGGCTCCACGCGCAGGCCGACGGTGGCGAGGAACGGGTTGCCGCCCTGCTTGTTGAACTCGACCGCCGAGCCGGTGCCGACCAGCCTCTCGACACACAGCGGGGTGGTCTCGCGGAAGGTGACGTCGAGCCCGAACTCCTCGGCGAGGGTGGCCTGGACGACCTCCTTCTGGACCTCGCCGTAGAGGGAGACGGAGGTCTCCTGGCGGACTTCGTCGTGCCGCAGGCCGATCAGCGGGTCCTGCTCGGCGAGTTGGGTGAGGGCGAGGTGGAGGGACCGGGTGTCGGTGTCCGGGCCCGGCACGACGACCGTTTCGAGGGTGGGCGGTGCGAAGAACTGGCCGTGCGTCTTGCGGGGTGCGCCGAGGGTGTCGCCGATCCGGACGCCGGTCAGCCCCCACAGCTTGGCGATCCGGCCCGCGGGGACCTTGTCCTCGCGCCTCTCGGTTCCGCCGTCGAAGACGCCGATCGCGGTGACCAGGCCCTCCGCGCGGGACTCGCCGAACGGCACCCGGTCGCGCGTGCGGAGGGTGCCGGAGAACATCCGCGTGTACGCGACCTTCTCCCCCGCCGGCCCCCGCTCGACCTTGAACACCGTGCCGGAGACGGGCCCTTCGGGATCTCCGTCCGCGGCGGGCAGCAGTTCCTTGATCCCGGTGATCAGTTCCGGCACGCCCGCGCCGGTGACCGCGGACCCGAAGTACACCGGGTGCACGAGGGCCTGCCGGGTCTGTGCCACGAGTGCCCTGCGCAGCAGCCCCGCGTCGACCCGCTCCTCCACACAGGCCGCCAGCAGGTCGTCGTCATGGTCCGCGAGGACGTCGTAAGCGCCGATCGCGGGGCGGAATCGGGCCTCGCGGGTGCCGAGTGCGGACACCGTCCCCATGGGCACGATCGCCGGGGTGAGCCGCTCGGCGAGGGACCGCAGGAGGTCCTCGTGGCGCGCTCCCCGTCGGTCGATCTTGTTGACGAACACGAGGGTCGGGATGCGCAGCCGCTGCAGCGTCCGCATCAGGACCCGGGTCTGCGCCTGGACGCCCTCGACGGCCGAGACGACCAGGACCGCTCCGTCGAGCACGCCGAGGACGCGCTCCACCTCGGCGATGAAGTCGGGGTGCCCGGGGGTGTCGATGAGGTTGACGGTGACGTCGTCGACCGCGAAGGAGACGACGGCGGACTTGATGGTGATGCCACGCCGGCGCTCCAGCGCGAGGGTGTCGGTCTGTGTGCTGCCGGCGTCGACGCTGCCGATCTCGTCGATGACTCCGACCGAGTGCAGCAGCCGCTCGGTCAGGCTGGTCTTACCGGCGTCGACGTGGGCGAGGATCCCGAGGTTGAGCAGGTGCACGAAGCGTCATGTCCTTTGGAGAGAGGGAGATTCCTTCCGGGGTGGACATGGACGCAGTGCGCATGACGGCTCCTGGATCGTGCGACGGCAGAGACCTCTGAAGTGCACCAGGCACGAACCGGACACGGCAACGGATTAACGCTCAACCAGTCCCGTCCCGCCCCTCGCCCCCTCCCCGGAGCAGTCCTAGAGTGACGCACATCACGTCCGTGGTCCTGGGAGGGCACATGACCCGTATCTCGGTGAAGGTGGACGGCACGGTGTATCAGGACGAGGTGGAGCCTCGTCTTCTGCTGATCCACTACCTGCGTGACCGGCTGGGTCTGACCGGCACCCCGATCGGCTGCGACACCTCCAACTGCGGTGCCTGCACGGTCGATCTGGACGGGGCGAGCGTCAAGAGCTGCTCGGTGCTCGCCGTCCAGGCCGACGGGAGCGAAGTGACCACGGTCGAGGGGCTCGCCACGGACGGCGAGTGGACCGGCCTCCAGCGCGCCTTCCACGAGCGGCACGCGCTCCAGTGCGGCTACTGCACCCCCGGCATGCTCATGGCCGCGCGCGACCTGCTGCGCGAGAACCCGCATCCGACCCCGGACGAGGTGCGGCACGCCCTGGAGGGCAACCTGTGCCGCTGCACGGGCTACCAGAACATCGTGCGGGCCGTCCTGGCCGCGGCCGACGAGGGGGTGACGACATGAGCGAGGTCGGCACCGCCCGGCTCCGCAAGGAGGACGCCCGGCTCGTCACCGGACAGACCCGCTGGACCGACAACATCGACACCACCGGCCTGCTCCACCTGGCGATCCTGCGCAGCCCCATGGCCCACGCGCGCGTGGACCGCGTCGACGTCTCCCCTGCACTCGAACGGCCCGGTGTGGTCGCCGCGTTCAGCGGCGCCGACCTCGCGGACGGCCTGGGCTCGCTGCCCTGCGCCTGGCCGGTGACCGAGGACATCGTGCTGCCCGACCATCCGCCGATCGCCGTCGACGAGGTGCGCTACGCCGGTGACCCGGTGGCCGTGGTCGTGGCCCGCGACCGGTACGCGGCCGCCGACGCCCTGGAGGCGGTCGAGGTCGACTACACCCCGCTGCCCCCGGTCCTGGACCTGGAGGCCGCACTCGCCGAGGGCGCCCCACTGGTCCACTCCGACAAGGGCACCAACCGCTGCTACGACTGGCCCCTGCGCACCGGCGAGGACTTCGAGGCGGTACGGCGGCGCGCCGAGGTCACGCTCAGGCGCCGCTACCACCAGCAGCGGCTCATCCCCAACGCGATGGAGCCGCGGGCGGTCGTCGTCACCCCGGTCGCCGCCGCCGACGAGTACACCGTGTACTCCTCCACCCAGATCCCGCACATCCTCCGGGTCATGCTTGCCGTCGTCACCGGCGTCCCCGAGCACAGGCTGCGGGTGGTCGCCCCCGACGTGGGCGGCGGCTTCGGCTCCAAACTCCAGGTGTACGGCGAGGAGGCGATCGCCCTCACGGTCGCGCGGCGCCTCGGGCGACCGGTGAAGTGGACCGAGTCCCGCTCGGAGGGCTACCTGGCGACGCACCACGGCCGGGGCATGATCCAGGACATCGAGATCGCCGCGACCCGCGACGGGCGACTCCTGGGCCTCAAGGCCGACCTGCTGGTCGACATGGGCGCCTACCTGATGCTGGTCACCCCCGGCATCCCGATCCTGGGCGCGTTCATGTACCCGGGCATCTACAAGATGGACTCCTACGAGCTGAACGTCACCGGCGTCTTCACGACCAGGACGCCGACCGACGCCTACCGCGGTGCCGGGCGCCCGGAGGCGACGTACGCCATCGAGCGGATCATGGACGAGCTGGCCGTCGAACTCGGCCTGGACCCGGTGGAGTTGCGGCGCCGGAACTGGATCCGGCACGAGGAGTTCCCGTACACCACGATCGCGGGGCTGACCTACGACAGCGGCAACTACGAGGCGGCGACCGACAAGGCGCTCGCGCTGTTCGACTACGACAAGCTGCGTGCCGAGCAGGCGGACCGCAGCCGGCGGGGCGACACCGTGCGGCTCGGGATCGGCGTGTCGACGTACACCGAGATGTGCGGGCTGGCGCCGAGCCGGGTGCTGCGGGACCTCCGGTACGCGGCCGGTGGCTGGGAGGCGGCGAGCGTGCGCATGCTGCCGACCGGGAAGGTCGAGGTGGTCACCGGGACGAGTCCGCACGGACAGGGGCACGTGACCAGCTGGAGCCAGATCGCCGCCGACGTGCTCGGGGTGCCCTTCGACGACGTGCAGGTCGTGCACGGCGACACCAAGGCGGCCCCGCAGGGCATGGACACCTACGGCTCGCGCTCGCTCGTCGTCGGCGGCACCGCCGTGCACCACGCGGCCACGAAGGTGGTCGACAAGGCACGCAAGGTCGCCGCCCATCTGCTCGAGGCGAGCGAGCGGGACCTGGAGTTCGCGGACGGCGTCTTCTCCGTGAAGGGCTCGCCGGACGCGCGCAGGACGATCCAGGAGGTCGCCTTCGAGACGTTCACCTCGCACGACCTGCCCGACGGAGTGGAACCGACCATCAACGCGGGCCACTTGACCGACCCGGACAACTTCTCCTACCCGCACGGCACCCATCTGTGCGCGGTGGAGGTCGACACCGAGACCGGGCGGACCAGGATCAGGTCGTACGTCGCCGTCGACGACGTCGGCCGGGTCGTCAACCCGATGATCGTCGAGGGCCAGGTGCACGGCGGACTCGCGCAGGGCATCGCGCAGGCCCTGTACGAGGAGGCGGTCTACGACGACGAGGGCAACCTGGTCTCCGGGACGATGGCCGACTACCTGGTGCCGTCGGCCCCCGACCTGCCCGAGTTCGTGACCGACCGCACGGAGACGCCCGCGACGACGAACCCCCTGGGTGTGAAGGGAGTCGGCGAGGCGGGCACCATCGCCTCCACCCCGGCCGTCGTCGGCGCGATCGTGGACGCCCTGCGCCCGCTGGGCGTGCGCGACGTGCGGATGCCCTGCACGCCCGAGCGGGTCTGGCAGGCCCTGAAGGAGGCCTCGGCATGATTCCCCCGACCTTCGACTACGCCCGCCCGAGCAGCGTCGAGGACGCGGTGCGCGTCCTCGCGGAGGGTGGCGAGGACGCCAAGGTGCTGGCCGGCGGACAGAGCCTGCTGCCCCTGCTGCGGCTGCGGCTCGCCTTCCCCGAACTGGTCGTGGACGTGGGCCGCGTGCCCGGGCTCACCGGGGTCCGCGAGGAGGGCGACACGCTGGTCGTCGGCGCCCTGACCACCCACCACGACGTGGTCCGCGACCCGCTGGTCCGCCGGCACGCGGGCCTCCTCGCCGCCGCGACGGCCGGGGTCGGCGATCCCGCCGTACGGCATCGGGGCACCCTCGGCGGTTCCCTGGCGCACGCCGACCCGGCCGGTGACCTGCCCGCCGTCGCGCTCGCCCTGGACGCCGAGCTGGTGGCCGTGGGGCCGGGCGGCCGGCGCGCGATCCCCGCGCGGGAGTTCTTCGTCGACTACCTCCAGACCGCGCTGGAGCCCGACGAGCTCCTGGTGGAGATCCGGATCCCGAAGACCGACGGCTGGGGCTTCCACTACGAGAAGTTCCACCGGGTGGCGCAGTCCTGGGCGGTCGTCGGGGTGGCCGCACTGGTGCGGCGCGACGACGGGCACATCGCCGAGGCCAGGATCGGGCTCACCAACATGGGCTCCACTCCCCTGCGCGCCACGGCGACCGAGGAGGCGCTGACCGGCGCCGGGGACCCCCCGGCCGTGGCTCGGGCCGCGGAGTCGGCGGCGGAGGGGACCCGGCCCCCGCGGGACCTGTCGGGGTCGCCCGAGTACCGGGCGCACCTCGCGCGGGTGCTGACCGGGCGGGCGGTGCTGGCCGCCGCCGGGATGGGGTGAGCGGGGGCGTGGACGGCCCGGAGGAGGTGCGGGCCCGCCTCGCGGAGACGGGGTACCTCGTCGACGACGGGCTGGCGACCGCCTGCTTCCTGGCACTGAGGCTGCACCGGCCGCTGTTCTGCGAGGGCGACGCGGGCGTCGGCAAGACCGCGCTCGCCGCCGCCCTCGCCGAGGCCCTCGGCGCCCCGCTGATCCGGCTCCAGTGCCACGAGGGCATCGACGCATCCCAGGCCCTGTACGACTGGGACTTCCCCCGTCAGCTGCTGCATCTGCGGGCCGCCGAGGCGGCCGGTGCCGTGGACGCCGAGCGGGTGGAGAGCGAGCTGTACGACCGCCGGTTCCTGGTCGTCCGGCCGCTGCTGCGGGCGCTGGAGACCTGGCCGTCGGTGCTGCTGATCGACGAGATCGACCGCGCCGACGACGAGTTCGAGGCGTTCCTGCTGGAGCTGCTGTCGGAGTTCTCGGTGACGATCCCGGAGCTGGGGACGCTGCGGGCCGAGGTGCCGCCGGTGGTCGTCCTGACGTCGAACCGGACGCGTGAGGTGCACGACGCGCTGAAGCGGCGGTGCCTGTACCACTGGTTCGAGCATCCCGGCTTCGACCGTGAACTCGCCATCGTGCGACGGCGGTTGCCGGGCGTGTCCGCGCGGCTGGCCGAGCAGGTGACGGGACTGGTGCAGACCCTGCGCGCCGAGGACCTGCTCAAGCCGCCGGGTGTGGCCGAGACGATCGACTGGGCCGAGGCGCTGGACGCGCTGGGGGCGAGCGAGGTGGACGCGGAGCTGGCGTTGGCGACCCTGGGCTCGGTGCTGAAGTACCGGGAGGACGCGGAGCGGGCGCGGGGGGCACTGCCGGCGGCTCTGAAGGACGCGTGATCACCGTGACCGGGCGGGCCGACGCCGTCTTCCTCGCCTTCGCCCGCGCGCTGCGCTCGGCGGGTGTCGACGCGAGTGCCGAGCGGGTGCACGCCTTCCTGCGCGCGGTGGCCGAAGTGGGACCGGCGCGGGTGTACTGGGCGGGGCGGCTGACCCTGTGCGGAAGCCGCGAGGACCTGGAGCGCTACGACCAGGTGTTCGCGGGCACCTTCGGGGGCGCACCGGGCGAGCGGCGGGTGGCCTCTCCCGGACTGCGGCTCACGGTCCGGGACGCGCGGGCCGGCCCCCGTAGCCGTACGGTCGACGGACCCGAGGGCCCGCGGGCCGCCGCGCTCGCCGGTTCCGCCGAGGTGCTCCGGCAGCGCGACATCGCGGGCCTGGACCCCGCCGAACGGGCCGCCCTGCGTCGCCTCCTCGCCGCGTTCGCGCTGCCCGGACAGACCCGCCGGACGGCGCGTCGACGCCCGGCCGGACGCGGGGGCGTCGATCCGCACCGGACCGTGCGGGAGCTGCTGCGGCACGGCGGGGAACCGGCCCGGCTGCGGCACCACGAGCGCACCGAGCGGCCCCGCCGGGTCGTCCTGCTCGTCGATGTCAGCGGCTCGATGGCGCCGTACGCCGACGCGCTGCTGCGCTTCGCGCACGCGGCCGCCCGGGGCAGCCGTACGGAGGTGTTCACGATCGCCACCCGGCTGACCCGCGTCACCCGCGACCTCTCGCACCGCGACCCGGACCTGGCGATGGCCGCGCTCGCCCGCGCGGTGCCGGACTGGCGCGGGGGTACCCGGCTGGGTGAGCTGGTGCGGGAGTTCCTCGACCGGTGGGGGCAGCGGGGCCTGGCCCGGGGCGCGGTGGTCGTGCTGCTCTCGGACGGCTGGGAGCGTGGCGATCCGGAGCTGCTCGCGGCCCAGATGCGACGCTTGCGGCGGCTGGCGCACCGGGTGATCTGGGCCAATCCGCTGAAGGCACGCCCGGGTTACGCACCCCTGGCCGCCGGGATGGCGGCGGCGCTGCCGAGCGTGGACGCGTTCGTCGAGGGGCACAGCCTGGCCGCGCTGGAGCGTCTGGCGGCGGTGGTGAAAGGAGCCGACGATGCGTGACATCCTCCCGGTGCTGAACCGCTGGTACACGGCAGGGGTGCCGTTCGGACTGGCCACGGTCGTCTCGACCAGCCGCAGCGCGCCGCGCGATCCCGGCGCGGCGATGGCGGTGGGCCCGGACGACGAGGTCGTCGGCAGCGTGTCGGGCGGCTGTGTGGAGGGGGCCGTCTTCGAGCTGGCCCAGGAGGTCGTGGCGAGCGGCGAGGCCCGCCTCGAGACGTTCGGGTACAGCGACGAGGACGCGTTCGCGGTGGGGCTCACCTGCGGCGGGGAGATCACCCTGCTCGTACGGCCCGTGACGGCCACGCTCGATCCCGCCTTCGGCGAGGTCGCGGAGTCCGTCGCGGCGGGCCGCCCGGTGACCCTGGCGACGGTGACCGAGGGCCCCGCGCCGCGCGGCGCCACGCTCGCGGTGTGGCCGGACCGGGTCGCGGGCACCCTGGGCACGACCGGCCTGGACGTGGCGGTCACGGCCGACGCGCGCGGCGAACTCGCCCAGGGGGCGACCGGGTCGCGGCACTACGGCCCGCACGGCGAGCGGCGCGAGGACGCGGTCGGCGTCTTCCTGCACTCCTTCGCCCCGCCGCCCCGCATGCTGGTCTTCGGCGCGATCGACTACGCGGCCGCCGTCGCCCGGATCGGCGCCTTCCTCGGCTACCGGGTCACCGTGTGCGACGCCCGCCCGGTCTTCGCCACGCCGAAGCGCTTCCCGGAGGGCGTCGAGGTCGTCGTGGACTGGCCGCACCGCTATCTGCGGGGCACCGACACCGACGAGCGCACGGTGATCTGCGTCCTGACCCACGACCCGAAGTTCGACGTGCCGCTGCTGGAGGAGGCACTGCGCCGGCCGGCGGCGTACATCGGGGCGATGGGCAGCCGCCGCACGCACGACGACCGGATGAAGCGGCTCACCGAGTCGGGGCTGGCTGAGGCCGAGCTGTCCCGGCTGCGCTCGCCGGTCGGGCTGGACCTCGGGGCCCGTACCCCGGAGGAGGTCGCGGTGTCCGTGGCCGCCGAGATCGTCGCGCTGCGCTGGGGCGGCAGCGGCGCCCCGCTGACGGCGACGGCGGGGGCGATCCATCCGTCCTCATGAAGCCTGCCTGGAGGAAGCCATGGAACTGCACCACGCGTTCACCGTGCCCGTCCCGGTCGACGAGGCCTGGCGGGCGCTCCTCGACATCGAACGGGTCGCGCCCTGCATGCCCGGCGCCGTCGTCGAGGACTACGACGGCAAGACCGTGACCGGCTCGGTGAAGGTCAAGGTCGGGCCGGTCACCGTGACCTACCGGGGAACCGCCGTCTTCGAGGAGCAGGACGAGCACGCGCACCGCATGGTGCTGATCGCGAGCGGCCGGGAGACCCGCGGCCAGGGCACCGCACGGGCCACGGTGACCGGCACCCTCACCGGGGCGGACGGCGGCGGTACGGCCGTGTCGGTGCGCACGGACCTCGCGGTGACCGGTCGCCCCGCGCAGTTCGGGCGGGGTGTGCTGACGGAGGTCGGGGACCGGCTGGTCGGCCGGTTCGCCGAGTGCCTGGCGCAGCGGCTCACCGAGCCGGAGACGGCACCGGAGACCACGCCGGAGACGGCACCGGCATCCGCGGAGCCCGACGACGAGCCCCTCGACCTGCTGCGCGCGATCGGTGGGCCGGTCGCGAAACGGGCTGCGGCCGCGCTGGCGGCGGCGGTCGTCGTGGGACTGGCGGTCACGCGGCTGCGACGACGGGGGAAGCGGAGGGTGTGAGGTGTGTCCGAGGGGGTACGCGCCGCACTACGGGTGAGGGTGTACGAGCCCCCACCGCACCTCCGATCAGGAAGGAGGTCCGTGGCAGAGTCCCGATCACAACGCCCGGGCCGTTCCCCTGCACTCGGAACGGCCCGGACCTCATGGGCACCCGTGGTTCTCGGGGCGCCTCAGGACGGGACGGAGCGCGGCGGCAGTCGGTGCAGCTCCACGTCCGTGAGATTGCCGTCGGCCACGGTCGCCGTCATGTAGGTGCAGTGCGGCTGGCGACGGCGGTCGGTCGGCGAGCCGGGGTTGAGCAGCCGCAGTCCGCCGGGGGCGGTGGTGTCCCAGGGAATGTGGCTGTGGCCGAACACCAGGACGTCGGTGTCGGGATAGCGGGCGGCACAGCGGGCCTCGCGGCCCTGAGCGGCGCCGGTCTCGTGGACGACGGCGAAACGCAGGCCGCCCAGTTC
This sequence comes from Streptomyces griseorubiginosus, assembly GCF_036345115.1. GTDB lineage: Bacteria > Actinomycetota > Actinomycetes > Streptomycetales > Streptomycetaceae > Streptomyces > Streptomyces griseorubiginosus_C. Next base: position 569,708 of record NZ_CP107766.1, read on the forward strand.
GGCGTACGCCACCTCGGGCAGCCGTGCGCGCAGTGCGGGCCCGTCGTTGTTGCCGTACACGCCGACGAGCCGGGCGCTGCGGCTCTCCAGCAGGTCGAGGGTGGCGGTGTCGACCCAGTCACCGGCGTGGAACACGACGTCGGCGTGAGGGAGTTCGGCGAGCAGCGGGGCCGGGAGCTGCTTGGCACGCTTGGGCAGGTGGGTGTCGGACATCAGCAGCAGGCGCACGGCATCACCCTAGACCGGTCCACGGACGATCCCGCCGGGTGACGGGCGCACGCCGGTGCCGAAGTCGGTGGCCCTGTCGCGTCGAAGTCGGTGGCCGTGCCGTGGAACCGACAGGGGCCGGTCTGCATCTTCACGTACGCGGTACGACGATCACGGCGTCGGCCGTCGTCGGCGCGCCGTCGCAGGTCCGCCGCACGTCACCCCGTCGCCGGGTGTACGCCCGGTCAAAGCGGCCTGCTGCCGCGGCACTTGTCCGGCGGCGTTAACATCGGCGCACAAAGCGTCGATCCGTGACGCAAGCCACAAGCCACCCAAGGAGTCCGGACACCGATGCCGGTCAAGGTCAGCGTCGTCATCCCCGTCTACAACCCGGGGAACTACATCGAGGACTGCATCGCCTCGCTGCGCAGGCAGTCCCTGCCCCCGGACGAGTTCGAGGCGATCTTCGTCGACGACGGTTCGACCGACGACACGCCGGCCCGGCTGGACGCGGTGGCCGCCGAGGTCGAGAACATCAAGGTCATCCACCAGGAGGCCTCCGGCTGGTCCGGCAAGCCCCGCAACGTCGGGATCGCCGCCTCCGAGGGCGAGTTCGTCATGTTCGTCGACAACGACGACTACCTCGGCGACGAGGCCCTGGAGCGGATGTACGACTACGCGGTCGCCAACGGCGCCGACGTGGTCGTGGGCAAGATGGCCGGCAAGGGCCGGGGCGTGCCGGTGGAGCTGTTCCGCCGCAACCACCCCCGGGCCACCGTCGACAACGCCCCGCTGATCGACAGTCTGACGCCCCACAAGATGTTCCGGCGGGCCTTCCTCGACCGGATCGGTCTGCGCTTCCCCGAGGGGCGGCGCCGGCTGGAGGACCACGTCTTCGTCACGGAGGCGTATCTGCGCGCGGACAACGTCTCCGTGCTCAGCGACTACGTCTGCTACTACCACCTCAAGCGCGACGACGCCTCCAACGCGGGCTTCCAGCGCTTCGACCCGGTGGGCTACTTCGCGAACCTGCGCGAGGCGCTCGACGTCGTCGAGAAGTACACCGAGCCGGGGAAGACCCGCGACCGGCTGTTCCGCCGCTGGCTGCGCAACGAGATGGTGGAGCGGATGCGCGGCAGGCGGCTGCTCTCCGCCCCCGAGGACTACCGCCAGGAGCTCTTCAAGGAGATCCGCTCCGTGGTCGTCGAGCGCTTCGGGCCGGGTGTCGCGGCCGGCCTCCAGCCCACCCAGCAGGTCGTCGCCGCGCTGATCGCCGACGGCCGGCTCGACGACCTGGTGAAGTTCGCCGAGTGGGAGGTCTCCGTCACGCCCACGGCCGTGCCGGACGGCGTCGAGTGGGACGGCGGGGTGCTGCGCATCGGGCTGTCCGCCGAGCTCGCGTCCGGCGACACGCCGATGACGTTCCCCGCGAAGGGCAGCAAGGAGCCGCTCGCCGGGCCGCCGGCTTCCGTCCAGGAGGCGGTGGACTGGGTCGGCGCGCACAGCGTCGCCGGCTTCGGCCGGGCCACCGTCGAGGTGCTGCTGACCGAACGCACCAGCTCCGCCCAGTTCTTCCAGCCGGTGGAGTTCACCCGGGAGACCGTCCCGGCGGAGGGGGACGGGCGGGTGCGTCTCGTGCTGCGGGGCACCGCGACCGTGGACCCGGCCACCGCGGCGGACGGCGGTCCGCTCGACGCCGGGCTGTACGACGTGTTCGTGCGCGTCAAGCTCGGCGGCTGGACCAAGCAGAGCCGGCTGGGCCCGGTCACGCTCAAGGGACGTACGGCCGCGGACGCCGGGGTCGCGGGCGGCCGGGTGGTGCTGCCGTACTGGACCGCCAAGCAGGGCACGCTCGCCCTGGACGTGGACACCGCGAGCAAGCGGCTGGAGCTCGGGCGGCTGACGCCCGGCGAGGTCACCGTCTCCGGTGACCGGGTCGAGGTGCCGGTGCCGTTCCACGTGCCCGGTGAGACGCCGGTGCTGCTCAAGCTCACCGGGGGCTCCGGCACCGCGCCCCGGCGGGTGCCCGGCACGTTGCGGCCGAAGGGGGAGGCGGCCGTCCTGGAGGCCGTGCTGCCGCTCGCCGAGCTCGGGACCACGCCGTGGCAGGTCGCGCTGAGCCCGGCGCCCGACGCCGCCGAGCCGCGCTTCCACCCGCTGCCGTTCGCGCTGCGGGTGAAGGCGGGCCGGGTCCAGGTCTCGGCGGTGCGTCCGCCCCGGCCCGGGGTCGGACAGCGCCTGGTCCGCAGGGCGAGGCCGCTCGCCCGCAAGGTGCTCAGACGGATCAGGGCACGCGGCAAGTAGCAGTACGGGGAGGACGCCGGACGCGTCCTCCCCGTACTCACGTCATGGCGTTCAGCCCGCGCTGTTGAGCTGCTGCAGGCTCGCGCGCAGGTGCTCCCAGCTGCGGTCCCGCTTGCTGCCCCGGTTGCGGGCGTTGACCAGCGGCTTCCAGAAGGCCGCCTCGATCAGCGCCTCCGGCTTGATCGCCGTGGTCCGCTCCAGCACCGTCTCGGGCACCTTCTGCGGGTCGGGAACCACGTACTCCGCGATGATCTCGTCGTACTTGTCCTTGAGGACCGTGTTGGTCGGGTCCGCGCCGAAGACCACCAGCTGGCCGGTGGGCTCGGTGTCGACCAGGACCGTCACCAGGTCGGGCCGGTAGCGGTTCAGGACCTCGATCACCTTGTAGACGTCGCCGGTCCAGGCGTTGGTGTGGCGGTCGCGGGCCGCCTCGTCCACGTTGCGCGGCAGCATGTCGTCGAAGACGATCACGCTGGCCCAGTCCGAGTACTTCTCCACGTTGATGAAGTCGCGCAGCGCGTACTCGAACAGGTGCATGCCGTCGATGAAGGACAGGTCGAGCGTGACGTCCTTCCAGTAGCCGAAGGGGCTGCGGTTGCGGACGATGTTGCGCAGCGGGTGGCGGCCGCCCTTGAGGTGCTGGAGCGGGTTCTCGCGCGCGAAGAAGTCGTCGCTGGTGGCCTTCGCCAGGTGGACGTCGCAGCGGATCTCGGAGACCACCTTGAACGCCGGGTCGATCGCGATGCTCGGTACCCGGGAGAACGTCAGGCTGCGGCCGTCGTTGACGCCGATCTCCAGGTAGTTGCGGTTCGCGCTGGCTTTGTGGAGCCCCCGCAGGAACTCGTGACGTTTCACTGGGAAATCTCCTTGCGGATGTGTGGCAGTGCTTCGTGCAGGGCGGACCGCCGGTCCCGGTGCGAGTCCGGCGCGGCCCCCGCCCACCGGTCGCGCCCGAGGGCGCCGGCGACGGGGCGTGGTGCGGGCCCGGTGAGGGCTTCGCTGCTGGTGGGGCCGGCCCGCTCGGGGCCGGCCGAGGTGCCGGAACGCTCCCCGCACCGGTCCGTACCGGGTGCCCCGGCCGGAACCGGTTCCGTGGAACATACCTGCTGTGAGCCTCCCATGACAGGACTTCGCGGCGAGGAGCGTGATCCTGTGGGAAAGGGCTTGCAAAGTGCGGGAAGCCGGAAGGTGACCCTCCGGGCGGGGAACGCGGCGCCGGGCCCGCCGGGGCGGGCGCCGGCTGCGGCGGAAGAGCTCATGAACCGATCCGCACCTTGCCGTGGTCTGCGAGGACCGTGCGACGGACGTCGGCGTGGACGTCGGTCGGACGCGGGAGGGCGAGAGAGGTGTGCCGGAAAGGGTGGGTGATCGTCGCCTCGTCGCACCGGGAAAGCCCGACGGCCCGGGGAACGGCCTTGTCGGCGACGGACAGCGGTGGATCGGCCGACGTGGGCATGCTCGGCCATGACCGGATGCCGGCCCCGCCGGACAGCACGAGAGCCTTCATCTGCATCACCCTAGCCCGGATCCTGAGGAACCGGGCTGGGCAGGGGGTGACTTGAAGGTGCGCGTCAGGTGACGCGGGGCAGCGAGATCGCGGACCCTCAGTCCTCGCCGCGGAAGATGTTGTCCTCCGTGGTGTGCGCGGTGGTGGGTCCGACCCGGTCCCCGACCGCGGGCAGGCAGGTCCGCAGGTCTCCCTTGCCGTGCAGTCGGCGGGACCTGGACCAGCCCGTCTCGGGCCGGCGTACGACGGGTTTCTGGGCGGTCTGCGGGGTCACGGCGGTTCACCGTCCTTCCATGCTGCTCCTCCGAGTCCCCGGTGCCTGCACGGCCAAACGGACCCGGCCGACCGTCAGGGCACGGGCTCCGCACACCCGTTCATCGGTGAGCCGCCGCCCCGCCGCTTGACGGCGGGGTCGAACTCCCTTTCCTCGTTCAGGTGTTGGGGCGGGCCACGCTGATGTCGCCGAGGGCCGACTCCGGGTCGCGTTCCATGGCGGCGTCGCCGAGGGCGACGATGCCGACGGCGTGGCCTCCCTCGACGACCGGGATGCGGCGCACGGCGTGTTCGCGCATGAGCGTGATGGCGTGGTCCAGGTCGTCCTCGGGGCCGACGGTCACCAGGTCCTCGCTGCAGGCGCCGGCCACGGTGGTCTGCTCCGGGTCGCCGCCCTCGGCGAGAGCGCGCACGACGAGGTCACGGTCGGTGACCAGGCCGCGCAGTTCGTCGCCGTCGGTCACGAGGACGGCGCCGAGATCCTGGTCGCGCATGAGCCGGGCGACGGCCGTCACGGAGGTCTGCGGTTCCACGGTGACCGGAGCGCTGGTCATGATGTCGCTGACGTGCTGGGTCATGACGTACCTCTCTGCTCGCGGGATGGTGCGCCCCGGGTACCCCTCCTCAGGCATCCACCGCGATCTCGCTCCACACCTGTTTGCCGCCGCTGACCGGGACCGTGCCCCAGGCGGCCGACACGGCCTCGACGAGGAGGATGCCGCGCCCTCCGGTGGCCTCCCAGCCGATGCTGGTGGGCTTGGCGGGGGTGCGGGGCGAGGCGTCGGCCACGGACACGCGCAGCCGCCGTCCGACCAGGGTGAGGTCGAGGCGGACCCGGCCGTCGGTGTGCACGAGGGCGTTGGTGACGAGTTCGGAGACGACGAGCAGGGCGGTGTCCAGTGCGTCGCCGTGCACGCCCCAGCCGCGCAGGACGCGCCGGGTGAAGCGGCGGGCGTGTCCGGCGGCCTGCGGGACCCGCCACACCGTCCAGCCGTCCCTGAGCGGGTGGGTGGCCATGCCGTCGTAGCGCAGCAGGAGCAGGGCGACGTCGTCGCTGCGGCGGGCGCCGCCGAGCAGGGCGTCGGCGACGAGACCGAGGTGCTCGGGGTCGGCGAGGGCCAGACCACGGGCGAGGCGGTCCATGCCCTCGTCGATGTCGGCCTCGGTGGACTCCACGAGGCCGTCGGTGGTCAGGGCGACCAGGGTGCCGGGCCGCAGCCGCAGCGGGGTCATCGGGAAGTCGGCCTGGGCCGTCACGCCGAGCGGGGGGCCGCCGTCCGACTCGGCGATCTCGGTGGTGGCGTCGGGGTGGCGCAGGACCGGCGGGAGGTGGCCGGCGCGGACGCACCAGGCGGTGCCCTCCTCCATGTCGAGGTCGACGTAGGTGCAGGTGACGAAGAGGTCGCTCTCCAGGTCCATGAGGAGCCGGTTGGCGTGGGCGACGACGACGTCCGGCGGGTGGCCCTCGACGGCGTAGGCGCGCAGGGCCGTGCGCATCTGGCCCATGAGGGTGGCCGCGGCGGCGCTGTGGCCCTGGACGTCCCCGATGACCAGGGCGACGTGGTTGTCGGGCAGTGGGATCACGTCGTACCAGTCGCCGCCCAGCTCCAGGCCCGCGGTGCTGGGCAGGTAGCGGGCGACGGCCGTCGCGCCGGGCAGTTTCGGCAGCCGACGGGGCAGCAGCTGGCGCTGGAGCATGCCGACCAGTTCGTGCTCGGCGTCCAGGGCGTGGGCGCGCATCAGGGCCTGTCCGGCGAGGCCGGCGGAGGCGGTGAGCAGGGCGCGCTCGTCGGGGCCGAAGTGGTGGGGGGTGTCCCAGCCGATGAGGCAGGCGCCGGCCATGCGGCCCGCGGCGGGCAGCGGCAGTACGGCGAGGCCGCCGGGCCCGACGTCGGCGAGGGCGGGTTCGAGGACGGTGCCGGCGGGCCAGATCTGGGCCCGGCCCTCGCGCAGGGCGCCGGCCAGGGTGGGCATGGCCCGCACGGGTGCCTCGGGCCACTCGCTGCGCCACTCCAGGCGCCACAGCTCGGGCCAGGACTCCGGTTCGGGCGGGTCGAGGACGGTGACGACGAGCCGGTCGTTCTCCAGCTCGGCTAGGGCGATGCGGTCGGCCCTGAGCGGGGCCCGCAGGGCGGAGACGACGGCCTGGCTGACGTCCCGGACGGTGCCGGCGGTGGAGAGGGCGGCGGCCAGCCGCTGGACCCGGGCCACGTCGGTGACGTCGGAGCGCAGGGTGGAGGCGTCGGCGACGGTGCCCACGAGCAGGGCGGGCCGGCCCTCGCCGCCGGGCAGCATGCGGCCGCGCAGCCTGAGCCACTTGGGCGGGCCGGAGGGCTGGAGGACGCGGAACTCCAGCTCACGGTCGCCCAGGGACATGTGGCCGGCCTCGAACAGCGACATCAGGGAAGGCAGGTCCTCGGGGACGGCCAGGCCGAGCAGGGTCTCGACCTTGCCGTCGAAGTCGGCCCGGCTCATGCCGAACAGGTCCAGGATGTCGTCGCCGACCTCGACACGGCCGGTGTCCATGGCGAGGCTGAACGCGTCGGAGGGCAGTTCGCCGCCCTCGGGGGCCGAGGCGCGGGGCGGGCAGACGATCGCGTCGGCGATCAGTTCGAGGCACTTGCGGTCCTCGTCGTCGAAGCCGCGCGGGTTCTCGCTGACGGCGAGCAGACAGGCCCGCTTGTCGTCGCCCTGCGCGGGCAGCACGGCCAGGTGGAAGTCCCGTCGGGGGACCGAGCGGGACTCGGCGCGGCCGGCGACTTCCGCGGGGCCGAGGAAGACGGGCCGTCCCGAGCGGTGCGCCTCGGCGGGCGGGGAGCCGCCGGAGCCGGGATAGCTGTCGCGCAGCCCGTAGACCGTCCGGGGGACGCCCGCCGACTCGACGAGGCACAGCAGGTCCGCGTCGTCGCCGGGCGTGTACACGGCGGCCAGGGTCGCCCCGGCGAAGACCAGTGCCTGTTCGAGGACGTGGCGCAGTCGTTCGGGTGCTCCGGGACCGTCGGTGAGGGAGGCCAGGGCGTTCTCGGCACGCAGCGTTCTCGCTCCGCGTCCCGCAGCGCCCTCACTCACCACGTTCGCCATTACAGCGCTTATGCGGCACGTGCGCAGCCCCTGTGGGCGTTCCGTGGAGCATCCGCGGGGGTCCGCGCCTGTACCCCACTGGGCACTTCCAAACCCATGCGTTCCGCACGGTGGTCTCGTGACAGCCGTGACTGTCCGTGGCCACCGCCCGGCTGGAAGGCTCTGTGGCGGGCCAGGAAGGGGGACGCATGGACAAGCGCTACGAGGTGTACGCGCTGGCGGACAGACACTTCTACGAGACGCCCGACCGGATCTCGGCGGGCGAGGCGCCCGTCTACGAGACGGCGCGCCGGGCGGTGCCGGACGGCTGGGACGCGGCGCGGATCGGTGACTGGCTGACGCTGACGCCGCTCGGTCCGGACGGGAAGCCGGAGCCGGGTCCTTCTCAGGGCTGGAAGATCCACGCCTCGGCGACCCGGGAGAACGCGGACCGGATCGCCGCGATCGTGTGGGACTACTGCGTGCCCCGGCGCATCTCGTTCAAGTTCGTCCCGGGCCCTCATCTGCTGCACCTGCGCAACACCAAGTACGCGGCCCGCGACACCAGCGGGAAGTTCGTGACGATCTACCCGGCGGACGAGGAGCAGCTGCACGAGGTGCTCCGGGAGCTGGGCAAGCTCCTGGAGGGCTTCGAGGGGCCGTACATCCTCACCGACCTGCGCTGGTACGAGGGCCCGCTGTACGTCCGCTACGGCGCGTTCGCGCGGACCTTCGTCGTCGACGAGCGGGGCTCGCTGGTGCCGGCGGTGCGCAACGGCGAGGGCACGCTGGTGCCGGACCGGCGGGAGCCGTCCTTCCAGGTGCCCGAGTGGGTGACGCTGCCGGACTTCCTTGCGCCGCATCTGGAGGCCCGCAACACCACGACGGTCGGCGAGCTGCCGTACCGGATCGAGAAGGCGCTGCACTTCTCCAACGGCGGCGGTGTCTACACCGGCACCGACACCCGTGACGGGCGCAAGGTCGTCCTCAAGGAGGGCCGGCCGCACGCGGGGCTCGCCGCGGACGGGGCGGACGCGATCGCCCGGCTGGAGCGGGAGAAGGACGCCCTGGAGCGGGTGGCGGGTACGGGCGTGGTGCCCGAGGTGCGGGACTGGTTCACCCTCGGCGACCACCGGTTCCTGGTCATGGACTTCCTGGAGGGGCGCCCGCTGAACTCGTTCTTCGCCGAGCGGCATCCGCTGCTCACCCCGGACCCCGACCCGGAGGCGGTGGCCGACTACACCGCGTGGGCGGTGCGCGTCCACGGGGCGGTGGAGCGGGCCGTTGCGGCGGTGCACGCGCGCGGGATCGTCTTCAACGACCTCCATGTCTTCAACATCATGGTCGGCCCCGACGAGGAGTCGGTCTCCCTGCTCGACTTCGAGGCGGCGGCGCCGGTCGAGGAGAACGGCCGCCAGGTCGTCGCCCACCCCGGCTTCTTCGCCCCGCCGGACCGCAAGGGCGTCGACGTCGACCGCTACGCGCTGGCCTGTCTGCGGATCGCCCTGTTCCTGCCGGTCACCACGCTGTTCGTGGTGGACCGGGGCAAAGCGGCCCACCTGGCCGAGGTGATCCTGCGTCAGTTCCCGGACGTGCCGAAGGAGTTCCTCGACGAAGCGGTCGCGGAGATCACCCGGGACATCGCCGTACCGGACGACTCCGACGCCGGCGGCGAGCGCGCGGTCGTGCGCGCCGCGGTCGCGCGGTCCTTCGTCGAACCGGGCGACTGGCCCTACAGCCGCGACTCCATGGTCAAGGCGATCCTCGCCTCGGCCACCCCCGAGCGCGCGGACCGGCTCTTCCCCGGCGACATCACCCAGTTCAACGACGGCGGCGGCCTCGGGCTCGCGCACGGCGCGGCCGGCGTGCTGTACGCGCTGGACGCGATCGGCGCCGAGCGGTACGAGGAGGGCGAGCGCTGGCTCCTGGAGCGCACCGCGCCCCCGCCGACGGGCACGCCGCTCGGGCTCTACGACGGCCTCGCGGGCGTCGCCCATGTCCTGGACCGGCTCGGCCACCGGCAGCGCGCCCTCGACCTCGTCGGGCGGGTCCTCGCGGAACGCTGGCAGAACCTCTCCGCCGACCTGCACGGCGGCCTCGCGGGACTCGGCCTGGTCCTCGGTGAACTGGCCGACACCACGGGCGAGTCGGAGCTGCGGGACCGCGCCGCCGAGGCGGCCGACGTCCTCGTACGACGACTCGCGCAACCCCTGCCGGACACGCCCAGGAAGCGCCGGGCGGGGCTGCTGCGAGGGTGGACCGGACCCGCGCTGTTCCTGCTGCGGCAGTACGAACGCACCGGTGAGCCGCTGCTGTTGAGGGCGGCCGAGGTGGCGCTGCGCAGGGACCTGGAGTGCTGTGTGACGCACCCGAGCGGCTCGATGGAGGTCGACGAGGGCTGGCGGACCCTGCCCTACCTCGGGGAGGGCAGCGCGGGCATCGGGATGGTGCTGGACGACTTCCTCGCCCACGGCGCCGACACCGAGGGGGAGTTCGAGCGGGCGCGGGCCGGCATCCTGACCGCCGCCACCAGCCGCTTCTACGTACAGCCCGGTCTCTTCCAGGGCCGCGCCGGGATGATCCTGCACCTCGCGCGCACCGACACGCCCGGTGCGGGCCGGGAGCGGCTCGCCGAACAGATCGACGGCCTCGGCTGGTTCGCCATGGACTACCAGGGCCAACTGGCCTTCCCCGGCCACCAGATGATGCGTCTGTCGATGGACCTGGGCACCGGAACGGCAGGGTGCCTGCTCGCGCTCGGCGCGGCCCAGGAGGTCCAGGGAGCCGACGGGGCCGCCGATGCCCCCGGCACCGCACACCTGCCGTTCCTGCCGCCGCTCCGGCGGCCCCACGAACGCGGTTCCGCGACCTGACGGAGCCGTGACCCAACCCCGTCCCCACGGGTGGACGACACCGAGGAAAGGAAACCGAGATGGCACTTCTCGACCTGCAGACGATGGAGTCCGACGAGCACACCGGCGGCGGCGGCAACAGCACGCTGAGCCTGCTCTCCTGCGTCAGCGCCGCGAGCGTCACGCTCTGTCTCTGACAGGCATCGTGCGCCCATGACTCCGGGCGGTCACTCCCGCGAGGGAGGGGCCGCCCGGGGTCCTGCCCCCTTCGGGAAGGCCGCCGTATGACGACTCGCACCGCGCCACAGGACCCGCCCGGCCTGCTGGGTCCGGCCCCCGCCCGCTGCCTCGTCCTGTGCCTGGTGAGCACCGCCGGAACCGGCGCCGCGCTGTTGCTGCCCGCGGCCCTCGGCCGCACCCTGGACCTGCTGCTCGCGCGGGAACCCGCAGCCTCCTGGGCGCTGTACTGCGCCGCACTGCTCCTGCTGATCGCCCTGCTCGACGCGGTGGAGACCGTCCTCGGCGGCACGGTCACCGCCCTCAGCACCGCCTGGCTGCGCCGCCGTCTCACCGGGCACGTCCTGGCCGTCGGCCCGCGCGCCACCGCCCGCTTCGGGCCCGGGGACCTCGTCGCGCGTCTCGTCGGCAACGCCGCCCAGGCCGGCACGGCCCCGGCCGCGCGTGCCGCCCTGTTCGCCGCGCTCGCCGGGCCGGTCGGCGCCGTGGTGGCCCTCGGCCTCATCTCCCCCTGGCTCGCGGCCGTGTTCCTGGCCGGAGCGCCGGTCCTCGCCCTGCTGCTGCGCGCCTTCGCCCGGGACACCCGGGAGTGCGTGACCCGCTACCAGGAGGTGCAGGGCCGGATCGCGCAGGCGCTCTCGGAGGCCGTCGGCGGCCACCGCACCATCCGGGCGGCGGGGACGGAGGACCGGGAGACGGCCCGGATCCTGCGCCCGCTGCCCGAGCTGTCCGCGGCCGGACACCGTATGTGGCGGGTGCAGGGCCGGGCCTCGGGCCAGTCCGTCGCGATCGCCCCGCTGCTCCAGCTCGGTGTGGTGGCCGTCGCCGGCGTCCTGCTCGCCCGGCACCTGGTCACGGTCGGCGAGGTGCTGGCCGCCTCCCGGTACGCGGTCCTCGCGACCGGCGTGGGCGTCCTGGTGGGACAGCTCGCCGGTCTCGCCCGGGCCCGGGCGGCGACCGGCCGCCTGGACGAGGTCCTCGCGGAACCCCCCGTCGAGTACGGCGCGCGCCGGCTGCCGCCCGGTCCGGGGCGGCTGGAACTGCGGGGCGTCACCGCCCTGCGCGGCGGCCGGGCCGTGCTCGACGGCGTCGACCTCGTCGTGCCGGGCGGCACGACGCTCGCGGTGGTGGGCCGGTCGGGGGCGGGCAAGTCGCTGCTCGCCGCGGTCGCCGGGCGGCTCACCGAACCGGACTCCGGCGAGGTTTTGCTGGACGGGGTGCCGCTGCGCGAGCTCACCCACGACGACCTGCGCCGTTCCATCGCCTTCGCCTTCGAGCGGCCCGCGCTGCTCGGCGGCACCCTCGAGGAGGAGATCGGCCTCGGTCTGCCGTCCCCCTCCCCCGCCCGGGTCCGGCGGGCGGCCCGCACGGCCCACGCCGACGACTTCGTCCGCCGTCTGCCCGACGGCTACGACACCCTCGTCGCCGACGCCCCGCGCTCCGGCGGCGAGTCCCAACGACTCGGCCTCGCCCGGGCGTTCGCCCACGGCGGCCGTCTGCTCGTCCTGGACGACGCCCTCTCCAGCCTCGACACGGTCACCGAGGCCCGGATCACCGAGGCCCTCCTGAACGGCGGGGCAGCCGGCACCCGCCTCCTGGTCGCCCACCGCGCCACGACGGCGTCCCGCGCGGACACGGTGGCCTGGCTGGAGGGCGGCCGAATCCGGGCGGTGGGGCGACACGAGGAGCTGTGGCGGGTGGCGGAGTATCGGGGGGTGTTCGCGGAGGGGGTGGAGGCGGGGGCTGCGGAGGGGGACGTTGCGGACACGGGGGTTGTCGGCGCGGGGGCTTGGGGTGCGGGCCCTGTGGCGTCGGGAGCTCCAGACGGTGGTGCTCCGAAGAGGCGGCCCCTGGAACGGGCTGCTTCAGAACACGGTGTTCCGGACGGGGCTGCACCGGAGAGCGGCGCACCGGGCAAGCCCGCTTCTGGCGGTGGGGAGTCGTCATGACGTCCGTCCGGGGTGGTGCCGTGACCGGCGGGGTCTACGCCGGCGGGCTGAGGTACCTGCGGGCCCGGTGGCGGGTTCTCGGCCGGCTCGGCGGGTGGTCGGTGCTGGAGACCGCGCAGACCTTCCTCACCGGGTACGCGCCCGCCCACGCCCTGGACGAGGGGTTCCTGGCCGGTCGTCCCGGCGTGGGACTGGTGTGGCTCGGCGTGGCCGGACTCGGCGTGCTCGTCGGGGCGTACGGAACGGTACGGGTGTACGCCGCCGTCGCCGCGTTGGTCGAACCGCTGCGGGACGCCCTGGTCCGGCGGGTCGTCGGGCGCGGGGTGCGGGAGGCGGACGCGGGTGCGCTGTCCGGGCTGACCCAGCAGGTGGAGATCGCACGGGACACCCTCGCAGGGCTGGTGATGGTGTCGCGTTCGTTCGTGTTCACGGCGGCCGGGGCCGTCGTAGGGCTGGCCTCGCTCGACCCGCTGCTCCTGCTGGTGGTGGGACCGCCGCTGGCCGCCGGACTGGGCCTGTTCGCGGCCACGCTGCGGCCGCTGGCCCGGCGCCAGGAGGATTTCCTGGTCGCCGACGAGGCTCTGGCCGAAGGTCTCGGCAGGGTCTGCCCGGGGCTGCGGGACGTCACGGCGGCCGGGGCGGAGGACCGGGTCTCGGCCGACGCGGGCCGACTGGTCGACACGGAACAGCGGGCGGCGTATGCCCTGGCCCACTGGTCCGTCCTGCGCGTGGCCGCCCTCGCCCTCGGCGGCCAGCTCCCGATCGTGCTCCTCCTCGTCTGTGCCCCCTGGCTCCTCTCCCACGACGTCACCGCGGGCGCCCTGGTCGGCGCCCTCGCCTACGTCACGCAGTCGCTGCTCCCCGCCCTCCACAACCTGGTCCACGGCCTGGGCACAAGCGGCTCACGGCTGGTGGTGGTCCTACGACGCCTGCTCCGCGAGCCGGACACGCAGAACGGGCCGAGCGCGAGCACCCCGGCCCGAACCGACGAGGCGAGCCCTCACCCCGAGCCCGGCCCGGCCCCCTGCGCGGGAGACCCGGCTCACGTCGACGGGGCCGTACCGCCGCAAGACCCGCCCCGCCCCCTCCCGGTCGACGCAGAGGCGGCTGTCCAGGACTCCGAGGCCGACGCACGGCCCGAGCGGCTTCGGGGCGGATCGGGCCCCCGCCCCCGCCTGGCGGCTCGGCCGGCCCGCCACGATTCCGGTGCCGCCTCCGCCGGGGCAGACGGTCCGCGTCCCGCCAAGCTCCGCTCGCCGTCCCACAGCACACCCGCCGAACCCCCCGCCCTCGCCCTCACCTCCCTCACCTTCGCCTACGGCCCCGCCGCCACCCCCGTCGTCGACCGGCTGGACCTCGCCCTCGCGCCCGGGGCCCATCTGGCCGTCGTAGGGCCCAGTGGGATCGGGAAGTCCACGCTCACCGCTCTGGTCGCCGGGCTGCTCCGGCCCACGGGTGGGCAGATCCGGGTGTGCGGGCACCCCGTGCCCTCCCCCGGGGCCGCCGCCGGGCGCGTGCTGATCCCGCAGGAGGCGTACGTCCACACCGGCACCCTCGCCGAGAACCTCGCGCACCTGCGGTCCGGGCCGGTGCCCGAGGCGGAGCTGCTCGCGGCGGCCGAGGCGGTCGGGCTGACCCCGCTGCTCGAGGCGCTCGGCGGGCCTCGGGCGACCGTGGACCCGGCCGCACTGTCCGCGGGTGAGCGCCAGCTCGTCGCGCTGGCCCGGGCCTACCTGTCCCCCGCCCCCCTCGTCCTGCTCGACGAGGCGACCTGCCACCTCGACCCACGCGCCGAGGAGCGTGCCGAGCGGGCCTTCGCCGAGCGGCCGGGGACGACACTGGTCGTCGTCGCCCACCGCATCAGCTCGGCCCGCCGCGCCGGTCACGTGCTGCTGATGGACGGCCCGCACACGGCGTACGGCACCCATGACGAGCTGGTGCGCGAGTCACCGGCCTACCGCGCCCTCGTGGGCGGCTGGACGGCCGTACCACCGAACCAGGCCGCACCACAGAAGCAGGCCGCACCACCGCACCAGACCGCCCCTCCAGACCCGTCAGAGCCACCCCTGGCCCTGCGAGATCCGGATCGCGTCGATGCGGTTGCGGGCCCCGGTCTTGCGGGTGATCGCGGCCATGTAGTTGCGCACCGTCCCGTGGGACAGATGCAGGCTTCCCGCGATCTCCGCGATGGAGGCCCCCTCCGCCGCGAGGGATAACACGCTCAGCTCCCGTCTGGTCAGCGGCATCTCCGCGGCCTGGAGGAAGCCGAAGCCGAGCGAGTCATCGACGAAACGTTTCCCCTCGGCGACCCGGCGGATCCCCCGCACCAGCCGCTCCGGCGCCGCCCCCTCCTTGTCCACGTATCCGAGCGCCCCCGCCTCGACGGCCCGCTTGAGCAGCCCCGGCCGGTTGGCGCTGGCCATCACGAGTAAGCGCGGCGGACTCCGGTCCGGCTCGCGCACGGATAACTCGCCCAGGGGCGGGATGCCGTACGCGTCGGAGCATTCGAGGTCGGCCGCGCAGACGTCCGGACGCACGGATCGCAGGCGGCTCGGCGCGGTGTGCCACGGGGTGTCGAACACCCCGAGGTCCGGTTCCCGGCGGAGCCACTCCGCCAGTACCGATCTCTCCAGACACGCGTCGTGCACCAGAAGCACCCGGATCACTGCTCGTCCCCCTCGACTCGCCTCTTTGTTTCCGTGGCATGAACGCGTGCCCCATTGTTCGGGTCCCGGACCGCCGTCGGGCGCGAAGAATTGGCCATCAGGGTGCGCGGGGGCGCACTCAGGGCGCCCGTGTGCCGCCGCGCGCTTCGACTGGGGTGGCATGGTCCGGGGTCGAGGGGGTACGCGGCGGTCCTCGCCGTCGCCCGGGCACTCCTGTGCCCGCACGGGGTGAACGCTCGCCGTGCGGGACGCGCCGGGAGGGTGGAGATTTGATCCTTGGGGACCCGGCTCGCGACAGCGGCCCGCGCCCCCTTGGGCACGCGCCCGTGCGAGGAGGTGGTCGGCGTGTCCGACGGGCATACGTCCGCCCCGGCGCCGACGAGCGCCCGGACCCGCGTGGGACGCCCCCTGCTCTCCCTGGCGCTCGCCTCGATGATGGACGAGGTCCACGCCCACTCCGGCGCGGTCTATCTGCTGGCCGCCGACGAACCGGTGCTGGAGATGGCGGTGATGGCGGGCCTGCCCCGGGCGTTCGCGGCGCCCTGGGAGCGGGTGGGGCTGAGCGCCCCGATCCCGGTGGCGGAGGCGGTGCGGGACCGGCGGCTGGTGTGGGTCGGCGGCGAACAGGAGATGGCGCGCCGCTTCCCGCGGATCGCGGTGGTGCTGCCGTATCCGTTCGCACTGGCCGCGGTGCCGGTGGCAACCCCGTCCAAGGTGTACGGCGCGGTCTTCGTGACCTGGCCCGGTTCGCACCCGCCGGACCTGTCCGACCGCGAGCGGGATCATCTGGTCGCGGCCTGCGAGCGGCTCGCGGTGCGGCTGGAACGGGCCGTGGAGGACAGTGTGCCGCCGCACGCCGAGCCGGATCTGCTGGGATCGGCACCGGTCGGCGGTGCGGCCGGGACGCTGGGCACGGTGGAGGCCGCGCGGATGGTGTCCCGGCTGCCGTACGGGCTGTGCTCGCTCGATCTGCACGGGCGGGTGTCCTTCGCCAACGCGGCGGCGGCCGAGCTGATCGGCGTCCCGGTCTCCCAGTTGCTGGGCTCGCAGTTGTGGGCTGCGGTGCCCTGGCTCAACGACCCGGTCTACGAGGACCGTTACCGGGCCGCGCTGCTCAGCCAGCACAGCACGTCCTTCGTGGCGCTGCGGCCGCCCGGCGACTGGCTGTCGTTCCGGCTGTACCCGAGCACCACCGGGCTGAGCGTCCGGGTCAGCCGGGCCCGGGCGGTGGCGGAGATGAACCGGACCGGCCCGCAGCCCGGCGCCTCGCCGTCCCGGCTGGTGACGATCTCGCAGGTGCTGAGCCTGGCCGGAGCGCTGACCGAGGCGGTCGGTGTGCAGGACGTGGTGCAGCTGGTAGCGGACGAGATCGCCCCGGCGGTGGGCAGCCAGGCGCTGGTGGTGCTCGGCTCCCGGGGCGGGCGCCTGCATGTGCTCGGACACCGCGGTTACCCCGACGCCCGGATCGTGGAGCGGTTCAACGGGCTGCCGCTGACCGAACCGACGCCGGGCACCCATGCCCTGAGCACCGGCGTGCCCGCGTTCTTCGACTCCCGCGAGCAGTTGGAGCACCTGTACCCCGGGCGGCTCGCCACCCCCGACGGGTTCGCCGCCTGGGCCTATCTGCCGCTGATCGCCTCCGGACGCCCCGTCGGCACCTGTGTGCTGGCCTACGCCGAGCGGCATCCCTTCCCCGCGGACGAGCGGGCGGTGCTGACCAGTCTGGGCGGGCTGATCGCCCAGGCCCTGGAGCGGGCCGTGCTGTACGACGCCAAGCACCAGCTGGCGCACGGCCTGCAGGCGGCTCTGCTGCCGCACACCCTGCCCGTGCTGCCGGGCGTCGAGGCGGCGGCCCGCTATCTGCCGGCCACTCAGGGCATGGACATCGGGGGCGACTTCTACGACCTGGTACCGGTGAACGGCAGGGCGGCCGCGGTGATCGGTGACGTGCAGGGGCACAACGTGACGGCGGCCGGGCTGATGGGGCAGATCCGGACGGCGGTACGGGCGTACACGACCGTCGGCCAGACGCCGGAGGAGGTCATGCGCTCCACCAACCGGCTGCTGATCGACCTGGGCGCGGAGTTGTTCGCCAGCTGCCTGTATCTGGGGCTCGACCCGGAGCGGGGGCGGGCGGTCATGGCGCGGGCCGGACATCCGCCGCCGCTGCTGCGCCGGCCGGACGGCCGGGTGCGGGTCCTGGACCTGGCCGGCGGACCGCTGCTGGGCATCGACGGCTCGGCCGGCTATCCGACGACGGAGGTGGAGCTGGCGCCGGGCAGCGTCCTCGCGCTCTACACCGACGGCCTGATCGAGTCGCCCGGCGTCGACATCGAGGACGCGCTCGCGGAGCTCGGGCGGCAGCTCGCCGAGACCGGTGACCGGCCGCTCGACGAACTCGCCTACGAACTGGTCCGCCGCAGCGCGGCCGCGCGGGAGCGGAACGACGACGTGGCGCTGCTGTTGCTGCGGGCGGACGGCTGACCGGGGCTCCCGACCGACCTGCCGGGCATCCCGACCCACCGGGCGTCCCGACCCACCGGGCGTACGGACCCACAACGCGCCGGTCCGGCCCTCCCGCCGGAGGGCCGGACCGTTGCACCTCCCGGGCCGGAACCGCGCGTGGCCGGGAGGTGGTCTGTGGCCGGCGTCGGCAGCGGCGGTGGGAGTGGGGGGACCGCTGCCGACGCGGCCGGTTCAGGGTGTGGTGCTGAACCGACGGGACGTCAGTTGTGCGCCTGGCCCGCGGCGTCGCCCGCACCGGCGTCGCCCGCGCCGTTGCCGGCGTCCTGGCCGTTGCCCGCGTCCTGGCCGCCGATCACGTCGCCGCCGGCCTCCTCGCCGCCGACTTCCTGGCCCGCGCCGGCCTCGTCACCCGGGCTCGCGCTCGCGTCGCCGCCGGCACCGGCCTCTTCGCCCGCGCCCGCCTCGTCGCCCGCACCGGCCCCGGCGTCGCCACCGGCGCCCGCCTCGTCACCGGCGCCGGCTTCCTCGCCGCCCGCCTGGTCGCCGCCCGCGCCGCCGGCCGCGTCACCCGCGCCGAGCGTGGCGCCGACCGCCTGGAGCGCGGTGGTCACCGGCTGGAAGAAGGTCTCGCCGCCGACCGTGCAGTCGCCGCTGCCGCCGGAGGTCAGACCGATCGCGGAGCCGTCCTGGGTGAAGAGCGAGCCGCCGCTGTCGCCGGGCTCGGCACAGACGTCGGTCTGGATGAGTCCGGTGACGGTGCCCTCGGGGTAGTTGACGGTGGCGTCGAGTCCGAGGACCTGGCCGTCGGCGAGCCCCGTGGTGGAGCCCATCCGGAACACCTGGGCGCCGACCTCGGCGTCCGCGGCCTGGTTGATGGCGACGGTCTGGCCGCCACCGACGTTGACCTCGCTGGGCGCCTGGGTCGCCGGGTCGTCGTACTTGACGAGCGCGAAGTCGCCGTCACCGGGGAAGGTGGCCTGGTCGACGGTGGCGATCGGCTCGCCGGTCTCGGAGTCCGACCACTGCTCGGCCGCGACCCCGCAGTGACCGGCCGTCAGGAAGGCGGGGCTGCCGTCGCCCGCGGTGACGTTGAAGCCCAGCGAGCAGCGGGCGCCGCCGCCGAAGATCGCGTCACCGCCGGAGACGAAGGTCTTGAACGTGCCGGCCGACTTCTTGACGGTGGCCATGTCGGAGCCGAGGCTCTTCACGGTCGACTCGAGGGTGTTCCACTTGTCGCCGGTGACCGTGCTGTCGGCGGTCACGAGGATCTTGTTGGTGCGCGGGTCGACGGCCCAGGCGGTGCCCGGGATGGTCGCCTCCTCCTTCAGGGTCTTCGCGCCGGCCGCCAGTTCGGGGAGGCTGTTCTCGACCTCGCGGACCTTGGCGCCTGCCTTCTTCGCCTGCACGACGACGTTGTTGTTGTCGCCGGATATGACGTTCACGACGAGCTGGCCGCTGTCGGAGTCGTAGTAGGACCCGGCGAAGGCGTCACCCAGCAACTCCTCGAGCTGCGAGGCGAGATCCGAGGCGTCCGACGCCTTCAGAGTCTTGGGCGCGATGGCCGCCGCGTCGTTCGACGAGCCGTCCTGGGACGCGTTGGCGTTGGGCAGCAGAATCGCGGCCGCTCCGAGCGCCACCACGGTGCCTGCCGCGAACGCGGCCTTGCGCTTCGGAATTCGCTTGTGACTCAAACTTCTCGACCTCCTGGGGGGACCGGAGTCTTGTGACCGCCGTGCGGCAGTCGGTTGTTCGGGGCGCCTGGATGGCCATGGGTACGGGCGGTGCGCGCGGTGCGTTCAATGCCGTTTCTTTACGCCTGGATTGCCATGCCGATTCGGCCAGGGGTGGTACCGGGCGGGCCGTGGACGGGAAGAATCCCCCATATGACGATGACGCCCGCCGAAGCCGACAAGATCCTCGCCGACAACTTCGCCCCTTGGGTTCTCGATCTCGGTCTGACGGTCGAGTCGCTCGGCGACGACCACGCGATTCTGCGACTTCCCTGGTCACAGCGGCTGGCCAGGGAGGGCGGCGGGCTCTGCGGGCAGGCGCTGATGGCCGCCGCCGACACCGCGACCGTGATCGCCGTCTGCGCGGCCCGGGGCGGCTTCGCGCCCATGACGACGGTTCAGCAGTCCACGAGTTTCCAGCGGGCGGTGACCGGTTCGGATGTCCTGATCAAGGCGGTCCTCACCAAGCTGGGCCGCCGCATGGCGTTCGCCGACATCACGATGACGGACTCCGCGTCCGGTGATCTCGCGGCCCGGGCGAGCACGGTCTACGCACTCCTGGGCTGACACGCTCAGCGAGCGGCCGACGACGGTCCGTCGTGGTTTCCGCCCCGAATCCCCTCTTCAGCGAATCTGCACATCGAATGCGCAACCGAGCCACCGAAGGCGAAAGTTCTGCACAAGCGCGGAACGGGAGCCATGACATTGGCGAGGAGTGTCGCATTCGCCTCGGGGACGGCAAGGACCCGTTCACGCCGTCGTGACATCACATGTGAAGAAGTCGGCACCAAGGCGTGCGCAGTTCTGCACGGATGAAGGTTTCTGTGACTCAAGTTCCCTGGTGAGGCGGGTGGTTGATTGGAAGGGCGGAGTGACGGCGTGCTTTGATCCATCGCACCGCAGGGCCGTCGGGTCTTCCGGAAACGGAATCCGGTGCCATGCGATTGCGGCCGTCATCTGTCCCCAGAGGGGGCCGCTCCCCCCTTGTGAAATACCCATACGAAGGGAAGTTCCATCATGAACTCCACCCCCCAGGTTGAGACCGTCGAGATCTCGGACGCCGACCTCGACACCGTCTCCGGCGGCCTGCAGCTGAACGCCCTCGGCACCGTCACCGACCTGGTGGACGGCGTCGCCCCGGTTTCCGGCCTGGTCAACACGGCCGTCGGCACCGTCGAGGGTGTGACCGGCCTGAACACCGCCCCGGTCACCGGCCTGGTCGCCGGCCTCTGATCGCACTTCCTGCGATCTGATCACTCACTTGTGGTCGACCCGTCCCGGACCGCAAACCGGCGGTTCCGGGACTTTCGGGTGCTCTGAATCATCTCCAGGTGAGGGAAGAATCCCGTGCAGTTCCGCCAACAGGCCCTCGCCAAGCTCCAGTCGCCGGAGGAACTCGACCTCCCGGTGCGCTTCGCCCGTCCGCAGGGCTGGCTCGTGATGTCCGTGACGGTGGTCGTGATGGCCGCCGCGTCGGTGTGGGCGGTGACCGGCTCGGTCGCGTCCACGGTGAGCGCGCCCGCCATCCTCACGCACGGGCAGGGCAGTTACATCCTGCAGAGCCCGGTCGCGGGCCAGGTCACCCAGGTGATCGCCGAGGAGGGCGAGCAGCTGCCCGCCGACTCCCCCGTGCTGAAGGTCCGTACGGCCGACGGCGACTCCGTCGTCCGTACCGTCGCCGCGGGCCGGGTCACCGCCCTCGCGGCCACCATCGGGCAGATCATCTCGACCGGTGCGAACGTCGCCGCCGTGGAGAAGGTCGCCCACGCGACCGACCCCCTGTACGCCACGGTGTACGTGCCCGCGGAGAACGCGGCCTCCATCCCGGAGGACGCGGCCGTGGACCTGACCGTGTCCTCGGTGCCGACCCAGGAGTACGGCGTGCTGCGCGGCCATGTGAAGTCGGTGGACCGCTCGGCGCAGTCGGCGCAGCAGATCGCCGCGTTCCTCGGGGACAGCCAGCTCGGTGAGCAGTTCACCAAGGACGGCCGTCCGGTCGCCGTCCTCGTGAAGCTGGACAAGTCGAAGGAGACGAAGAGCGGTTACCGGTGGTCCTCTGCCGAGGGTCCGCCGTTCGCCCTTACCTCCATGACCGTGGCCTCGGGCTCGATCCGGCTGGCCGACCAGCGTCCCGTCGATTGGCTGCTGCCGTGAGCACCGCACAGGACACCCGCGGCAGACGCCGCTCGGCCCCGCCCAAGCGCCCGGTTCCCAAGGGGAGGGCGAAGACGGTCCGTACGCCGACCGTCCTCCAGATGGAGGCGGTGGAGTGCGGCGCGGCCTCCCTCGCGATGGTGCTGGGCCACTACGGCAAGCACGTCCCGCTGGAGGAGCTGCGGATCGCCTGCGGTGTCTCCCGGGACGGCTCACGTGCCAGCAATCTCCTGAAGGCGGCCCGCAGTTACGGTCTGACGGCCAAGGGCATGCAGATGGACACGGCCGCCCTCGCCGAGGTGAGGACGCCGGCCGTGCTGTTCTGGGAGTTCAACCACTACGTCGTCTACGACGGCATGGGCCGCCGCTTCGGCCGCCGCGGGGTCTACATCAACGACCCCGGCAAGGGCCGCCGTTTCGTCCCCATGGAGGACTTCGACGGCAGCTTCACCGGTGTCGTGCTGGTGATGGAGCCGGGCGAGGGCTTCACCAAGGGCGGCCGCAAGCCCGGTGTGCTGGGCGCGATGCCGGCCCGGCTGCGCGGCACCGCGGGCACCATGCCGACGGCGGTCCTGGCGAGCCTGCTGCTGGTGCTGGTCGGCGCGGCCACCCCCGCGCTGAGCCGTACCTATATCGACATGTTCCTGATCGGCGGACAGACCTCGCTGCTCGGCGTGCTGTTCGCGTCGATGGGGGCCTGCGTAGCGCTCACCCTCGCCCTGACCTGGCTCCAGCAGGCGAACCTGCTGCACGGCCGGATCATCTCCTCGACCCTGTCCAGCGCCCGCTTCCTGCGCCATCTGCTGCGGCTGCCGGTGACGTTCTTCTCCCAGCGCAGCCCGGCCGACCTCGTCCAGCGCCTCCAGTCCAACGACCAGGTCGCCGAGACGCTGGCCCGGGACCTCGCGGCCGCCGGCGTCGACGCGGTGGTCGTCGTCCTGTACGCGATCCTTCTCTACACCTACGACCCGCAGCTCACCTATGTCGGCATCGGGGTGGCCCTGCTGAACGTGGTCGCCATGCGGATCGTGATCCGGCTGCGCGCCACCCGCACGGCCAAGCTCCGCGCGGACAGCGCCCGGCTCACCAACACCGCCTACACCGGCCTCCAGTTGATCGAGACCATGAAGGCGACCGGCGGCGAGGACGGCTACTTCCGCAAGTGGGCGGGACAGCACGCCACCACCCTTGAGGAGCAGCAGAAGCTGGGGGTGCCGAGCGCGTGGCTGGGCGTGGTCGCGCCGATGCTGGCCACCTTCAACAGCGCGCTCATCCTGTGGATCGGCGGCATGCGGGCCGTCGAGGGCGGTATCTCGGTCGGTCTGCTGGTCGCCTTCCAGGCCCTGGTCACCCGCTTCACCGCCCCGATCACCCGCCTCAACGGCGTGGCCGGGCGCATCCAGGACTTCGCGGCGGACGTGGCCCGCCTGAAGGACGTGGAGAACTTCAAGGCCGACCCGCTCTACGGCCGCCCCGGCGCCGGCGACTCGACGCGCCGCCTCCACGGCCACGTCGAGCTCCAGAACATCACCTTCGGCTACAACCCGCTCGACAAGCCGCTGCTCACCGGCTTCGACCTGACCGTCGGCCCGGGCCAGCAGGTGGCGCTGGTCGGCGGCTCCGGCAGCGGCAAGTCGACCGTCTCCCGGCTGATCTCGGGCCTGTACACGCCCTGGGAGGGCGTGATCCGCATCGACGGCAGGCGCCTGGACGACATCCCGCGCGGCGCGCTCGCCTCCTCGGTGTCCTTCGTCGACCAGGACGTCTTCCTCTTCGAGGGCTCGGTCCGCGACAACGTGGCGCTGTGGGACCCGTCGATCCCGGACGACGCGGTGGTGGACGCGCTGCGGGACGCGGCCCTGTACGACGTGGTCACGCGCCGGCCCGGCGGCATCCACAGCAGGGTCGAGCAGGACGGCCGCAACTTCTCCGGCGGCCAGCGTCAACGCCTGGAGATCGCACGGGCGTTGGTGCGCAGGCCCAGCATCCTGGTCCTCGACGAGGTGACCAGCGCGCTGGACGCGGAGACCGAGCTGGTCGTCATGGACAACCTGCGCAAGCGCGGCTGCGCCTGTGTCGTGATCGCGCACCGGCTCAGCACCGTGCGCGACAGCGACGAGATCGTCGTACTGCAACACGGCACGATCGTGGAGCGCGGGCGGCACGAGGAGCTGGTGGCGCGCGGTGGCGCGTACGCGGCGCTGGTCAAGGAACGGTGAGATGACGACCGCACACGAAGGGGATGTCGTCCTCAATGCCCTCGGGCAGATGGGCACGCGCATCGACTGCGCCGGTTTCAGCCGCCTGGACCTCGAAGGTCCGCAGGTGCTGTGGCTGGTCGTGTCGGGCGCGGTGGACCTGTTCGCGGTGGACGCCGAACAGCAGGGCCACTGGCACCACTTGGGCCGACTGGAGCCGGGCGCGCTGCTCCTGGGCCCCGTGGCCGGTCCCCAACACACGCTGGTGGCGCGGCCCTTGAGGGACTGTGTGGTCCACCGCATCGGCCTGCGCGAGCTGTACGAGCCGGCGAACACCCAGACCTGGTCGTACGACGAGTACGGCAACCCCCAGTACGTGCCGCCGACGACGAGCCCGCTGGAGTACGCCCTGGCGCTCGGTGTCGGCCGTAGCCTCTCCATCCTCTTCCAGGCGCCGATGGCCGACGAGCGGGCCGCGGCCCCCACCGACGACGACGTGTTCTGGATGCAGGTGCCGCCGGGCAGCGTGCAGTACGGCTCGCTCTACGGCGCCGAGGCCGCCGCCGACCTGCTGATGGACCCCGGGGTCTGGCAGTCCATGGTCGATCAGCAGTACCGGCTGCTGACCACGCTGGACCGCTGGATCGAGCAGCTGGAGCGCACCCACGAGACCAGGACGGCGGCCGGCATCAAGGCCGGTGAGGCGGTGCGCGCACAGGCCGACCGGACCCTGCTCGCGTCCATCGGCAAGTCGAAGCAGCGCGCGACGGCCGCCGACGCCGACGCGAGCTACGCGGCGTGCAGGCTGGTCGCCGACGCGGCCGGGATCACGCTCGCCGACAACGCGCAGGGCGGCACCGAGAGCGACCGTCTCGACCCGGTCGAGCGGATCGCCCTCGCCTCGCGCGTCCGCATCAGGTCGGTGCGCCTGGACGGCAGTTGGTGGCGGGACAACGTGGGGCCGCTGGTGGGTCACCGGGCCTTGTCAGGCGCGCCGGTCGCGCTGCTGTGGAGGCGCGGCGGCTATGTGGCCGTGCATCCGGCGACCGGGCGTGAGACGCCGATCGAGAAGGACAACGCGGAGGAGTTCGAGCCGCGCGCGGTGATGTTCTACCGTCCGCTGCCCGACCGGAAGCTGAGCCCGCTCGGGCTGGTCCGGTTCAGCATGCGCGGCACGGGCGGCGATGTGACGAACCTGCTGCTCAGCGGTCTGGTGACGGTGGCGATCGGGGCGCTGTTGCCGATCGCGACCGGCAAGGTGCTCGGCGAGTTCGTGCCGAAGGCGCAGACCGGTCTGATCGTGCAGGTGTGTCTGGCGGTGATGGTCAGCGGTGTGGTGACGGCGGCCTTCATGCTGCTCCAGAACCTCACCATGCTCCGCCTGGAGGGCCGCATCGAGGCGACCCTCCAACCGGCCGTCTGGGACCGGCTGTTGAGGCTGCCGACCAAGTTCTTCACCGAGCGCTCGACCGGCGAACTGGCCAGCCAGGCCATGGGGATCTCCTCGATCCGCCGGATGATGGCGGGCATCGGTCCGACGGTCGCCCAGTCCGTGACCGTCGGTGCGATGAACCTTGGCCTGCTGTTCTGGTACAGCGTCCCGATGGCGATGGCGGCGATCGGCATGCTCGTCGTCATCGCCGCCGGATTCCTCGGGCTCGGGCTGTGGCAGGTGCGCTGGCAGCGACGGCTCGTGGTGCTCGGCAACAAGCTGAACAACCAGGCCTTCCAGACCCTGCGCGGACTGCCCAAGCTCCGGGTCGCGGCGGCCGAGAACTACGCGTACGCGGCCTGGGCCTCGGAGTTCGCCCGCAGCCGCGAGCTCCAGCAGAAGGTCGGCCGGATCAAGAACCTCACCACGGTGCTGGGTTCGGTCTATCTGCCGCTGTGCACCCTGCTGATGTTCATGCTGCTGGCGGGCCCGGCGCGCGGCTCGATGTCGGCGTCCGCGTTCCTCACCTTCAACACCTCGGTGACCATGCTGCTGACCGCGGTCACCTCACTCACCGGCGCGTTCGTCTCGGCGGTGGCCGTGCTCCCCCTGTTCGAGGAGATCAAGCCGGTCCTGGAGGCGCAGCCGGAGGTGCGCACCGCGAGCACCCGGCCGGGCCCGCTGACTGGGGCGATGGAGGCCCGCAGGCTCTCCTTCCGCTACTCCGACGACGGTCCCCTGATCCTGGACGACGTGTCCTTCGAGATCCGGCCCGGCGAGTTCGTGGCGATCGTCGGCCCCAGCGGCTGCGGCAAGTCGACCCTGCTCAGGCTGCTGATCGGCTTCGACCGCCCGGTCTCCGGGAGTGTCCTCTACGACGGTCAGGACCTGGCGGCCCTCGACCAGTCGGCGGTGCGCAGGCAGTGCGGTGTCGTGCTCCAGCACGCCCAGCCGTTCACCGGGTCCATCCTGGACGTCATCTGCGGCACCGAGCCCTACACGCCCGAGGAGGCGATGGCGGCGGCCGCGATGGCGGGGCTGGCGGAGGACATCCAGCGGATGCCGATGGGGCTGCACACCATCGTCTCGGGCAGCGGGGCCATCTCCGGCGGTCAGCGCCAACGGCTCATGATCGCGCAGGCGTTGATCCGGCGGCCGCGGATCCTCTTCTTCGACGAGGCGACCAGCGCCCTGGACAACGACACCCAGCGCACGGTCATCGAGTCCACCAAGGCCCTCAACGCCACCCGGGTCGTCATCGCCCACCGCCTGTCCACGGTGCTGGACGCCGACCGGGTGATCGTGATGGAGAACGGCAAGGTCGCCCAGCAGGGGCCGCCCGCGCAGTTGCTCGCGGACACCGGCGGCCGGCTGCACGAGCTGGTGCGGCGGCAGATGGCGTGAGCGGTCACTCCGTCCCCGGGACCGGCGCGCCGGAGGGGATCCCGGCGTCGACGTACGCCTCGTAGAGGTCCTGCCACGGTCGGCTCTCGGGGTGCTCGCCGCGGGCGCGGGCGTCGAGGGCGGCCAGGCACACCTCCCAGCCCGCGCCGTTGCGGGCGGCGGTGTCGGCGGCGCTCAGGACGTTGGTGAGCGTGAAGCGGGTCCGCTTCTCGTCCAACGCCTCCAGGTCGAAGTGGAGTTCGTCCCCGCCCCACTCGAAGGACAGGTGACGGGGCTCGTCGACGGCGATGACCCGGCCCGTGGAGTCCTCCATGTGGGGGTCGCCGCTGAACCTGATCGTGCCGCCGGGGCGCAGTTCGATCTCGGCGCGGGACGGGAACCAGTGGGCGAGTTCCTCGGTGTCGGTGACGAAGTGCCAGACGCGGGCGACGGGATGGTCGTAGGTGCGGCTGAAGCGCACGGCCGGGCGGCCGTCGTCCAGGGTCAGGTAGGTGCCGGTGAGGTCTGCGGCCATGGTGGATCAGTCCTTCGGTGCGGGGTGCTCGGGGGTGTCCGGCGCGGTCTCGTCGAGGCGGCGGCCCAGCGCGTCGAGGCTGCCGTTCCAGAGCGTGCGGTACGGGGCCAGCCATGCGTCGAGCGCGGCCATCGGAGCCGGGTCGAGGGCGTGGACACGCCGTTGCGCGTCCTGCCGTACCCGGACCAGGCCCGCCTCCCTGAGCACCTTCAGATGCTTCGAGGCGCTCGGCTGGCTCAGTCCGCACTCCTGGGACACCTCTCCGACGGACCGGGGCCGCTCCAGGAGCAGCGCGACGATGGCCCGCCGGTGGGGATCGGCGAGGGCGGTCCAGAGCGCGGAGTCGGACATGGCTTCAATATGCCTCGGTGGTTATATTCCAGTCAAGGAATACAGCCGGGCCACGGCCGTTCAGTCGCCCACTCCAGCGAAACGTTGCCGTTTCGCTGAATGTGGTCTAGCCTCGACGTGTACGAAACCGTTTCGTTTAAGAACGGGTCCCAGCCGACTTTCCCTGGAGTGGTTTCCCATGTCCGAGAAGACCCTGACCGAGAGCGGTCGGGACAGCGCCGTCGACGCGCAGCCAGAAGCCTCGGCCAAGCGATGGTGGATCCTCGCCGTCGTCGCCCTCGCCCAGCTGATGGTCGTCCTGGACGCCACCATCGTGAACATCGCCCTGCCCTCGGCTCAGGCCGACCTCGGCTTCTCCGACGGCAACCGGCAGTGGATCGTGACCGCCTACGCGCTGGCCTTCGCCTCGCTCCTGCTGCTCGGCGGCCGGATCGCCGACCTGTTCGGCCGCAAGACGGCCTTCCTCATAGGCGTCGTCGGCTTCGCCGCCGTCTCCGCGCTCGGCGGTGCCGCCACC
Source organism: Streptomyces griseorubiginosus (assembly GCF_036345115.1). GTDB lineage: Bacteria > Actinomycetota > Actinomycetes > Streptomycetales > Streptomycetaceae > Streptomyces > Streptomyces griseorubiginosus_C. The sequence goes on from NZ_CP107766.1 coordinate 597,529, forward strand.
AACTTCGAGATGCTCGTCACGGCCCGCGCCCTCCAGGGTGCCTTCGGCGCGCTCCTCGCGCCCGCCGCGCTCTCCCTGCTGAACACGACGTTCACCGACGCCCGCGAGAAGGCCAGGGCGTTCAGCGTCTACGGCGCCATCGCCGGCGCGGGCGGTGCGGTGGGCCTGCTGCTCGGCGGCATCCTGACCGACGCCCTCGACTGGCGCTGGACGCTCTACGTCAACGTCGTCATCGCCGTCGTCGCCTTCGCGGGCGGCTGGGTCCTGCTGCACAACCACCGTGACGCGGCCAACTCCAAGCTGGACGTGCCCGGCACCCTGCTCGTCGCCGCCGGTCTCTTCTCCCTGGTCTACGGCTTCTCCAACGCCGAGACGCACGACTGGAGCTCGCCCGAGACCTGGGGCTTCCTGATCGCGGGCGGTGTGCTGCTGACCGCCTTCGCCTGGTGGCAGACCCGCGCCGCGCACCCGCTGCTGCCGCTGCGCATCCTGCTGGACCGCAACCGCGCCGCCTCCTTCCTGGCCGTGCTGATCTCCGGCGGCGGCATGTTCGGTGTCTTCCTCTTCCTCACCTACTACCTCCAGCTGAACCTGGGCTTCAGCCCGACCAAGACGGGCGTGGCGTTCCTCCCGATGGTGGCCGCGCTGATGGTCGCGGCCCAGGTCAGCACCACGACGCTGGTCCCCCGGATCGGCCCGAAGGTGGTCATCCCGCTGGGCTTCGCGGTCGCCGCGGTCGGCATGGCCTGGCTCACCGGGATCGGCGTCGGCTCCAGCTACCTGTCCGCCGTACTGCCGCAGCTGATCGTGACCGGCTTCGGCCTCGGACTGGTCATGCCCCCGGCCATGCAGCTGGCCACCGGCGGGGTCGCGGCCGAGGACGCGGGCGTCGCCTCCGCCACCGTCAACGCCATGCAGCAGGTGGGCGGTTCGATCGGTACGGCGCTGCTGAACACACTGGCCGCGAGCGCCGCCACCGACTACCTGGCGGGCAAGGACCCGACGAACAAGCTGGTCCAGGCCCAGGCCACGATCGAGAGCTACACCACCGCCTTCTGGTGGTCGGCGGGCCTGTTCGCCGTCGGCGCGCTGATCGCCTTCCTGCTCTTCCGGCGCGGGGTGCCGGAGCAGGACGCGAGCGCCGCTCCTGTCGTCCACATGTAAGAGCCCCACAGGTCGACCCGCCAGGGAGAGCCGCACGATCCGAAGGGCCGCCGTCCGCAGGGAGACGGCGGCCCTTCTCGCTGCCGTGGGGTCCCTGACCGGCCTCTGCCGTACGCACAGTGCGGTCGCTGTGGCGCAGAGCGACGACCGGAAGGGACGACCGGCGTTGGAGCGGGCCTCCTGTGGGTACCCACAGGTCCATGCGAATAAGCGTGGTGGATGTGGGGTCGAACACCGTCCGTCTGGTCGTGGCGGACGCCGAGGACGGGGTGCCGCTGCCGGTGCACACGGCGAAGTGGCGGCTCCGGCTCTCCGACGACGTGCGGCCGGGCGGGCCGGTACCGGAGGAGGCCGTGGAGCGGCTGGTGGAGGCGGTCGAAGGGGCGAACCGGACCGCGGCGAGATGGGGCGCGGCCGGGCCGCTGGCCTTCGCGACCGCCGTCGTAAGGGCGGCGCCCAACCGTCAGGAGGTGCTCCGTACCGTCCGGCAGCGGACCGGCGTCGGGCTGTACACCCTGCCCGGCGAGGTGGAGGCCGAGCTCACGTTTCTCGGGGCGCGGCGCTGGATGGGCTGGCGGGCCGGGCCGCTGGCGCTCATGGACATCGGTGGCGGCTCGTTCGAGGTCGCCTTCGGGCGCGGTCGGCTGCCGGACTTCGTGGCCTCGCTGCCGTTGGGCGCGGGCCGGCTGACCCATGAGTTCTTCGAGGGCCAGGACCCGCCGCCCCCGGAGCTGGTCCGGGCGCTGCGCCGCAAGGTCCGCCATCAGTTGCGGGACGTGGCGGCCCGGATCCGCTGGGAGGGCCCGCGCACCGCGGTGGCCACCTCGCGGACCTTCCAGCAGCTGGGACGGCTGTGCGGGGCGCCGGCCGGACGCCACGGCCCGTTCATGGAACGGCAGTTGCGCCGTTCCGACCTGCGTGAGGCGGTGTCCTGTCTGGCCGCGCTGCCGTCCGCGCAGCGGGCCGAACTGCCCGGCATCTCCGCCCCGCGCGCCCTGCAGAGCCTGGCGGGCGCGGTGATCGGGCACACGGCGATGAAGCTCACCGGCCTCGAGACCGTCACGATCTGCCCCTGGGCGATCCGTGAGGGGGTGCTGCTGCGGCACATCGAGGACGGTCCCTCCTGGTGGGCGGAGATCGCCCGCCGAAACGAGGAGGACACGCTCCCGGACCCGGTGCCGCTGCGCATCGCGGCCGCCACCCGCTGAACGGGACGAACAGGAAGGAGACATCCGTGTCCGAGAAGAGGCAGAAGCCGGACACCGCGCTGGACGAGGTCATCCGCGAGGTCGAGGACGCCGAGCGGCGCACCCACGAGTCGGAGGAGAAGCGTGCGCACCGGGGCGAGGCGGGGGACGCCCTCACCCCCAACACCCGCGCCCAGGAGGAGTCCGAAGGAGAGTGACCTGCCCGGGCGGCGCGCTCGTCGCTCCGGGCAGGTCGGCGAGCGTGGCCGGGCCCGCCCGGTGCGGCCGGGTTCGTCGCCCGGACAGCCGGGTTCTGGTCCGGGCCCAGCTGCCGGTACGTCCACGCCTGGCCGGGCACGGAGCAGCCGACCCGGTGAATGGTGCCAAGCACCTCACGAGGCTGATCCAGACGCGCGGGTGACGTGCCCCGCCCCGGGTACTCGGCGCCCATGCCACACGATCGTCATCAGGAACCATCGCTGCCGTCCGCCCGGGGTCCGGTCTCCGCGGCCGTCCGGGAGTATCTGCTCGGCACCGGACCACTGCCCCGCCACGAGGCCGTCGCGGGCGCGGACGTGTACGGCGACGACCTCCAGCTCGCCCTGTACCTCTGCTACGAACTGCACTACCGCGGCTTCGCGGACGTCTCCCCCGACCGCGAGTGGGACCCGGACCTGCTGCGCACCCGGGCGGCCCTGGAACACCGCTTCCTGTCCGCGCTGCGCACCGACACCCCGGCGCACGACAGCGTCGAGGACGCGCTCGCCGACCTGCTGGTCGAGCCGGTCGAGGGCACCGGGGTCAGCCACTTCCTGAGCAAGGAGGGCGAGCTGTGGCAGGTCCGCGAGTACGCGGCCCAGCGCTCGCTGTACCACCTCAAGGAGGCCGACCCTCACGCGTGGGTGCTGCCCCGGCTGTGGGGGCGGGCCAAGGCGGGCATGGCGGCGGTGGAGTTCGACGAGTTCGGCGGCGGCCGCCCCGAGCGCGTCCACGCCCGCCTCTTCGCCGACCTGATGACGGACCTGGGCCTGGACACGACGTACGGGCACTACCTGGAAGCGGCGAGCGCGGAGATGCTCGCCACGGTGAACCTCATGTCGCTACTGGGTCTGCACCGCAGCCTGCGCGGCGCGCTGGTGGGACACTTCGCCGCGGTCGAGATCACCTCCTCGCCCGGCTCCCGGCGGCTCGCCGACGCGATGCGCCGCACCGGTGCCGGACCGGCCGCCGAGCACTTCTACGACGAGCACGTCGAGGCGGACGCCGTCCACGAACAGGTCGTACGCCACGACGTCATCGGCGGTCTGCTGGCCGAGGAGCCGCATCTCGCCCCGGACGTGGCCTTCGGCATCGACGCCACCGGATACGTCGAGGACCGCTTCGCCGCCCGCCTGCTCGACGACTGGCGCGCCGGACGCTCGTCCCTGCGGACACTCGAGGCGTCCGAAACCTCCCATATTTTCTGAATGTAAGGGTACTTGGCCGACGTGAGATCACTGACTCCGCCTTTGGCCCTCCCCGGTGTGTACGCCCCGCAGGAGGACACCGCGCTCCTTGCCGGAGCCCTGTCCGAAGAACCACTGCCACCGGGAGCCCACGTCCTGGACGTCGGTACCGGCACCGGTGCGCTGGCACTCCAGGCGGCGCGTCGGGGCAGCCGGGTGACCGCGGTCGACGTGTCCTGGCGTGCCGTGTGCACGGCCCGGGCGAACGCCTGGCTGACCGGGGCGTCGGTCCGCGTCCACCGGGGGAACCTCTTCACACCGGTGCGGGACCAGTCGTTCGACCTCATCCTGACCAACCCGCCGTACGTCCCCGCCCCCACGGGGAACGGCCGGCCACCGCGCGGACGGGCGCGGGCCTGGGACGCGGGGCACGACGGGCGGTCCGTGCTGGACCGGGTCTGCCGGGAGGCACCCGGCCTGCTGCGCCCCGGGGGTGTGCTGCTGATCGTGCACTCCGCACTGAGCGATCCCGGGCGGACCGTGGGACATCTGCGCGGGGCGGGCCTCAAGGCGGCCGTGACCCGCCGTCACAGGATCGCTTTCGGACCGGTGTTGCGGGAGCGGGTGGACTGGCTGCGGGAGCGCGGCCTGCTGACCCCCGACGCCACCGACGAGAAGGAAGAGCTGGTGGTCGTCCGTGCCGAACTCCCCCTCTGACGGCGACCGTCCGTGCCGCGTCCGGATCCAGCAACGGGGCCCGCTGCTGGTGGAGGGCCCGGTGGAAGTGGAACTGGAGGACGGCAGCACGGTCACCTCCGACCGCTTCCGGGTGGCCCTGTGCACGTGTCGGCGCAGTCGCCGCTATCCCTGGTGCGACACCAGCCACCGGGAACGCAAGCGTCCGTAGACACCGAGGACAGAAGTCAACTCAGTTGACAGGAATTCACCAGGTCGAGTGAACCGGATCGTGCGGATCCCGCTGGACGGATGGCCCGGGCCGGCCCGGGGTGGCTACGGAGCCTCGCGACGGCGGGCTTCCTCGCGGAGCACCTCGACGCGGCGACCGCGACCGCCGGGCCCGATGTGGTGGTCGACCTCCGGCACGTCGAGTTCTGCTCGGGGCTGCGGGTGGTCGCCGACGGGCCCCGGCTGCACCGGTTGCTGCGCGCCTCGGGCCTGTGGGCCCGCTTCCCGCCGCTGCCGGCGATTCCCCGGCGGGTCTGAGCCGAGGGGCCGGCGGACGGCCCCACTCCGTCCGCCGGCCCTCGGTGCGGGAGCGCGGGGTTCCGTGAGAGGGGCGGCACTCCCCAACTGCGGGCCCCTCGGGCAGATCACGGCACCACACGATCCCGGTCTCTCAGAACGTGAAGACGCTGGTCCCGTAGGAGTTCTTCACGCACTCGTTGGCGAAGGTCCGCTCGTAGGAGACGCGCTTGCCCCGCCAGACGCCGTCGACCGTGACCACCACGGGGTCGTACTCCCGGGTGCACTGGACGTCCGATCTGTCCGCCAGGGCGTCGAAGTCCCCGTCGACGGCGCGCAGTTCCGCGCAGGCCGGGCTCGCGGCCGGATGGGTGCCCGAGGGCCTCGGGGCACAGGTCAGGGTCACGGCCCGTTCCGGGGTGACGGTGGCGGCGCTGTCGCCGTGGCCGAGGGTGAGCACGAGAGCCGAGGGGGCGTACAGGCTCAGGGGGGCGGCGGCCGGCTCGGCGAGCGCGGCCCCGGTCAGGGGTCCGCAGACGGCGGTGGCCGTGAGGCCGAGGGTCGCTGCCCAGCGCGCGGTGTTCCGCATTGTGTGCATCCTTCCGCTGGATTCGAGGGTGTCGCCGTCCGACTCGGTCGGTGCCGGAGCGGCGAGCGCGAGTCTGCCGAGTCCTGGCCCGAACTTCACATCGACCCCATGGCTTTCAGTAACCTTGCGTGTTGAATCAGTGGCGCGAAGTCACATCATCCGAACAACAGAGCCCCTCAACTGGGCGGTTCTCGATCACTCGATCCGGCCGGATGGCCTGTTTACCCCACCTCGGCAATAGGCCTGAAACATTCCGCTTCTGCTCTCGGCAGACCCCTCCCCAGCCCCTTGCGTTCAGCGGGAAGTGGAGTAATCGTCATTACATGATTACTCAAGAGCAACGAGACAAGTTGCGCGGCTGGTTCACCGGCCGCCTGCCCGACGATCTGTTCGAGGCCCTGGTCGAGGTGGTCGTCGACCGTGAGGAGATCACCGTGATCGGCCGCATCCCCGGGCCGCGGCTCGACGAGGGTGTCTCGGCCGCCGAGCGGGAGGCCGCCGTGAAGGGCCGGATCCAGGAGTTCCGGGAGCGCACCCGGCAGGAGCGGATGGAGGTGGCCCGCGAGGCCGAGCACTCCTTCCGCCGCAAGGTGTCGTGGGGTGTGGAGTGCGACGGCGAGCGCGCCCTGTTCACGCATGTCGCGGCGCCCGTCATGACCCGGCTGCGGCAGCCCGAGCGCCAGGTCCTGGACACCCTCATCGCCGGCGGGGTGGCCCGCAGCCGAAGCGACGCGCTCGCCTGGTGCGTCCGGCTGGTCCAGCGGCACACCGACGACTGGCTCGCCGAACTGCGGGAGTCCCTGGAACACGTGCAGCGGGTGCGGGCGCAGGGGCCGGACGCCGAGGAGGTGGCCGATCCCTCCACCGAGGACTCCGAGAACGAATGAAGCATCCACTGTCCCGGGCGGCACGGCGGGCCGTGTCCTGGGCGTCACGGCGGGCCGTAGCGTCGGCATACCCCAGCAGGACGGCAGCCGCGTGCGCCGCACATCCCGTGGCGCACGCGGCTGCCGTCGCCCAAGGGCAGATGGCCACCCGTCACCGGCCCGGGGCGTTGTCGGTGCCCTCGGCTAGATTGCGGGCATGACCAACTTCGTACTGGTGGCGGGCGCGAGGCTCGGGGCGTCGGCGTGGGACGAGGTCGCGGCGGAACTGCGCGCGGCCGGGCACGAACCGCGCCCGCTGACCCTGTCGGGCCTCGCGGAGAAGCGGGGCGTACCGGCGGGACAGCAGACGCATGTGCGGGACATCGTCGACGAGGTCGAGCGGCTGGATCTGCGCGAGGTGGTGCTGGTCGGGCACAGCTACTCGGGCGTCCCGGTGGGGCAGGCGGCCCAGCGGATCGGCGGCAGGCTGCGGCGCGTGGTGTTCGTCGACTCGAGCGTCCCCGTCGACGGGGAGTCCTTCCTGGACGGCTGGCCCAGTGACGACGTCCGCAGGACGATCGAGGAGAGCGGCGGCTTCTGGCGGCCCGTGGGCCCGGAGCACTACGCCGACCAGGGTCTGACGGACGAGCAGATATCCCGGATCATCGACCGCTCGTCCCCGCATCCGGGTGCGACGCTCACCGAGCCCGCCGTCCTCACCGGCCCCCTCGACAAGCTCCCGGCCACCTACATCAAGTGCCTCCTCGACGGCGAGGAGCCGATGCCGGTCGTGGCCGAACTGCTGAAGAACGAGAGCTGGGAACTGGTCGAGATGGACACCGGGCACTGGCCGATGTTCTCCCGGCCCCGCGAACTGGCCGGGATCCTCGCCGAGCTCGGGGCCTCCTGACCGGTGGCCCGGCACACCGACGGACGGCCACGGGGTGCCCTCCCCCTCCTGACCAGCGCCCGGCCGTGGATATCGTCGACGCACTCGACGACGAGAGGCGGTTCGGACGGATGGCCAAGCACTGGGCGGACTTCCAGTACGAGATCTACCTGAACGGCATGTCCGGCGCGGTGCCCCGGCTGCCCACCGACCTGACCCGGCTCGAGGAGCTCACCGAGCAGCGGCTCGGCCCCGGCCCGGTGGGCTATGTGGCGGGCAGCGCGGGCGACGGCAGTACGGCGCGGGCGAACCGGGCGGCCCTGGAGCGGCGCCGGATCGTCCCCCGCATGCTGCGGGACGTGCACCAACGCGACCTGTCGGTCGAGGTGTTGGGCCGTGCCCTGCCCGCCCCGCTGGCCCTGGCGCCGGTCGGCGTGCTGTCGATCATGCACCCGGACGCGGAGTCCGCCGCCGCCCGGGCCGCCGCCGCGCAGGGGGTGCCGTACATCCTGTCGTCGGCCTCCAGCACGCCGATGGAGCAGGTCGCCGAGGCGATGGGGGACGCCGAGCGCTGGTTCCAGCTGTACTGGCCGAAGGACCCCGAGGTCGCGCTCAGCTTCCTCGGCCGGGCGAAGGCGGCCGGGTACACGGCCCTGGTCGTCACCCTGGACACCCCGCTGCTGTCCTGGCGGCCCCGCGACCTCGACCAGGCGTATCTGCCGTTCCTGCACGGCGTGGGCACCGCCAACTACTTCTCCGACCCGGCGTTCCAGGCGGGCCTGGCCAAGCCGGTGCACGAGGACCCGAACGCGGCCGTGCTGCACTTCGTGGGCATGTTCGCGGACCCCGGCAAGACCTGGCCCGACCTCGCGTTGCTCCGGGAGCACTGGGACGGCCCGATCGTCCTCAAGGGCGTCCTGCACCCGGACGACGCCCGGCTCGCCGCCGACGCCGGGATGGACGGGGTCGTGGTCTCCAACCACGGCGGCCGGCAGGTGGCCGGGTCCGTCGCCGCGGCCGACGCGCTGCCCCGGGTGGTGGAGGCGGTCGGCGACCGGCTGACGGTCCTCTTCGACAGCGGCATCCGCACCGGCGACGACGTCTTCAAGGCCCTCGCCCTCGGCGCCCGCGCGGTGCTGCTCGGACGGCCGTACGTCTACGGTCTAGGGCTCGACGGACAGCCCGGCGTCGAGCATGTGATCCGCTGCCTGCTCGCCGAACTGGACCTCACGCTCGCCCTGTCGGGCCACGCGACCCCGGCGACGATCGGCCCCGACGACCTCGTGGAGGACCGCGTGTGACCTCGTGGAGGACCGCACGTGACGGGGAGGCCTCCTCGAAGGGAGACCTCCCCGTTGGGACCGGCTCGCGGCGGGACCGTCCCTAGGCCCGGTCCCTGAGCTCAGCGGGCCGGGCCTGCGGGGCTTCGCTCCCCGTGACCGACAGCGAACCAGGGCTCGCGTTCGCGGCCGGGTCGGTCAGCCAGCGCTGCTGCTCCGAGCGGTCGCGGACCTTGACGACGATGTCGGCGCCCGGGTCGTCGGTGGTGGCGGCGAGGGCGAGCTGCTCGTCCCAGCGCGGGATCAACTCCCCCTGCACGGTGAGGTCGTAGCGCACGTCCTCGGCCCGCTTCGCCCGGTCGTCGGCGCACTTGCCGAGGATGACCACACCCGCGTCCACGTGCGAGTCCAGGCACAGCTCCGGGTTCGCCTCGCTGCGCAGCAACCCGTCGGTCTCGTACGACCACTGCTGGGTCACATCGGTCGAGCAGGCCGCCAGTTCGGTGCCGGCGCCCTCCTTCACCGTGCCCCGGATGTCGAGGCAGAGGTCGGCGGCGTCGTTGCGCAGCCGGGTCACGGCCGGCGCGGTGGGGAGCTGGGCGGGGCCCGGGGTCCGGGTGCCCGCGCTCGGGGCGGTGTCGTTGCCCGTGGCGCTGGTCGAGGCGGCCGGGTCGGCGCCGTCGTCGTGCGACCACAGGCCGGAGGCGAGCATCGCCGCGAGGAGGCCCGCGGAGGTCAGGCCCACCCCGGTGAGCACCGTGCGCGAGGAGCGCAGTCCCCCGGCCCCGCCGGGACTTCGGCGGCCTGGGGTCGGGATGCGCGCCAGGAGGCGGCGCCGTTCCGCGCCGTGCCGACCGCTCCCCCGGCCGCGCCCGGAGTCCTGGGGCGTACGCCCGGCGCGCAGTTCGAGATAGCGCCGGGCACCCCAGCCGAGCACCGCCTCGGCGACGAGGACTCCCAGCCCGCCCTCGAAATGGCTCAGTTGTTCCGCGGCGGAGCGGCAGTATCGGCACTCCGAGAGATGCTGCTGGACATCCGGCAGCAGGGCGCCGCCGCGCCGAATCGGAACATCGAGGAGGCGGTTGTAGAAGCGGCAATCCTTGGTCGGCGCGAGTTCCCGATGGGCATGTACACATCCTTCCCGGAATTTTTCACGTGCCTGTTCGAGCGCCGTCGACGCGGTGTCGGTATCCATGCCGAGGAGTGCGGCGGGCACCGCAATGGACTCCGCCTCCACCTCGGTGTGCCACAGCAGACAGCGGGCGAGTCCGGGAAGGGACTGGAATGACCGCTCGGCGAGCTTGCGGTTTTCGGGCGTCATGGACTTCGCGGCCCGCATCCCGCGACCGCCGTTCGGTTTCACCAAGTCCGGCAGTACACCTGTTATTCGGTCCTCGGCCGTCCACTCCCTGACCGTGTCCCGCACGGCCACGAGGGTTCTGGGGCGCAGCGCGAGGGCCGGTTCGCCGAGCGCGAGGCGGTCCAGGACCTGGTGGAAGGCGGCCGCGGCCACCATGGAGGCGGTCTCGGACGGGGAGGCGAGGCAGATCACCGCGTATTCGTGGGCCGGTTTCCAGTGGCGGGCCATGAGCAGGGCGACGGACTGGGCGGCCTCACCGTCGGGACGCCCCCTGAGCCGGGCTGCGAGATCCTCGTCGGACTCTCCGGACGCGCCGCCCGGCGGCGGGTAAGGCGGGAGCGGTGGGTGGGGGGTGGGCACTGAGCGGATTCCTTCCCAGGGGCATGGGACTCACAGAAGTTCTCCTTGCCGAAAAGAAGTGCCGGACGGGGCATCCCTTTTGGGCGCGGCGTGGGAAGCACGAATTCGCCGACGCCTCTCCGCCCCGGTTCCCCACGGGACGAATGCGACTCGGCCCTTGCCCCCCACACAGGTGGTTCACCCTTGCACAAGTCACTCACGGCCAACAAGGCACCTGAGCAACATCCACGTCAATGGAAAGACAGCCGGACGGCCTCGCAACTGCGTGCCCTCGTACCGGCTTTCGACATTCCATGCGCCCCGTGTGAAACCCGCGCACGCGCCGGAGCGCCGCGCACGCTCCCCCGGCGCGGCGACCGGTAGTGCACTGGTACCGGCCCTTCTCGGAGGCCCCGCGCGGAACGGCGGCTCTTCCGCGCGAAACCCCGGCCGCCGACCCCGTTCCTCCCGCCCTCGGTCGGCGGCCCCGGGGGCGGGACGGTCGGCGTCCGGCCGGGACGGCTCGACCCGGGTCAGCTTCCCCACAGCCCCGGAACCCGGGTCACCGGCCCCCGGCTCGGCGGCCCTCATCGCCTCAGCTCTGCGGGGACTCAGCCCTGCCGGAACGCAGCTCTGCCGCGACTCAGCGCTGTCGGAACTGCGCCCTGCCGCGACTCAGATCTGCCAGGAACGCAGCCGGTCCGCCGCGCCGTACACGTCCGTCTTGCCGGAGATCAGATCGCGGGCGAGGTCGACGAGGGCGCCGTAGGGCGGGTCGATGCCGACGCCGCTGACGAACATGTACGCCACCGCGGTGGCACAGGCGAAGCGGGCGTTGGCCGACGGTAAGGGCTTGAGCAGGGCCAGGGTGTGCAGCAGGGCGGCGGCCCGCCAGGCCGGGTCGGAGTCGACGCCGAGGCGCGGCGGATCGACCCGGTGCCGGGCGACGGCGGCGACGAGGGCCGAGAAGTCGTTGATCGTGGGCTGTTCGGGCAGGACCTCTTCGTGCCGCTGGAGCAGCCAGGGCACGTCGATGTGGACGACGGAAGCCATCGGTCAGGCGACCCGCCCCGCGCCCTTGCCGGCCGGTTCGTCCTCGGGGAAGGCGGCGGCGAACTCGTCGGCGTGGGCGGAGAAGAACCGCCGGAACGCCTCCGCGCCTTCCTGGAGCGCCCGGTGCCGGGCGATGTCGGCCGCGGCGGCCTCCCGCACGAGGGCCTTCATCGACGTACCGCGCTCCTTGGCGATCTGGCGCAGGTCCTCTAGCTCACGATCGCTGAACTCCACGTTGAGAGCTGGCATGCCACCACGGTACCGCGCGGGTACTTGACCGTAAATATCCGCAGGTCAAGAAGGTGCCCATGCGGTACCTCAGTCGCCGGAACGCGGTGTCCGGATGCCGCCGGACGGCAGGTGGACGGCACCCCACACTCGAAGGCGGGCCCGCGGAACCGACAGCGAGGAGCACGACATGACCGTCACCCCCGAGCGGGCACGCGCCCGGGTCGCCGCGACCGACTGGGCCGGGCTCGCCGCCGAGTTGGACACGCACGGCTGTGCCCCGACGGCCCCGCTGCTGACGCCGGCCGAGTGCCGGGACCTCACGGCGCTCTACGGGAGACCGGAGCTGTTCCGGACCACCGTGGACATGGCACGGCACCGGTTCGGTTCGGGCGAGTACCGCTATTTCACCCACGACCTGCCCGCCCCGGTCGCCGCCCTGCGCGCCGCGTTCTACCCCCGTCTGCTCCCCGTCGCCCGCGACTGGGCGGCCCGCCTCGGCCGCCCGGCGCCCTGGCCGGACTCCCTCGAGGAGTGGCTGGAGCGCTGTCACACGGCGGGCCAGAACCGCTCGGCACAGATCCTGCTGCGCTACACGGAGGGCGACTGGAACGCGCTGCACCGGGACGTCTTCGGCGACCTGGTCTTCCCGCTCCAGGTCGTGATCGGTCTCGACGAGTACGGCACGGACTACACCGGCGGCGAGTTCCTGATGGTCGAGCAGCGTCCCCGGGCCCAGTCCCGAGGCTCGGCGACCGTGCTGCCCCGGGGTCACGGCGTGGTCTTCACGACCCGCGACCGCCCGGTGCGCACCCGACGCGGCTGGTCGGCCGCGGCGATGCGGCACGGGGTGAGCGTCGTCCGCTCGGGCCGCCGGCACGCGCTGGGGATCGTCTTCCACGACGCGTCCTAGCCGCACGCCGGCGTAGACACGCCGGCGTAGGCGGGGCGGTAGGCGGCTCGGGCCGACCCGCCCCGATGAGGCGTGGGTCACATTCCTGCCGCTCGATGTCACAAACCCGCCCCTCGGAGGCCTCGCAGTAGTGAGCGCGCGACTGGGAGGCCCACGCGATGTCCGAGATTCCCGTACCCGGTACGGAAGACCCCACCGGTGTCTTCGTCGAGCACCGAGAGCTGCTGTTCGGCGTCGTCTACAACATGCTGGGCAGCGTCACCGACACCGAGGACGTGCTCCAGGAGACCTGGCTGTCGTGGTCGCGGCGGGGTGCCGGCGGAGTCGACAACCCGCGCGCCTACCTGGTCCGGATCGCCGTCAACCACGCCCTGAAGCGCCGGGCCGTGGTCAACCGCCGCCGCGAGACGTACGTCGGCCCGTGGCTGCCCGAGCCCCTGGTCACCGAGGAGACGGGCGCCGACGACCCGGCGCTGCGGACCGAGTCCGTGTCGCTCGCGATGCTGGTGGTCCTGGAGTCGCTGTCGCCGCTGGAACGCGCGGTGTTCGTGCTCCACGAGGTGTTCGGGTACGCCCACACCGAGATCGCGGAGATCATCGACCGCAAACCGGCCGCGGTACGGCAGTTGGCGCACCGCGCGCGGGACCATGTGCACGCCCGCCGGCCGCTGTACGAGGCGCATCCGCGGGTGCGCCGGGAGGCGACCGAACGGTTCGTGCGGGCCGCGGTCGGCGGGGACATCGCCGAGCTGATGGAGGTCCTCGCGCCGGACGTGACGGTGTGGACGGACGGCGGCGGGATGCGCAAGCAGGCGCTGCGGCCGGTGCACGGGCGGGACAAGGCCGCCCGGCTGCTCAACGGGTACGCGAAGCGGGGCGGGGCCCACCTGGATCTGGAGCTGCGCTACCGGCGGGTCAACGGCGACGACGCGGCCGTGCTGTTCGAGCGGGACGCGCCGTACGCGGTGATCGTCCTGGACCTCACCCCGGAGGGCGACCGGGTCTCGAACCTCTTCGTCGTCACCAACCCCGACAAGCTCACGCACGTCAAGAAGGAGGAGGCGTGACCACCACGGAGCGCCCGGCGCGGACGGGCAAGGGCGAGCGGTTCTCCGGCTGGCTCGACGGCCGGCTCGGCACCCGCACCCTCGGCGCGAAGTACCTGCGCAAGGTCTTCCCGGACCACTGGTCCTTCCTGCTGGGCGAGATCTGCCTGTACAGCTTCGTCGTGCTGATCCTGACCGGGGTGTGGCTCACCCTGTTCTTCCACCCGTCGATGAACGAGGTGACCTACCACGGCAGTTACACGCCCCTGAACGGGGTGCGCATGTCGGAGGCGTACGCCTCGACGCTGGACATCAGCTTCGACGTACGCGGTGGGCTCCTGATCCGCCAGCTGCACCACTGGTCGGCGCTGATCTTCGTCGCCGCGATGCTCACGCACATGATGCGGCACTTCTTCACCGGCTCGTTCCGCAAGCCGCGCGAGGTCAACTGGCTGTTCGGCTGGGCCCTGTTGTTCCTGGGCCTGTTCGAGGGCCTCTTCGGCTACTCGCTGCCGGACGACCTGCTGTCGGGCACGGGCCTGAGGTTCGTCTACGGCGCCACCCTGTCGGTGCCGATCGTCGGGACGTATCTCGCGCTGTTCCTGTTCGGCGGCGAGTTCCCCGGCCATGACATCGTGGCCCGCTTCTACTCGCTGCACATCCTGGTGATCCCCGGCATCATGGCGGCCCTCGTGGTGGCCCATCTGATCCTGGTGGTCTACCACAAGCACACCCAGTTCGCGGGCCCCGGGAAGACCGAACGCAACGTGGTCGGCACCCCGTTCTTCCCGGTGTACCTGGCGAAGGCGGGCGGCTTCTTCTTCCTGGTGTTCGGAGCGCTCACGCTCATCGCGGCCGTGGCGTCCATCAACCCGGTCTGGTCGTACGGCCCCTACCGCGCCGACCAGGTCTCCACCGGCGCCCAGCCGGACTGGTACCTCGGGTTCGCCGAGGGCCTGGTGCGGGTGATGCCGGGCTGGGAGATCACGCTGTGGGGCCACACGCTGATCCTCGGGGTGCTGATCCCGGTCGTGATCTTCCCGCTGCTGCTGGTCTTCATCGGCGTCTACCCGTTCCTGGAGGCCCGGTTCACCAAGGACAGGCGGGAGCACCACCTCCTGGACCGCCCGCGCAACAGGCCGGTCCGTACCGCGATCGGCGCGTCCTGGATCAGCCTGTACCTGATCCTGCTGGCGGGCGGCGGCAACGACATCGTGGCGACCCGGCTCCACCTGTCGATCAACACGGTCACCTGGGCCGTGCGGATCGGCATGTTCGTCGTTCCGGCGGTCGTCTTCGTCGCCACCCGGCGGATCTGCCTGGGTCTGCAACTCCAGGACCGGGAGCTGGTGTTGCACGGCCGGGAGACCGGGGTGATCAAGCGGCTGCCGCACGGTGAGTACGTCGAGGTGCACCAGCCGCTCGATCAGGCCCGGCTCCACACGCTCACCGCGCACGAGCGGCCCGGTGAGCTGGTGGAGCATGCTCAGGTCAGCCTTGATCCGCCACGAAGGACGCCATCCGGGTCAGGGCCGAGTTCCAGTTGATGGTGTGCTCGTTGGTCGACCAGGACTGGATGTCGTCGATGTAGCAGAACTGGCCGACACAGCCCTGGAGTTTGCTCTGTGCGTAGGGGTCCTGGATGGAGGAGTTGGGCCCGCCGGCGAGGGTGCCCTTCGGCGGGTTGGGCTGGCTCGGGTCGAGCTGGTGGGCGTACCAACGGGCGTGCTGGTTGTGGGAGTTGACCTCGCCGTAGCCGGTGACGTACGAGATGTTCAGGGCGTTGCGGCCGAAGATGTAGTCGAGGCCCTGGAGAGCGCCGTCCCGGTACTTCGAGGCGCCGGTGATGTCGTAGGCGGTGGCGATGACGATCCCGTTGTGCAGGATCTGGTGGTTGGAGCCCCAGTCGTAGAGGTTGCCCTCGGGGGCGTACGGCATGCCGTACGGGTGGGCCTTCAGGGTGGCCAGGTAGCGGTCGGCGCCCTTGACCACCGACTGGCGGACCTTGTCCCGGCCGGGCAGCTTGCTCGGCACGGTCGCCAGGTCCAGCCGGGCGGCCGCGGCCGTGCGGGCCCAGTCGTAGCCGACGGGGACGAAGATGTCGGCGGTGTGCACGGGTGAGGCGAGGACGTGGTCCTGGAAGGCCTTCTCCCCCGTGGTGAGGTACAGCTCGGCCGCCGCCCAGTAGAACTCGTCGGTGACGTTGTTGTCGGCGTAGGTGCCGCCGCCGGTGCCGTCGCTCTCCGAGGCGTACAGGTCGGGGTGGGCGAGGGCGGCGGTCCAGGCCTTGCGGGCGGCCGCCAGGGCCTTCGCCGCGAACGCCTTGTCGTACGGCTTGTACAGGCGGGCGGCCTGCGCGGCCGTCGCGGCCAGGTTGAGGGTCGCCGCGGTGGACGCCGGGTGCAGCTCACGCTTCTGCGGGTCCTCGCTCGGCAACAGCGGCAGGCCGGTCCACTGCTCGTCGTGGATCTTGTGATGGGCCATCCCGGCCAGCGGCTGACCGTCCGGCACCTGCATCTTCAGCAGGAACTCCAGCTCCCAGCGCGCCTCGTCGAGGATGTCCGGGACCTTGTTGCCGCTCTCGGGGATGGCGAGGGTGCCGTCGCCGAGCTTCCCGGGCTCCCCAGTGCGGGCGAGCAGCTCGCGTTCGTAGGTGCTCAGCACCTCCCAGGTGGAGATGCCGCCGTTGACGACGTACTTGCCGTGGTCGCCGGCGTCGTACCAGCCGCCGGTCACGTCGAGGGTGTAGTCGCAGACACCGGGCTGGCAGGGCACGTCCTTGTCGCCCTGGTTCGGGGCCACGTTGACGTGTCCTGCGGCGCGGCCGTAGCCCGGGCGCAGGTCGTCGCGGATCGCGATGCCGCTGCGCTGGGTGTAGTAGTACTTCGCCGCGTCGAGGCGGAGCTGCTCGTAGGCCGAGGCGCCGATGTCGAAGGGCCGGCTGGTCTCGCCGTCGGCGACCAGGGTGAACCCGGTCCCCTTCTTCTTGTAGGCGCCGAAGTCGATCGAGTGGACGTTCTGCCCGGAGGAGGCGTCGACGCCGCGCGGCAGGGTCGAGCCGTGGGCGACGACGGCGCCGGAGGCGTTCTTGAGCTGCCAGGGCAGCTTGGTCGTGGCGTCGGTGACCAGGGTGGCGTTCTTCGGCCCGGCGGGCAGATAGGCGACCTGGTTGACCCGCACGCGCGGTCCGGTGTCGGGCTCGTACACCTCGGGCGGGACCCCGCCGAGCAGGGACACGTCGTCCATGCAGTAGCGGAACGGGTCGGCGCTGCCGCCGAGCTGGAAGCCGACCTGGCCCTGCGCGGTGTCGACGGGCGAGGTGAACGTGTACGAGTAGGAGTTCCCGGACACGCTCAGCTGCGGGCTTACCTCGAACCAGGTGTCGTAGGGCGCCACTTGCAGCCCGACGATGGCCCGCACGACATGCCCCTCGGGCGAACCCTTCGCGGTGAAGGAGAACTTGTACGACTCCCCCTTCACCAGGGTCACGTCGTTCTGGCCGACGGCCGCGTCCCAGCGGTTGGCGGTGCCGCCCGGGATGTCCGCGCAGAGCTGTCCGTCGGACAGGCCGGCGGTGACGTTGCTGGTCGTCCACCAGGGCGCGGTGGTGGTGTCGAAGGTGCCGTTCTTGAGCTGCTCGACCTCGTCGGCGGCGGCCGGGGCGACCGGCGAGGCCACAAGTGCCGCTCCCAGCAGGGCGGTCAGGGACAACAAGGCGGTTCTGCGTCTGTTCACGTCCGGGCTCCTCGGGGGAGGTGCGGGCGGGCGCTCGCGATGGGAGCGCTCCCAACTGACGGTCGCAGGACATGCTTGTTGCAGCCATGACACGGCGTCAACTACCGGGCAGCTCCAACTTGGCGATCCGCAGCGCCCCGCCCGCCCCTCCCGGGTGCGCGCTCGTCATCGTGAGCCGGATCCGGGAGCCGCGCACGGAGCCGAAGGTGATCACCGTCGGCTGGTCGGAGGCCGTGGCCCAGTCGACCGACGGGCCCACGACCGGCAGATACGCCGAGCCGTCCCACACCGCGACCTCGACGGCGGCGGGCGGGCTGTGCGTGGCGCTCAGGGTGAAGGAGACCTCGACCCGGTCGAAGGCCCTGGTGCGTCCGAAGTCCACCGAGACCCAGTCCTCGGCCCGCGCGCCGCTGAAGGCGGGCAGCAGGGCGGTGGCGGCCTTGCTGAAGGCGTTGGACCAGCCGGTGGCCGGGTCGCCGTCGAGCATCGCGGCCGGGAGGGTGTCCGGGCGGCCGGAGTAGCTGGCGTCCGCGACCGGGTGGTTCGGGGGCGCCGGATGGTCCGGGGTGAAGGCGGCCGGCTCGGTGACGGCGGCCGACCGGGCCGGGGTGGTCCGTACCTTCGCGGTGCCGGTGCGCAGTCCTTCCGCGCTCGCCCTGACCTTGAGGACCCCCGGTTCGGATCCGGCCCGGACGATCGCGAGGGCCTTTCCGTGGAAGGCGGTCCGGGTGCTCGCCTGATAGCGCTCGGCGCTCTCCTCCCGGCCGTTGTCGACTCCGGCGAGCGAACCGCCGGTGACGGCGAAGGAGATCAGGTGCTCGGTGTCCGGCACCACCACACCCCGCACATCGACCACGTCGGCCGTGACGAAGATCAGCGAACGTCCGTCGGCTGCAAGGGACTTGCGGTCCGGGGTGAGTCGTACGGCATGCGGCTTTCCGGCCGTGCGCAGCACATCGGTGGCGACGGCCCTGCCGTTCCTGCGGGCCACGGCCTTCAACTCACCCGGCGCGTACGGCACTTTCCACGTCAGGTGGAGCTTGCCCGCGCTGCCGTTCGGGCTGGTGTAGCTGCCCGGGTAGGGGCCGTCGGTGAAGGTCTTGTCGTCGCCGGTGGCCTCCGTGGTCTCCAGGTAGGTCCGGCCGTCGGTGGTCTTCTTGGTGTCGAAGGTCCGGGTGCCGAGGGACCTGCCGTTGAGGAACAGCTCGACCTCGGGGACGTTGGCGTACGCCCACACCTCGACCGTGTCGCCCTTCTCGTGGTTCCAGGTCATCGGAAGCAGGTGGACCATCGGCTCCTCGGTCCACTGGCTGCGGAAGAGGTGGTACATGTCCTTCGGGAAGCCGGCGGTGTCGACCGCGCCGAAGAAGGACGCCTTCACCGGGAAGACGTCGTACGGCGTGGGCTCCCCGATGTAGTCGATCCCGGACCAGAGGAACTGCCCGGCGAACCACTTGCGGTCCCGGTCCTTCTTGTGGCCGTACTCGCCGCTCATGGTCCAGGAGGCGAGGTTGTTGTCGTAGGACGAGGTGTTCCGCCTGCCCGGGGTGTGGTTCTCGCCGGTGTTGAGGTGTTCGGGCTCCTGGTAGGCGCCCCGGGTCGAGGTCTCCGAGGACGACTCGGACTCGAAGAGGAAGAGGTGCGGGTAGGCGGCGTGCAGCTGGTCAACCGACTTGGCGGTGTTGTAGTTCAGCCCGAGACCGTCCAGCTTGGCCAGCATCAGGTCGGCCGCCGACCCCTTGGCGGGCAGGCGGCGGTACTTGTCGGAGCCGATGATCAGCGGACGGGTGTCGTCGGCGGCCCTGATCGCGGCGATGATCCGGTCGGCCATGGCGAGCCCGGCGGTGGACGTGGAGTCGGGGATCTCGTTGCCGATCGACCACATCAGCACGGCGGGCGAGTTGCGGGCCGCGAGGACCATCTCGGTCGCGTCCCGCTCGCACCACTCGTCGAAGAACCGGCCGTAGTCGTAGCGGGTCTTGGGGGTCTTCCAGCAGTCGAAGGCCTCCACCAGCATCACGATGCCCAGTTCCTCACAGACCCGGATCATCTCCGGGGAGGGCGGGTTGTGGGAGGTGCGGAAGGCGTTGACACCCATCGACTTCATGATCGTCATCTGCCGGCGGATCGCGTCGACGCTGACGGCCGCGCCCAGGGCGCCGAGGTCGTGGTGGAGGTCGACACCCTTGATCTTGTGGTGGGCGCCGTTGAGGTGGAAGCCCTCGTCCGGGTCGAAGCGGAAGGTGCGGAAGCCGAAGGGGGTGCGGTAGGTGTCCGTCGTGGTGCCGCCGACGCGCAGTTCGGTCCGCACGGTGTAGCGGTGGTGCGGAGTCGCCAGGTCCCACAACTGCGGCTCGGGGACGGCGAGTTCGTGGGTCTCGGTGGCGCGGTCGGTCACGGCGACCGTGGAGGCCGTCCGGGCGACCGTACGGCCACGGGGGTCGACGATCCGGGTGACGACCTCCACGTCGGTGCCGGCCCCCGAGGTGTTCGCCACCGATGTCGCCACCCGGACCAGGCCCCGCTCCGCGGTGATCCCGGGGGTCGTGACGCGGGTGCCCCAGCGCTCCACGTGCACCGGTTCGGTGACGACCAGCCGGGCCTCGCGGTAGATGCCGCTGCCCGAGTACCAGCGGCTGCTGGGGAGCCGGTTCTGCACCTTGACGGCGATCACGTTCTCGGTCGTGCCGTCGGTGTGGAGCAGGTCGGTGAGGTCGAGGGCGAAGCCGGTGTAGCCGTAGGGGTGACGGCCGACCTCGGTGCCGTTGCAGTACACGTACGCGTCCATGTAGACGCCGTCGAACTCCACCGAGACCCGCTTGCCGGCGAAGGCGGGCGGCAGGGTGAAGGCGAGGCGGTACCAGCCGAGGCCGCCGGGGAAGAACCCGGTGCCGCTGGTCGTGCCGTGCTGCGTGGTCGGGGCGAGTTCGATGCTCCAGTCGTGCGGCACCGCGACCTCGCGCCACCCCGAGTCGTCGTAGCCGGGGGTGGCGGCGTCCGCGTACTCCCCCGTCGGGTCGGTGAGCCCGCCCGGGTCGACGAGCGCGAAGCGCCAGCCGTCGCGCAGCGCGACCGTACGGCGGCCTGACGCGCTCCCCGCGGACTCGGCGGCCTGCGCGACCGGGGTGGCCAGGAGCGCCCCCGCGGCCGGTGCGGCCGTGGAGGCGAGCAGAACCGATCTGCGCGTGACCGTCATGGCGACTCTCCCTCATCGCTGCCCAGAAGTGCTCACAACTGATCGTGAGCAAACACAATCTGACGGTGAGCCACATGCGGCCGTCAAGGGTGCGGTGAGCGGCTTCCGTCCCGTGCGCCACGTCGGCCGGATTTCCCCCTTGACCGGCGTCCGGCGGTCGACAGGGGTTCGCCGTCCGCGCGCGAGCACGACGCACTAGTCTTGGAACCCAAGTGACCTGTTTGTTCACTGAGCGTGCGCGCAATGGAGTGGCGACGATGACCCTCGTGTACCCGTTCGACGACGCGGCGACGGCAAGGGCCGTCATCGGCGAGGACGGCACGCTGGTCGCGTGGAACGCCGGCGCGCAACGGCTGCTGGGCTGGTCGCCCGCCGAAGTGGTGGGCAGACCCGCGGTGAACCTCCTGGTCAGCGGAGGCGAGGAGGTGCCCGGAGGGCCTGCGGGCGCCCGCTGGGACGGCGTCCTCACCCTGTGCCACCGCGACGGCACCGCCGTCTCCGCGTGGCTGCTCGCCCACCACCGGCACTCGGCGGACGGCGGCCCGGGGCACTGGCTCGTGGTCACCCCGCTGGACTCCGACGGTTCCCACTCCCCCGACGACCCGCTGGGCGAGGCCGCCCTGACACAGTCACCGTGCGCCGTCGCCGTCTACGACGAACGGCTGCGGCTGCGCCGGATCAACGACGCCATGGCCGACGTGATCGGGCTGCCCGAGAAGCGCATCCAGGGGCTGCGGCTGTCCGAGATCGGGGGCAAGCAGCAGAGCGAGGAGCTGGAGGAGCACCTGCTCCAGGTACTCACCACCGGCCGGGCCAAGGACGTGCAGACCTACATGCGCACCGGCGGCGAGGACACCGCGCACGCCTGGCTGGCCCGGATGGCGCCGGTCACCGACCCGGCGGGCCGGGTGCGGGGCGTGTGCCTGGCCGCCCACGACTTCACCGACAACTTCCTCGCCCGGGAGCGGCTTCAGCTGGTCAACGAGGCGAGCGTGCGCATCGGCACCACCCTCGACGTCACCCGGACGGCCCAGGAGCTGGCGGACGTCTGCATTCCGGCGCTCGCCGACTTCGTCAGCGTCGACCTGCTGGACCCGCTGGAGAACGGCGAGCCGCCGGCGAGACTCGACGCACCGATCGAACTGCGCCGGGCCGCCCACCAGTCGGTGGAACCCGGCGACCCGTTGGCGGTGATGAAGCCCGGGCACACCGAGCTGTATCCGGCCACCTCGCCCCAGGCCGACTCGCTGATGGCGAACCGCACCATCGTCGCCACGGTCGCCTCCGGACGCCTGGACCAGTGGCTCAACTGGAACCGGACGCGCGCCGAGCGGGTCAAGGAGTACGGCATCCACTCCACGATGTCCGTGCCCATCCAGGCCCGCGGCCAGACCCTCGGCGTCGCCGTCCTCACCCGGTACCGCCGGCCCGACCCCTTCACCTCGGACGACGTGCTGCTGGCCGAGGAGATCACCGCGCGCGCCGGGATCTGTATCGACAACGCCCGCCGCTTCTCCCGCGAGCGTGAGACCGCCCTCGCCCTCCAGCGCAGTCTGCTGCCCCGCTCGCTGCCGCGCACGGCCGCGGTGGAGGCGGCGTCCCGCTATCTGCCGGCCGCGCGGGCCGGGGTGGGCGGCGACTGGTTCGACGTGATCCCGCTGTCGGGGATGCGGGTCGCGATGGTCGTCGGGGACGTGGTCGGTCACGGCATCCAGGCCTCGGCGACGATGGGCCGGCTGCGCACCGCCGTCCGCACCCTCGCCGACATCGACCTGGCCCCGGACGAACTGCTCACCCACCTCGACGACCTCGTCGTACGGCTGTCCGCGGAGGCCGGAGGCGAGGGCAGCCCCGGAGAGGTCGGGGCCACCTGTCTCTACGCGGTCTACGACCCGGTGTCGCGGCGCTGCACGTTGGCCCGGGCCGGGCATCCGGCGCCCGTGCGGCTGACGCCGGGCGGGGTGGCCCGCGAGGTCGACCTGCCGGCGGGGCCGCCGCTGGGGCTCGGCGGGCTGCCGTTCGAGTCCGCGGACCTGGATCTGCCCGAGGGGAGCGTGCTGGCCCTGTTCACGGACGGGCTGCTCGAGTTCCGGGAGCGGGACGTGGACGCCGGTCACACGCTGCTGCGCGAGACCCTGGCCGCCCCCTCCGACTCCCTGGAGGAGACCTGCGACCGGATGCTGCACGCGCTCCTGCCGTCGGGCGGCTCCACCGACGACGTGGCGCTGCTGCTGGCCCGCACCCGGGGGCTGCCCGCGTCCCAGGTGGCGACCTGGGACATCCCGGCGGACCCGGCGCTGGTCGGGCCCATCCGCAAGCAGGTCGTGGAACAACTGGGCCGCTGGGACCTGAGCGACGCGTCGTTCACGGCCGAGCTGGTCACGAGCGAGCTGGTCACGAACGCGATCCGCTACGGCGCCCGTCCCATCCGGCTGCGGCTCATCCATGACGCGACCACGCTGATCTGCGAGGTCTCCGACACCAGCCACACCGCCCCGCACCTCAGGCGCGCCAAGACCTGGGACGAGGGCGGCCGGGGTCTGCTCCTGGTCGCGCAGCTCACCCAGCGCTGGGGCAGCCGGCACACGGCCGACGGCAAGACCATCTGGGCGGAGATCGGCCTCCTCGACGAGGAGTGAGCGAACCTTTCCGGGCCGCGCCGCGTCGGACCCTGATGACGGGGTACGAGGCGCCGTACGGCGCGGACGCGTGAGATCTCCGGGAGTGTGGAGACATGACGAACAGGTTCCTCGGGGTACGGCCGGCCGCGCTGGTCGCGGGTTCGGTCGCGCTGCTCGGGCTGACGGCGGGCTGCGGCAGCGACGACGGGACGAGCGCACCGACCACGGGGCCCGCCACCAGTGCGTCCGCCTCTCCCACGGAAGCGGCGAGCAGCGCGCCGAGCGGTGTCCCCACCGACGCGGTGAGCAACTCCCTCACCCCGTCCGCGTCTCAGTCACCTGCCTCCGCCACCCGCTGCCACACCTCCGAGCTCAGCGCCTCCGTCGGCCGCAACAACCCGGGCGCGGGTCAGGAGAACTTCCCGGTCGTGCTGACGAACGAGTCCAGCCGCACCTGCACGCTGTACGGCTACCCGGGCGCCGCCTTCGTCGACGCGTCCGGCAAGCAGCTGGGCCCGGATCCCAAGCGGTCCTCCGGTGAGCCGGAGACCGTGAGGCTCGCACCGGGCGGCAGTGCCTGGGCGGGGCTGTCCTTCGCGAACCCCGAGGTCAGCGGGGCGGGGACGGCCACCCCGGCCGCGCTCGTGGTGACCCCGCCGGACGAGGAGGACCCGCTGAAGGTGACCTGGAAGGGCGGCGAGGTCCCGGTGTCCGGCAACGAGTCGTCGGTGCGGCTCATCCCGTTCAGCCCCGGCACCGGGGCCTGAACGGTCGGGATCGGGCCCGACGAGGTCGGGCATCGAGGTCGAGGTCGGGGGTATCGGGAGGGTTCTTACCCTGGCCTGGTTTCATGACCGGGCACGATCTGCTCGCCCTCCGAAGGAACCGCCCTGAACACCCCGCTCGCCGAAGCCCTGTCCGTCGCCCTGCTCGTCGCCGTACTCGCATGGGCGGTCCTGCGTCCCTTCGGATGGCCGGAGGCGGTGCTCGCCGTCCCGGCGGCCGGCCTGGTGGTCGTGACCGGGGCGATCTCCCCCGAGCACGCGTGGGCGGAGGCCGAGCGGCTCGGGCCCGTCGTCGGGTTCCTGGCCGCGGTGCTGGTGCTCGCCCACTTCTGTGACGTCGAGGGGCTGTTCCAGGCCTGCGGGGCCTGGCTGGCGCGGCGGGCGGCCGGCTCGCCCGGGCGGCTGCTGACCGGGGTCTTCCTCCTGGCGTCGGCGATCACGGCGGTGCTCAGCCTGGACGCCACCGTCGTCCTGCTGACACCGGTGGTGCTGGCCACCGCCTCCCGGATGGGGGCCCGTGCCAAGCCGCACGTCTACGCCTGCGCCCACCTGTCGAACACGGCCTCGCTGCTGCTGCCCGTGTCCAACCTCACCAATCTGCTGGCCTTCGAGGCTAGCGGGGTGAGCTTCACCCGGTTCGCCCTGCTGATGGCGCTGCCCTGGCTGGTCGCGATCGGCGTCGAGTACGTGGTCTTCCGGCGCTTCTTCGCAGCCGACCTCACCGTCGTCGACCACTCCCCCGAGTCCGCCGACGAGCCCGCGCTGCCCCTGTCCGCCCTGGTCACCGTCGGCTGCACGCTGGCCGGGTTCGTGGTGGCGTCGGCCTTCGGCGTCGACCCCGCCTGGGTCGCGTGCGCGGGGGCGCTGGTGCTGGCGGGCCGGGCGCTCGTGCGGCGGAAGGCGACGCCGGTCACCGTGGTCCGGGCGGCGGCACCGGCCTTCCTGGCCTTCGTGCTCGCGCTCGGCGTCGTGGTGCGCGCGGTCGTGGACAACGGTCTCGCGGACGCCCTGGACCACGTGCTGCCCGGCGGGACGGGGCTTGTCGCGCTGCTGGGGATCGCCGCGCTGGCCGCCGTCCTGGCGAACCTGATCAACAACCTGCCCGCGGTCCTGGTGCTGCTGCCCCTGACGGCCGCGGCCGGTCCCGGCGCCGTCCTCGCGGTGCTGCTCGGCGTGAACATCGGCCCGAACCTCACCTACGCCGGGTCCCTGGCCACGCTGTTGTGGCGGCGCATCCTGCACCGGCAGGACCACGAGGTCGGTCTCGGCGAGTTCACCCGGCTCGGCCTGCTGACCGTGCCGACCGCGCTCGCCGCGGCCGTGGTGGCGCTGTGGGGCTCACTCCAGCTCGTCGGAGCCTGAGCGGAACACGCGGGACGGCGTCAGCGCCCGCCGCCGTAACCGGGGCCGTAAGGGCTGCCCCCGTAGCCGTAGCCGCCCCCGTAGCCACCGCCGTACCCTCCGCCGTAGCCGCCCCCGTACGGAGCGCCCCAGCCGCAGGCGTACGGGTTGGCGTAGCAGTCCTGGCCCGTGCCGGGGCTGCTCGGCGGGGTCGGCGACGCCTGCGGAGCGGACGGCGTGGCGGATGGTGTCGGGGTCGCCGTGGGCGTCTTCGAGGGCGCCGGGGCGGACTTCGGGGTCGGGGTGGGGCTGCTCTCCGCGTCCCAGTTGACCGCCTGCATCTGCGGCTCGGTCTTGGAGGTGTCGAACACCCAGCGCTGGGCGGAACCGTCGTCGCGGTTCTTCAGGACCAGCGCGCCGGATCCGTCGGTCGCGGCCGGCGTCAGGGCGAGGTCCTGGTCCCAGCGCGGTACGAGGGTGCCCTGGAGCGTGAAGTCGTAGCGGACGTTCTTGGCACCGGGCTGGGTGGCGCCCGTGCAGGGCGCGAGACGTACCGAGAAGCCGAGGTGGGAGTCCAGGCACAGATCGGGGTCGGCCGCGCTGCGCAGCAGTCCGTCGGTCTCGTACGTCCACTGCTGGCCCTCGGCGGCGGAGCACTCGGCGAGGGCGGTCTCGACACCCGGGGCGATCTTCTTGCCGACGACGCCGACGCACAGCCCGGACTCGACGTTGTGCAGGCGTCCGCGCAGGTCGCCCTTGCGTGCCTCGCTCGCCCCGGCCCAGGACGGGTCGCCGGTGGCGGAGGCCGCGTCGGAGCCGGGCGTCTCGGAGGGGCCGGCAGCGGACTGCTTGTCGCCGTCGGACGAGCTGAGCGAGGACCACAGGACCAGCGGCAGGACCACGAGTCCGCTCACCGTGAGGACCGCGGCGGTGAGGTTGCGGCGGGAGGTGCGCCGGGCGGCCTTGTGGGCCGAGCGGCGGGAGGCGGAGCGGGCCTGGGCACGTGGTCCGGGGACGGCGGGGGCGGCTCCCGCGGGCGGGACGGTGGGCGGCAACGGAATGCCGAAGGCCTCACCCGGCCCGAAGCCCTCTCGCCCGCCGAAGGCCTCTCCGGCGGTGAAGGGCCCTCCGGCGCTGAAGGACTCCCCCGCTCCGAAGGACTCGAAGGACTCCCCCACGTACGGCCTGGCCGGTGCGTGCTGTTGGGCTTCCCGGGCCGCTCCCGTGTCCTCGACGCTCATCCGGGACGCGACGTAGGCGTCCGCGCCCCAGCCGAGCACGGCCTCGGCGAGGGCCAGGCCGAGCCCGCCGTTGAACTGGTGCAACTGGTCCGCGGTGTGCATGCAGTGCCGGCACCGCTCCAGGTGCTCCCGCAGATCGGGGTCGAGGTCGACGCCACCGCGCCGGTAGGTCACGTCGAGCAGCCGCAGGTAGTGCCGGCACTCCTGCTCGGGGGCGAGTTCGCGGTGCACCTGGAGGCACTCCTCGCGCAGCCGGTCGCGGGCCCGGCGGAGTTCGACGGCGGCGTCCTCCTCGTCGAGGCCCAGGAGCCCGGCGGGGACGCCGAGGGGTTCGGCCTCCACCTCGGTGTGCCACAGCAGGCAGCGGGCGGACTGCTGAAGCCGCTGGAAGGCGCCGGACAGCAGTCGGCGGTCGGCGGGCGGCAGCAGACGGGCCGCGGCGCGTTCGCCGTCCGCCTCGGTTCTCAGGGCCGGGTGGAGCATCTCGCGTCGGCCGTCGGCGTCCCACTCGGCGGCGATCCGGCGGACCGTGACGAGCAGATGGGGCCGCCATGCGGCGGTCGGTCCGGTCTGGCGCAGCGACTCCCCGAACAGGCGGGTGAACGCGGCCGTGGTGAGCATGCCCGCGGGGCGGGGGCCGTCGGTGCACAGCCGCGCGTAGGCGAACGCGGCTTCCCAGTGCCGGTCCAGGAGTTCACCGACGGGTTGCAGGGCGGGTGTCGTGCCGCTCCACTTCTTGAGCTCGGCGCTCAGCTGCTCGTCCGTGACGTCGTGCGGGCGAACCGGAGACGGGGAATTCGACAGGCCTGCGTCATTCACGGCGGCATTTCCTCCCGAGGGCATGCTGCGTTGCATTAAGTCCATACCAATGGGTACGTCCGCCTTTGGACGCTCTTTTGAAGCATGAGGGGCGTACGGAGGGGGTCATGAGCACACAGGGGGAAATGTGCATTGTCTGTGCGCTGACAACGCACACTTTTACACAGGTCAGGGACGCTCAACAAGTGATCTCGCGGTTTTGCGCATTCCGTCCGCCACGCACAGATAGACGTTTCGTCAGCACCGGGGATTTCGTCTTTGGAAACAGGATTCAGTTAACTCCGCGATGAGATCCAGGAAACCATTGAACCACCACTACACGGCGCGCCCGGGTGGCCTCACGAGGTCATGCCCCAACCATTGGGTCCGCGGCCCCCGTTGAGCCGGCGGCCCGGTAGGCGCCGGGCGGTGTCCCGTAGCGCTCGCGGAAGACCCGGTTGAAGTGGAAGGGGCTGGCGAAGCCGGAGGCGGCGGCGACGCGTTCCACCGACAGGTCGGTGCTCTCCAGCAGCCGGGCGGCATGGTGCAGCCGGGCCTCGCGCAGCGCCCGCATCGGTGAGCGGCCCAGCTGCCGGGTGAAGAGGTGGGCGAACCGGGACGGCGACAACGCGACTTCGGCGGCGAGCGACCGGACGGTGTGCGGGGCGCCGGGGTCGGCCGCGATCAGCTCCTGGGCACGGTGCACGCGGGGGTCCGCACCGGTCCTGGTCCGTCGGACGGCGCCCGCGGTGAGCAGGACGACCTCCTCCAGTGCGCTCAGGGCGAGTTCGCGGGCGGTGGTGCCGTGCGCCACGGCGACGGCGACGCGGTCGTCGACCGGGAGGGACGCGGGCGGGGTGCCGGTGACGGGTCTGCGGGCGTCGGCGAGCATGCGGCGGAAGGCGGCCTCGATGCGGGCGTGCGGGCTGTCGGCGGCGGGGTCCTGGGTGACGGCGTACAGGCCGTCACCTCTGCCGTGCGGCCCCAGCCAGGCGGTCCAGGAGGGTCTGGCTCCGCAGTGGGCCCACCAGAACTCCCAGTGCTCGGCGCCCTGTTGGACGCCGTAGCGGTGCGGGACGCCGGGGGCGAGCACCACCAGGTCACCGGCGCCGGCCCCGGTCTCGGTCCGTCCCTGGCGCAGGGTGCCCCGGCCGCTCACCGTCCAGGTGAACAGCCAGCTGTCGGCGCCGCGCGGCCGTTGGAGGGCGTAGCCGGGGAGTTCGTCGTAGTGACCGACGACCACGAGGCCCGGCGGCGGGCCGGGGTCGCCGTGGTGACCGGGGTCGCCGGGATCACCGGGCGCGGCAGTCTCGGGCAATCCGTCGGTGGTCACGGGCATCCTCCTCACCTGCGCTGCGGCCTAGCGTGACGAGTGGAACACATCCGACGAGGGAGTGGACGCATGACCGTCACGGGCATCGAGGCAGGGGTCCGGGAGTTCGAGGAGGCCGGCTTCACGGTCGTCCGGGGGCTGTTCGCCCGCGAGGAGATCGACCGGCTGTGCGCGGAGTTCTCGGCACTGCACGCGGGCGGCCCGGTGCCGGGGCACTTCGAGCCGAGCGAATCCGCGGATCCGCTGCGCAGGTACCCGCGGGTGATGCAGCCGCACGAGATCAACGGCCTCGCGCGGGAGGTCCTGCTGGACGCGCGGCTGCGGCGGGTGCTGGAGTCGCTGCTCGGCGAGGAAGTGCTGGCCGCGCAGAGCATGTTCTACTTCAAGCCGCCGGGGGCCCGGGGGCAGGCGCTGCACCAGGACAACTTCTATCTGCGGGTCGAGCCGGGCACCTGTGTCGCCGCGTGGGTGGCCTGCGACGAGATCGACCGGGACAACGGCGGTCTCGAAGTCGTCCCGGGCACTCACCGCATGGACCTCTTCTGCCCGGAACTGGCGGACTCCGAGGTGTCGTTCGCCAAGGAGTACGTGGCGCCGCCGCCGGGGCTCGCCGCCGTTCCCGTCGACATGGCGCCGGGGGACGTCCTGTTCTTCAACGGCAGCCTGGTGCACGGATCGCAGCCGAACCGTACGGCCGACCGGTTCCGGCGCTCGTTCATCGGGCACTACGTGGGCGCTTCCACGGAACGGATCGGGCACTACTACCGGACGCTGTCGATGAGCGGCACGCGGGTGCCGCTGCCGGAGAGCGAGGGGGCGGGTCCGTGCGGTACGGAGTTCGCACCGCACGGACCGCACTAGCGGGATGCGATCCGGCCCGGGTCAGCTGTGACCGACGATCGGGCGGGCCGTGTACGGCGCCTCCAGCTCCTCGATCTCCTTGTCGCTGAGCTCGAGTTCGACGGCCGCCACGGCGTCCTCGATGTGGTGCGGCTTGCCCGCGCCCACGATCGGGGCCGCCACGGTGTCCTGGGCGAGGAGCCAGGCGAGGGCGACCCGGGCGCGCGGGACGCCCCGGTCGCCGGCGATGCGGGTGACGGCCTCGACGATGCTGCGGTCGCCCTCCTGGTAGAGGCGGCTGCCGAAGTCGTCGGTGGAGCTGCGGTCGGTGACCGTGCCCCAGTCCCGGGTCAGCCGGCCGCGCGCCAGCGGGCTCCACGGCAGGGCGCTGACCTTCTGGTCGGCGCACAGCGGCAGCATCTCGCGCTCCTCCTCGCGGTAGAGGAGGTTGTAGTGGTTCTGCATGGAGACGAACTTGGTCCAGCCGTGCCGCTCGGCCGTGTACTGCATCTTCGAGAACTGCCAGGCGAACATCGAACTGGCCCCGAGATAGCGCACCTTGCCCGCCTTCACCAGGTCGTGCAGGGCCTCCATGGTCTCCTCGACCGGGGTGTGCGGGTCGAAGCGGTGGATCTGGTACAGGTCGACGTAGTCGGTGCCCAGGCGCCTGAGGCTGTGGTCGATCTCCGTCATGATGGCCTTGCGGGACAGCCCCGCCGCGTTCTGCCCGGACCGCATCCGGCCGTTCACCTTCGTCGCCAGCACGATCTCGTCGCGGTTCGCGAAGTCCGCGAGGGCCTTGCCGACGATCTCCTCGCTGGTGCCGTCGGAGTAGACGTTGGCGGTGTCGAAGAAGTTGATGCCCGCGTCCAGGGCCTGCCGGATCAGGGGCCGCGACGCCTCCTCGTCGAGGGTCCACTCGTGCACGCCCCGGTCCGGCAGGCCGTAGGACATGCAGCCCAGACAGATCCGCGAGACGTCCAGGCCCGTCGAACCGAGCTTCACGTACTGCATCGTTGCTGCTCCTGCCTTCGAGAGAGGTTCGAAGGGGAGCGTACGACTTCGCACCCGGTCGGGGTCCCCTGTCGGCACAGAGCCGGCAGGCCCGGGCTGAACCGAATGCCTGCGTCCGCCGTGTCCGGTACTGATTGAATGAGGAAACTTCACCAGTACCGCACAGGACCACCGCATCCGGACCTTCTCGAAGGGCGTTGGCGTGATCCTCAAGGGACGGACCGACGAACAGAAGCAGCTCGACGCCCTGGTGGCGGACCTGCGGGACGGGCTGAGCGGTGTGGTGGTGTTCCGGGGCGACGCCGGTATCGGCAAGACGGCCCTCCTCGACCACGCGGTGGCGCGGGCCGGGGATCTGCGGGTGCTCGGGGTGGCGGGCGTGGAGGCGGAGTCCGGTTTCCCGTTCGCGGCCCTGCACCGGCTGCTGGTGCCGCTGCTGGACGGTCTCAAGCAGTCCGAGGCACTGCCCGCGGGCCGGTACCAGGCCCTGCGGGTGGCCTGCGGACTGGCCGACGGTCCCCCAGCGGACCGGTTCCTGGTGGGGCTCGCGACCCTGGACCTGCTCGCCGAGGCGGCGACCGGCCGGCCGGTGCTGGTCTGCGTCGACGACGCCCAGTGGGTGGACGAGGAGTCCCTCGGGGTGTTCGCGTTCGTGGCCCGCCGGGTGCACGCGGAGGGCGTCGGCGTGCTGCTCGCCGCCCGGACCGGATTCGCGGTCCCGGCGGGCCTCCCGGTGACCGAAGTGACCGGTCTGGCCGAGGAGTTCGCGCTGGAGCTGCTGCGCGAGGCGGTGGGACGTCCGGTGGACGCCCGGGTCGGCGCCCGGATCGTCGCCGCAACCTCCGGCAACCCCCTCGCCCTCACCGATCTGGGCCGCGAGCTCTCCGCCGACCAGCTCTCCGGTTCCCTCGCACTGCCCGAACCCCTGCCCGTGGGCAGCCGGTTGGAGGCGCACTACCTGGAGCAGGTCCGCGGGTTGCCCGGCCCGGTCCGCACCTGGCTGCTGCTGGCGGCGGCCGAGCCCGGCGGGAACCTCGGTTATGTGACGGCCGCGGCCCGCCGTCTCGGGGCGGGCCCCGAGGACTCCGGCCCTGCTGAGGCAGCGCGGCTCGTCGTCCTGCGCCGGCGGGTCGAGTTCCGGCATCCGCTGGTGCGGTCCGCGGTGTACGGCGGCGCGACGAGCGTGCAGCGGCGGCGCGCGCACCGGGCGCTGGCCGAGGTGACCGACCATCCGGCCGACACCGACCGGCGGGCCTGGCACCGGGCCGCGGCGACGATCGGGCCGGACGAGTCCGTCGCGGCGGGCCTGGAGGAGGCGGCCGACCGGGCGGGCGCGCGGGGCGGCTACGCGGCTCGCGCGACGTTCCTGACCCGGGCGGCCGAGATGTCGCCGGCCGGGGCCGTACGCACCGGTCGGCTGCTCGCGGCGGCGGAGGCGGCGCTGACCGCCGGTGCGCCGCTCCAGGCCGAGTCACTGCTCGACGCGCTCGACATCGGGCTGCTGGACGCCGTCGGCCGGGGCCGGGCGCTGCTGGTGCGGGCCAACGCGGTGACCTTCCTCGGCGACGCCGGCTCCTTCGCCCGGGCGTCCGCCCTGTGTCTGCGAGCCGCCCGGGTCCTCGCGGACGGAGCGCCCGGCCTCGCCCGGGAGGCCCTGCTGAGAGCGGTGGACCGTGCCGTCTGCGCGGAACACCTCATCCGGGACACGACGGTGGCGGAGATCGCCCGGGCCATCGACGACCTGCTCCCCCGCACCCGCCCGGTGTCCGGCACCGACCTGGTGCTGCGAGCCTTCGCCGTCCTGGTCACCGACGGGTACGAACGCGCGGTGCCCGACATGCGGCGGGCCCATGCGATGCTTCTCGACCCGGGAACCGCCGACGAGGACGTGCTGCGGGCCTTTCTGCCCACGGTCACGCTGTCGATGATGCTGTGGGACGCGGACGCGCAGAGCGCGGTCATGGAACGGGCCGCGGACGTCGCCCGCGCGACGGGAGCGTTGCAGCAGCTGGACATGGCCCTCTACTGCACGGTGATGCACGAGACGATCCTCGGTCACCTCTCGCTCGCCGACGACCTGCACGCCCAGGGCCGTCAGATCCGGGCGGCGCTCGGCGCGAGCGACGACATGTGGGAGCTGTACCGGCACCCCGAACTCCTCGCCTGGCACGCGGACTCCGAGAACCTGGAGGCGGTGCTGCGCGGCTCGATGGAGGCCGGCACCTGGCTGGGGAACGGCGCCGTGGAGTCCATCGCCCGGATCGGCACGATGATCCTGGCCCTCGGCGGCGGCGACTACGCGCGGGCCCGCAGCGTCTCCCACGAGCTGATCGAGCAGGACCTGCTCGGGGTGCACTCCCGGCTGCTGCCGCCGCTGGTCGAGGCCGCCGTCCGCTGCGGCGACCGGATCCTGGCCACGGCCGCCCTGCGCACTCTCGCCGCCCGGGCGGAAAGCACCGCGACCCCCTGGGCGCTGGGCCTGCTGGCCCGCTGCCGCGCCCTGCTCGCTCCGGTGAGCGACGCCGAGGCGCTGTACCGGGAGGCGATCGGTCTCCTCGCCGCCACCAGGGCGCGGGCCGATCTGGCCGTCGCCCACCTCCTGTTCGGCGAGTGGCTGCGCCGCCGCAAGCGCCGCAAGGACGCCCGGCACCACCTGCGCACCGCCCTCACGATGTTCGACGAGATGGGCGCCACCGCGTACACCTCCCGCGCCACGACGGAACTCGCCGCCACCGGCGAGCATCCGCAGCGGGGTCCCGCCCTGGCCGCGAGCACGCTCACCCCGCAGGAGCTGACCATCGCCCGGCTCGCCAAGGCGGGCGCGACCAACGCCGAGATCGCCGGCCGGCTGTTCATCAGCGCGAGCACCGTCGACTACCACCTCCGCAAGGTCTTCCGGAAGCTCGACGTCACCTCCCGCAGACAGCTGGCGCAGGCACCCGGCCTCTGAGCCGGGGTCACGACTACGCGCTCCACGGGGTTCGGGGCGGGCGGCGCCGAACGAGGATCGACGGGTCGCACACGTCCCGCAGACGGGAGCACTCCCATGCCGTACGTCACCGCAGCCGACGGAGCCGAGATCTTCTACAAGGACTGGGGCGAGGGCCGCCCGGTGGTCCTCAGCCACGGCTGGCCGCTGAACTCGGACAGCTGGGAGGCGCAGCAGCTGTTCCTCGCCTCGAACGGCTTCCGTGTCATCGCCCACGACCGGCGCGGGCACGGCCGCTCGACCCAGACCTGGCACGGCAACGACATGGACACCTACGCCGACGACCTCGCCGCCCTGGTCGACACCCTCGACCTGCGGGAGGCGACGTTCATCGGCTTCTCCACGGGCGGCGGCGAGGTCGCCCGCTATGTGGGCCGGCACGGCACCTCCCGGGCCGCCCAGCTGGTGCTGGTCTCCGCCGTGCCGCCGTTCATGCTCCAGACCGACGACAACCCGGGCGGGGTGCCGATCGAGGCGTTCGACGCGATCCGCGCCGGTTCGCTCGCCGACCGCTCGCAGCTGTACCGCGACCTGGCCGACGGGCCGTTCTTCGGCAACAACCGGCCCGGCGCGAACGTCTCCGAGGGCGTCCGGGCGGCGTTCTGGCGGCAGGGACTCCAGGCCGGGCACCGCAACGCCTACGAGTGCGTCGCGGCCTTCTCCGCCACCGACTTCCGCTCCGACCTGGACGCCTTCGACGT
This sequence comes from Streptomyces griseorubiginosus, assembly GCF_036345115.1. Taxonomy (GTDB): domain Bacteria; phylum Actinomycetota; class Actinomycetes; order Streptomycetales; family Streptomycetaceae; genus Streptomyces; species Streptomyces griseorubiginosus_C. The sequence continues at coordinate 631,685 of NZ_CP107766.1, forward strand.
GCCCACGCTGGTGATCCACGGCGACGACGACCAGGTCGTGCCGTTCGAGGTGGGCGGCAAGGCCTCGGCGGCCCGGGTCAAGAACGCGACGCTCAAGGTCTATGCGGGCGCCCCGCACGGCATCACGGACACGCACAAGGACCAGCTGAACGCCGATCTGCTCGCGTTCCTCAACTCCTAGGAGTCATCGGATGGTTCCCGAAGACCACTCCCGCCGGCGCGTCCTCGCGGGCGGACTGATCACGGCGGGCGCCCTCACACTGGGCGTCACCCCCGCGTCGGCCCGCACCGCCGGCAGACCGACCGCGGTCCTCGTGCACGGTGCCTTCGCCGACGCCTCGGGCTGGAACGACGTCAGCACCCTCCTGCTCAAGGCTGGTTACGACGTCATCGCCCCCGCCAACCCGCTGCGCGACATCGGAGGCGACGCCCAGTACGTCGGCAGCGTCGTCGACACGATCCCCGGCCCGGTGATCCTGGTCGGCCACTCCTACGGCGGCGAGGTCATCACCAACGCCGGGCACGGCCGGGCGAACGTGAAGGCACTCGTGTACGTCGCCGCGTTCGCCCCGGCGGAGGGCGAGAGCGCGCTCCAGCTGGCGGGGCAGTTCCCCGGCAGCCGGTTGCCGGACGCCCTGCTGACCCGCCCGTACCCGGTGCCGGGCAGCTCGGAGCCGGGCATCGACGCCTACGTCGACCCGGCGAAGTTCCACGACGTCTTCGCCCAGGACCTGCCGCGCGAGCTGACCCGGGCCATGGCGGTGACCCAACGCCCGGCCAGTGTGGGCGGGTTGGGGGCGCCCAGCGGCGTACCGG